>NZ_JBNXVS010000008.1:0-172458 GCF_050565655.1 Nodosilinea sp. AN01ver1 | reverse complement strand
CTGCTGTCACCGCCAGGGTAAAGAGCGCCAGGCACAGGGCCATATGATGCCGCTTCCCAGACGCCTGACGCACGTCGGGCAGATCAGCGAAGGCTTCCAGAATCTCGATCCGCTCAGGCAACGACTCGGGGTGGGTTTGGGGAACCGTAGCAGGGGATGGAGGAGAAAGATGCATAGAGCCTAAGGAAAAGATGAATCAGCCTGAAACTCTAGCATCTTCAGCCTTCCTTGAGAATGAAATGGCCCTGGCTTTTATACAGCCATGCTTGAGACTCTAGGTTATTCAGTTTTTGAATTTGCTGCCTATTATCAGGTTGAGGAATTATATCCGTTCTCTGTAATTGCTGTTGTAAGCTATTAATTTTTGCTGAAACAGTGCCCCTGAAACATGCTAGAAATAGCTCTAATGCTTGACCGAAAGGAAATGAGTAGTCAGCTAACCAACCAAATAAAACCCAGAAGAATACCGCGCATACCAAGAACAAAGCTACTTTGATGTAATTAAGCAGCTTCTTAAACAGATTTCTATGAGGCTGTAAATCAGAATCTTTGAGATCAAAAAATTGATTAACGAAAAAATTGCTGCCCTATCTGCTGCCCCACAACCTTTCCTGAATTGTTATCAACATTGATGTTGACTCCTGATTCAGTACTTTGAGAAACACGGAAAGAATTTTGAATTTGTTGATAATTAGTTACTAGTCTTTCGAGGTCTTCTTTGAAGTTGCTATCCCATTCAGCTTCACTTAGGATGGCGGCTTCCAGGAGTTTTGGTTCAGACTTTTCAATTTGGAGCTTGCCTTGAAATCTTCCTGCCAGGAAACTTAAAACATCTGCCCCAGCCTTTTCCAAAGCACCACCTGAAACTTTATCGATCGCCCACAGTGCAATATTTACAGCTTGTAAAGCTAGTACGGATGATTCCATCTTGGTAGTAACCCCAATAATTCTGAACCTTTGCCAATTTATAGCACATACACCTACAGACAACCTTTGCTTTTCACCACATCCCGACAATCTACACAAATGCCCTTTACCGAGATATAAAGCAGCCCAACTTGTGTTTAGTCTGATTTTTGTCTCTGTATTCTGCATAACGCCCCTAGTCAGGGTGATTAGCCAGATCTTGAGTTGAATATCGACTTCAGAGGGGGGCGTTATGCAAAAAAGTATCTGTATAACACCCCGTTTTAAGGCGTTATGCAGATTTTAATCGGGCTATCTCCCCAAAACAGGGTGTTATGCAGAACAGAGTCTTGATAACTACCTTACATAGGGGTGTTATGCAGATCTTAGTCGGCATAATAGACTTCTCAGAGGTGTTATTCAGGTACTTTAAGAAAATCTTCACCAGCAATGCCCCTGTCTCTACGCGCTTGACGGGGAGCTTTTGTACCAGTACTCTTTTACGTTAAGCCGTTCAGCCCGAGCGGTGGTTTCACAGAACTCGAAAATCTTGGCGCTGTCTGAAGGTGTTTGCACCACCAACAGACAGCTAACCCCGCAAATCTACGCCGCAGATTGCGAGGCTAGGCCCATGGTACCCTAGCCCCTTCAGTTTGCACTTGCGCTGCGGGCGGCTAGGGTTTTCGCGTTCTGTTTCTTCCGTACCCACTACAAGGAAACAGAACCGATGTTTGACTATCAAGAACCAGAAGCCAACCACAACCAAGAGCCTCAAGAGACCAATCCAGGGACCCGGTCCCTGCCGCTTTCGTCAGGGGCCGGGGGCAACGACGAAGGGACCCGGTCCCTAAAGCCCCCAACCCCCGAAAAAGTGCGCCACATGCTCTTTGGCAGTTTGGCAGGCATCGATCGCACTATCAAAATCCTCCACGCCCTCGGCTACGCCGACCCCAACAACTGGAGCGACCCCATGCCTGCTCCGCTGAGCGGAGTCGAAACGCGGTCGTCGAGCGGAGTCGAGACGTGGATGGTGATTTTGACCAAAACGCTGCTGATTTCATAGCATCCCTGGTGCAGCGTCAAAACTAAACGTTGGAGTTCTCGTAGGTTGGGTGAAACGAAGTGAAACCCAACAGCAGCAAGCCTTGTTGGGTTCTGCTGACGCGCCACCCAACCTACAACTCTACAGAGGCTACTCCTGTTCCACCAAAGAATTGCCGTGGGAATTGGCCTGTAGAGCGGTTTGCACCTGCTCCTGTAGCCAGGTGTTAAACAACTCGTCGATCAGGCGCTGGCGCGTGGCGTCATCGAGGCGGGCGGGCAAAAACTTTTCCAGCCGCACCACCACAAACCACTCACCCACTCGGGTAGGCGGCCACAGCTGCCCCGGCTGGCTGATGGCCAAAATTCTCGACAGGGCCGGGTGCGGCACCGACAGCTCGACCGGGCCAATTAGCCCGCCGGTTTGAGCCTCCTGCCCTTCGGAGTACTCCCTGGCCAGATCAGCAAAGGGCTGGCCATCATCTTGAATGCGAAAGAAAAGCTCCTGGGCCAGCCCCGCCTCTCGGGTGCGAATGAGGGAATACAGCACCCGGTCGAGGTGGCTCTTGCGCTGCAAAAAGTAAGACTCAACCTTAGGCCCCCAGGTGTCGAGCTTGTACTGCCGCAGCTTTTGGGTGCGTTCTGCTAACAGGGCCAGATCGGCTTCGCTCAGCCCGCGCTGGGCCAAAAAGCTCTGGCACTGCTCAGGACTGGCAATTTGATTGAGCTGCAAGAACTGATCTACAGCCTGGCTGGCCTGCTCGGAGGTAAGGGCAACAGCGGCGATCGCCTGATCAATCACGAGTTCTTTGACCAGAGCGGGCAGCAGGCCGTAGCGCCTCAGCAGGGGTAACACATCGGCAGCGGTCAGTGCCTGGGGGCCAATGTGCAGTACCGGGCTGAAATCGGGGGGCGAAGGCGTAGTCACAGCAAGAAGGGGCGAAACAGACCAGCTAGCCCAACCTTATCGCATTATGCGAAGTCATTCGCAGGGCAATGGGCCTGAATTGATAGTTCCTCTACATTCAAGGCCAACGGAGTTTTATCGCGGGCGGTCTGGGGTTGACCAGGCTGCTACAATCCACCCAACTGTTTTATCGTCCCCAAGGACAACGCCATGACCCGGCCCGCCATTCCTGTGGTGTCTTATCCCGATTTGCTCAGTACAACGGCGGCGCGGCAGCGGGCGATCGCTACCCTGGGTGAGGCGCTTGAGTCGGTGGGGTTCTTTATTCTCGAACCGCATCCTGTTTCGCCCGAGGTGGTGCGGCGGGCCTACCAGGTCGCTGCCGAGGTCTTTGCCCTCCCAGAACCGGCTAAGGCCAGGTACTCACCACCCCACCAGCGGGGCGTGGGCGGCTTTTCTAGCCTGGGCAGCGAGCAGGCCAAGGGCTACACCGTTCCCGATCTGAAGGAGTTTTGGCACGTCAACCGCCACAGCCTGAGCGCGCCCGATGCGCCCTGGCCTCAAGAAGTGCCCTCCTTTCGCCCGGTAATGATGCGCCTCTACCAGCAGCTGATGGCCTGTGCTGAGGTGCTGCTAACCGCCTGTGCCGAATATCTGGGCCAGCCCCAGGACTGGCTGGTGGCGATGGCGACCGGAGGCAATACCGTGCTGCGGCTGGCCCACTACCCGGCGGTGGGGGTAGCCCCTCCCGGCAGTCTCAGGGCCGCCCCCCACGAAGATATCAACCTGATAACCCTACTCTGCGAGGCCACCGCCCCAGGGCTAGAAATTTTGACCCAGCAGGGCAAGTGGCTACCCGTTCAGACCACCCCCGGTCAGATTGTGGTTGATACGGGCGACATGCTGCAAAACCTGACTAACGGCCTGTTTAAAAGCACCACCCACCGGGTCGTCAACCCCCAGTCGAGCAACCAGGCCCGTCTGTCTATGCCGTTCTTTGTGCATCCTCGGCCTGAGGTTGATTTAACTCCGATTGACAGCCTGATCGATCGCACGGGGGGCACTGCCCAGTTTCCACCGATTACGGCAGCGGCCTATCTGGCCCAGCGGCTGGAGGAGATTCGGGTGGAGCCAGTAGGCGAAGGCGCATTCAGGTAAAGCGAAGGACAGGTGAGGGAGAGTCGCCACAACGTCTTCCCCATCCCCCATTCTCCTACTAAGCAAGCCCAGCTTACCTAGCTAATCACCCACTGCCCTCCTTTCTCCTTACAGGAGACGCTAGCGCGAACGACTCCGCTCAGGGACCAGTACCCATCCCCTCCCTTCGACTCCGCTCAGGGACCAGTACTCATCTACCCATCCCCTCAAGCCCCAATACCCAGCCGACCAGCCAGACTGGGGGTCAGCGGCAGTAGCACGGTCAGCGCTAAAAACAGGGCCAGCAGCCCCAGGGCGGCACGGGCGTCGTTGGGTTCAGAAATATCGTTAAGGCAGGGGCGCTCGGGGGTGCGCTGCAAAAGCACAATGACGGCTGCCCAGTAGAGGGCCAGAGGGTTGGCCAGCGCTACCAGGGCCAGCACTACCAGGGTGAACAGGGTCGTGCGGCTCAGGGTTTTGCGCCCGTAGATGCCCTGCACCAGGCGGCCACCGTCGAGTTGCCCGGCGGGCATCAGGTTGAGGGCGGTGATGACCAAACCCAGCCAGCCCATAATAGTGAGCGGGTGAATATCGACCAGCGGCTCTTGCAGGGCCGAGCCGAGCACGACGCGAGCCAGAGCCCCAATTAGTATTGATCCCTGAAAAAAGCCGGAGGGAATTTGAAAGGCACTGCCGGGGTGTGACAGCAGCAGCCCGCCAATCAGCATGGCCAGGGAAACCAGTCCGCCTGCGGCGGGGCCAGCCAGAGCAATGTCAAACAGCACGCTGCGGTTGGGCAAGAGCGACTCGAACCGGGTGAGGCTGCCAAAGGCCCCAATTTGCCAGGCCGGAATTAGAAAGGGCGGGCTGAGGCGAATTTTGTAGCGACGGGCGGTGACCCAGTGCCCCGCCTCGTGGGCGACGAGGATGACCAGCAGGGCGACTAAAAAGGGCAGGGCGGCTCGCCAGCGAGAACCGTCTTGCAGCAGGTCAAAGCCCTGCAAAATGGCCCCGGCCTCTAGCCCGGTGAAGGTGGTGGCGATCGCCAGTACCCCGGCCAGCGCCCACTGGGCCGGGGTGGTTTTGACCGGGTCGGCGCTGGCGGGCAGCACGACGACGGTGGGCTTTTGCTCCAGGTTTTCGACTAAGAACAGGCGGTAGCGATCGCCCAGCCGTTCCTGCAGCGATGCGGCTAGCTGGGCCTGGGTGGCCGCCGGTTCGCCCCGCAGGTTGCCGCGAAAAATGGCCCCCTGGTCGTAGGGGATAGTCTCGGTGCGAAAGTAGGTATCGAGGCCAAAAATGCCCTCAATTTGGGCCAGATCGTCGGCAGGGATAGAGAGTTCTACGGCAGATTTACTCGGGGCGGGGGTGGGCTGGTCTGTTTGCTCAGGGCTTTCACTGTTGGCCTGATTGACCTCTGCCATGGCTGAAACCGGGCGCTGGGTCGAGAGCATGTCCTGACCCAGGTCGCGCAGTCGACGCCCCAGGTAGATATAGAGGCCCGTCGACCCCAGCACCAGCACCAGCACACCAGCCAGGTTGATGTAAATACCCAGGGCAAACAGCCCAAAGAACAACAGCCACGGCCCCATCAGCACCACCGACTGGAGCCAGGCCAAAATGCCCACGCTGCCGTAGGGCTGAGCGCGGCGATAGCCCCAGACGAGAATAGCGATCGCGGCCAGCAAAATTAATCCAGTAATCGCCATGCTGCCGTTTTTAACCTCCTCTACCCGCCTCAAAAGGCGCACAAAACCCCCATTAGTCTACCGTTGATAGGCTAGGGCGACTAGGAGGGGCGGCGCTAGCCATTGTTTGAGCCTGGGCCTTGGGTGAAACCGCATCCTGGGATGCTGACTGTGGCCAACAGGCCCTAGGGCCATTCCAGGGTTAAGGTGCTTAAATAAAGCCAGATCCCTCGCCCTGTGCTGTCAGGGGCCTGATCTAGTTTTATCCGCCTAGTTTTGTCAGCTCGTTCTTGCCCGCTGCCGCCCGCTATGACTTCACCGCCCCCCGATCCGGCTCAGCCCCAGCCAGCCAGCCCAACCGCAGATTCTACCCATGACCCCGGCAATGGTGCTGATGCTGCGATCGCTCAGCTTTACCCAGCCCCGGCTACCAGCGACAGTTTGTCCAGTAGCCCGCCGCCACCGCTGGCTCAGCGCCTCGATCTCGACCCTTCCGACCCCACGACTGCTGGCCCCATTCTGGTTGACCCGGCGTTAACTTCGGCCAGCGCGATTACGGTCGTGTCGGTGGCCGTCATTGGGCTGGGGCTGATCACCAGCAGTTTCTGGCTCACTCTGGCCGGGTCGCTGGTGGCCACGCTGGTCTCCCTGCGGCTGATGTGGCCCTTTTTTCAAGAAGTGCTGGGGGAACTGTCGGCCCGGCAGCAGTCGCTGCTAATCGCCATTCCGGGCGTGATTATCGGCCTTGTGGGGCTGATGAACATCACCGGCATCAACCGCGCCATTCTGACCTGGGGCCTGACCCTGCGGTGGGATATTCTCGGCTCCCTAGGCGACTTTTTGGGGGCGATCGGGCAGATTTTTATTGCCTTTTTAGCCCTATTTGTGGCCTGGCGGCAGTACGTGATTTCCCGCGATCTAACCCGCCAGCAAAACTTGATCACCCAGCAGCAGACCATCGATTCTTTCTTTCAGGGCATCTCAGAGCTGGTGCTCGACGAGGAAGGGCTGCTCGAAGACTGGCCCCAGGAGCGCATTATTGCCGAGGCTCGCACCGCCGCTATTTTGGGCAGCGTTGACGCGGGCGGCAAGGCCAAGGTAATTCGCTTTTTGTCGCGCTCTAAGCTGCTCACCCCCCTGCGCCGCGACAATCGCCTGGGCCGAGCCATTCTAGACGGGCGCGGCGGTTACGAAGAAGACCGGCTCAGCGGCACCCGCGTGATTGACCTGGGGGCGATGCTGGCCGCTGCCGACCTGTCGGGCACCGACCTGCGCTGGGCCGACCTCAGCGAAACCAACCTGATTCGCGCCGATCTGCGCCGCGCTGACCTGGTGCGCACCAACTTTGCCCGGTCAATTTTGTACCAGGCCAACTTGTCTGGGGCCGACCTGATGGAGGCGCGACTGTTTTACGGCAGTGCAGACACCGCCACCCCCCGCACCCGCACGGGGGCTCCCGACTATGTAACTGGGGTGAATACGGGGGCCGTGGTCGAGGGGGCCAACCTGAGCAACGTCTATCGCCTCTCTGAGGAACAGCGCCGCTACGTCTGCGCCTGGGGCGGCGAGGGCACTCGCGCTACGGTTCCCGGTGGCTGTGCCGATGTGCCCAATCGGCTGGGGCGCTGATGTTGATTTTGAACTGGCGATTTGGGTGACTAGGTGAACTCTGGGATGCTGCCCAGCTTGCGGACGGCTACTGACACCTCCATGCCCAGGTAGTCGTCGGCATGGCCAAACCACGACCCGGCCAATGGAATGGCCTGACCGGGGTGCCGCGCGATCGCCACCGCAATTAAATCAAACCCTTCGGTAATGCGGTTGGTGGGGTCGTACACCAGCCAGCCAGCCCCCGGCAGATACACTTGTAGCCAGGCGTGGGTGGCCCCCGACCCGGTCATGCCCACGTCGCCGCCGTCGAGGGCCGAGTCGTAGAGATAGCCCGACACAAACCGACAGGCAAATCCCAGCCGCCGCAGGGTTTCGATCATGAGCCAGGCGTAGTCGCGGCAGGTGCCCGATTTTAGCCGCAGGGTTTCGCCAGGGGGCTGGGTGCCTTCTTCTTCCCGCGCCCGATAGGTAAAGGTGTCGCGAATGGTGTTCATAATTCGGTTCAGCACGTCGCTGGTGGCATCGCGATCGCCCCCCACAAAGCGCTTCGCCCAGGCCGCTACCGAGCCGTCTGGGTCTTCGGCGTGGGGCCTGAGGTAGACCGCCAAATCGGTCCATTCGTCGGGGGTGTACTGCACCGGCACCTCGTCGGCCCTGGGGTCGAGGGGAAAGTCTTCGATGCTGCGGGTGCCAAAATGTTCGCCCTGAAACCGGCAGGTCACCGTGAGTTCTGCGGCGGGTTCCGTTACCTCAATCACCGCCACGTTGTTTGAGAGCGTATCGCTGACCCAGTGCACTCTGGCCGGCACATTGATGTCGAGCGAATAGCTCAGCAGCCGACCGCTGTAGCTGCCTCGGGGCAAAAACACGGCCCGATGGGGGCCAAAGGTAACCGGCTTGGCGTAGCGATAGCGGGTGACATGCTCGACTTCGTAAATAACGGACATAGGGGCAGTCCTAGAATCAGGCTGCATTCTTTGTACTACGGGCGGCTGTCTGATGGTGTAATCGGTCTGGCAATGTGGGCTACCTGTTCAGGAACGGTCAGGACGCAGATTTGCCGCTCAGCCTCACTCCAGCACAAAAGGATTAACTTTTGTAAGATCTCCCCAGCACCCTTTGCACAGCGGGAGACGCAGCGACGGCATGGAACGATTTAACCTGACGGGGTTCAGACGGTTTTGGGCGATCGCAAAATCGTACTGGTTTGGCGACGAAAAGTGGAAAGCCGGAGGCCTGCTGCTGCTGATTGCGGTATTTTTGCTGGGCTATACCGGCCTCAGCGTGGTGCTCAACAACAAGCGCGGCGTGCTGATCTCGGCCCTGTCGGCCAAAGATGAGGCCCGCTTTTGGGAAACGGTGCTGGTGTTTATTGGCGTGCTGGTGGCCTACGCGCCGCTGCTGGCGGGCTACGACTATCTGCAAAAGCGCCTGGGCCTGGAGTGGCGGCGCTGGCTGACCGGGCGGTTTGTGGGCGATTACTTCCGCGATCGCGCCTTCTACGACATTCAGCAGTTTCAGCCCGACATCGACAACCCCGACCAGCGGATCGCCGAAGACGTCAAGAACTTTACCCAGCAGTCGCTGGCGCTGCTGCTGGTGGTGGTCAGCTCGGTGCTCCAGGTGGTGGCCTTTAGCAGCGTGCTGTGGGGCATTTCAACGTCGCTGGTGGGCTTTCTGGTGCTCTACGCCGTGGTGGGCACTCTGGTCACGGTGCTGGTGTTTGGCCAGCCCCTGGTGCGGCTCAACTTTGAGCAGCTCAAGCGGGAGGCCAACTTTCGCTTCAGCCTGGTGCGCATTCGCGAAAACGCCGAGGCGATCGCCTTCTACCGGGGCGAAGCCCAGGAGGCCAGCCAGGTCAACAATCGCTTTATGGCCGCCTTCGAAAACTTCAAGCGGCTGATCATTTGGGAACTCAACCTCAACGTTCTGACCAACGCCTACGAGTTCATTCCCTTTGTGCTGCCCGCGATCGTGGTGGCCCCCGCTGTGTTTGCAGGCGATCTCGAAGTGGGCAAAGTCTCCGAGGCCCAGGGGGCGTTTGTGCGGGTATTCTTTTCGCTCAACGTGGTGGTGGCCCGGTTTTCAGAACTGACCTCCTTCGGGGCCGGGATCGATCGCCTCTACGGCTTTGCCGAAGCACTCAACCACGGTGAGATCGAGTCTGCCAAACCAGTCGTTGCTAAGGACTCCACAGAGACAGAGACTACCAAACCGGAGTCCGAGCCCGAACGCACCACGCTCGAAGATACTGAGCCCAAGACGACCGACCAGCCTAAAATCGCGATCGCCACCGCCGATTCCCTTGCCCTGCAAGACTTTACCCTGCAAACCCCCAACTACCAGCGCACCCTGGTCGAAGATCTATCTATAGCGGTGCCCGACCAGAGCGGACTGCTGATCGTGGGGCCCAGCGGCTGCGGTAAAAGCTCGCTGCTGCGGGCGATCGCGGGCCTGTGGCAATCCGGCAGCGGCACCATCCACCGCCCCGATCTCGACAATATTTTGTTTTTGCCCCAAAAGCCCTACATGATTCTCGGCTCCCTGCGGGATCAGCTGCTCTACCCCCACACCCGCCAGGATATTGACGATGCCGCCCTGCAAGCTGCCCTGGAAAAGGTGAATTTAGCCAATTTAGCCAATCGCTTTGGCGGCTTTGACGCCGTGGAAGAATGGGGTGATGTGCTGTCTTTGGGCGAGCAGCAGCGCCTTACCTTTGCCCGCATTCTGCTCAACCAGCCCAAGTTTGCTATTCTGGATGAGGCCACCAGCGCCCTCGACCTGGCCAACGAAGCCAAACTCTACCACCACCTGCGCCACACCGGCACCACTTTTGTCAGCGTCGGCCACCGCGAGTCGCTTCACGACTACCACCAAATCACCCTCGAACTGAGCGAAGACCACACCTGGACGCTCAAGTCTACCGAGCTAGCCCCAGTAGATTCCTAGCTCGATTCCTCAAGATTGGATGACATTACGGCCCAGAACGCTCATTTAGTGGTGACAGCTACCGATTGACCTGGGGTTAGTGCTTACCCTAAGTCGATGTGCATTGACCTGTGGGTGCGCCAAAGGAGGGCTCCATGGGCAACCTTCATGTTAGAACGCACAAGTTTTCAAGTTTTCACAATCTACAGAATGCTTTCCCAGCCTGCTTTCTTGGCTGTAGAGCAACCGGTAGACGTCTGATTATCGTTGAGAAGAGGCCTATTCGCGACGGAGATAGTTAAGATGGACGAATTAAGAAAGCAGAAAATAAGCACCCTAGTCGACATCTTAAGAATTAATTAATTTTTAGGCTACAATTTCTATGGGTAACGAGGAGTGTCGTTATGTTTGTCCGATTAGCCGAGCAGCACCGTCAATTTGTTAGGGATCTGGTCATGAACCTGCAAGCGCTGGCCACAGTGCTTGAGGATATGGGCTATCTCGCATCCTGCTACACCTGCGGTGGCCAGCTCAACAGCGCATCCTTTATGGTGAGCCTGGGCGATGACCACCTGATTCGCTTTCTGGTGTCCGACTACGGCATCACCTGGACCGAGATGCGCGACGATCGCGAGCTGATGAAGCTGGAAGGGGCCGAGGCCATTCACCAGCTGCAGGAACTGGCCAACCTAGTCAAGTTCCGCATCAAGCCGGTGGGCTCTCAGGAAGCCGTATCTGCCAAAGTCTAAGGGTAGATAGGGCTCGGGCCGCTGCCTGGTCTTCTCTGGTTTAGCGATCGCAACTGCACATTAGAAACCCTTCCCCTCATGGGGAAGTCGGACACCGATGGCTGCCAGCGGTGTTTTTTGCGTTTGGTTGGTCTAAGCGGGCACCACCGTACGCTTCAGCCCGGCCAGCCCAAAGGCATTGTGCACCGCTCGCAGGGCCGTCACGCCCTCGGCCTCGGCCACCACGCAGCTGATTTTGATCTCTGAGGTGGCAATCATTTGCAGATTGATCCCCTGCTCCGAGAGAGCTTTAAACATGCGGGCGGCCACGCCGGGGGCGTAGATCATGCCCGTGCCCACCACGCTGACCTTGGCGATCGCTTCATCCACCGCCACATCCCCCAAGCCCAGCTCGGCGGCGGCAGACTCAACGACGGCCTTGGCGGTTTGAGCGTCGGCCTGGGCCACGGTAAAGGCAATGTCGCGGGTGGCCTGCCCGTTGACCAGACGACAGCGCTGCGACTGAATGATCATGTCAACGCTAACGCCGTGGGTGGCCAGCAGCTGAAAGATTTTCGCGGCCATGCCGGGGCGATCGGGCACGTGGCGAATGGCGACGCGGGCCTGCTTGATATCGAGAGCGGCCCCGCGCACCTCTGGGGCTGGAGTCGTCGCCTGGGGCAAATCGCCCTGGGGCACGGGCGACGAGGTGACCTCAAAGGCCTCGCAAAGGACGGCAATGGCGCGATCGCAGTCGGCCACGTCGATCGTGCAGCTCACCTTCACCTCTGAAGTGGAGATTAGCTGAATGTTGATCCCCGCCGCCGCCAGCGACGAGAACATCTTGGCGGCCACCCCCGGACGGCCAATCATGCCCGCCCCGGCAATGCTGATTTTCGCCATCCGCTGGTCGACCATCACCTCGGCCTGGGTGGTGTCGGTAGGGTCGCTGCGCAGGGCCGGGCCAATTGCCTCGGCCACCGCTTCGGCCTTCGCTAAATTAGCTTTCACCATAGTGAAGGCGATGTCGTTGGTGTTGCCCTCGTGGATCGACTGAATAATTAAATCGACGTTCAGCGCCTGGGTAGCCAGTTCGCCAAATAGTCGGGCGGCAATGCCGGGGCGATCGGGAATGCGCAGCAGCGCCACCTTGGCCTGGTCGGTGTCAAACTCGACGGCATCCACCGGGTGGGCCAGCTCCAGCCCCTCCAGCGGGCGCGGCTGGGGCCGGGGAGAAATCACGCGAGTGCCGGGCTCATCGGTCCAGCTCGATCGCACGACCAGGGTAACGCCGTAGTTGCGGGCAATTTCTACGGCCCGGGGGTGCAGCACCTTAGCTCCCAGACTGGCCAGCTCCAGCATTTCGTCGCTGGTAATTTCCTCCATCAGCTGGGCCTCGGGCACCAGGCGCGGGTCGGTGGTCAAAATGCCGGGCACATCGGTGTAGATTTCGCACTTTTCGGCTCCTAGTGCCGCCGCCAGGGCCACCGCCGACGTGTCGGAGCCGCCCCGGCCCAGGGTAGTAATTTCGAGATCAGAGGTCTGGCTAATGCCCTGAAACCCGGCCACCACAATCACCTTGCCCTCGCTGAGGTGGCGCTGCAGGCGATCGGTCTTAATTTTCAGAATCCGGGCGCGGGTGTGCTCGGCCTCGGTGACAATGCCCACCTGCGCCCCGGTCAGCGAGATCGCCTCCTGCCCCTGGGCGTGCAGGGCCATAGTCAGCAGCGCAATGGAGACCTGTTCGCCGGTCGACAGCAGCATGTCCATCTCGCGGCGGCTGGGCTGGTTGGTAATGTCGGCGGCCAGCTTGACCAAGCCGTCGGTGGTCTTGCCCATGGCCGACACCACCACCACCACCGAGTTGCCCGCCTCTACCGTCGCCTTCACCCGCTGGGCCACCGCCTGAATGCGCTCCACGGTGCCTACGGAGGTGCCCCCATATTTCTGTACGATCAGCGCCATAGTGTTGTCGTTCGCCTCCCTGCGAGGGTTGAGCCCTTCCCTACCAATGCGGCCTGGTCTTATTTTCGGGGTTGGGACAGACTGGGGCTAAAGCCCTTCAAATTTTAGTCTTATACCATCACTCCAGAACGCCGCCCCAGGCGATTTGATCGCAAAGAGGTCTGGGGCGAAGACCAAAACCCGATCTTCTACTCTATCAGCCCAGCCCCTACCCATTACACCCCCCAGGGCTATCTTGGCTCAATCTTGATCGGGCCTGGCCAGGTTAAAGGGATATAGCACAGGGCACAGTATTTAGCGGTATTGTGTTTTATAACGAAAAGTAACAACCCGCTTCCCCGTATTGTCATGCAGACCGTCCCCCGTCCTCTCGACTCCAGCGCCATGGTTCCAGATACGGTCCTTAAAAGCCCATCTCCCACCACTGATGTGCCGCCGGTTACCCCTGGCAAACCCCAGGTGGTAATTATCGGGGGCGGCTTTGGCGGCCTCTATGCGGCCCAGCATCTGGGTCGAGCCGATGTCGAGGTGACGCTAATTGACAAGCGCAACTTTCACCTGTTTCAGCCGCTGCTGTATCAGGTGGCCATGGGCGGGCTGTCGCCGGGCGACATTGCCTCCCCCCTGCGCGGCGTGCTGAGCGCCCAAAAGAATACCCGCGTGCTGATGGGCGAAGTCACCGATGTTGACCCCGAGCAGCAGCGGGTCAGCCTCAAAGATGGCCGCACCATTCCCTACGACAGCCTGATTGTGGCCACGGGCATGAGCCACTTCTACTTTGGCCGTGACGACTGGGCCGATGTCGCCCCCGGCCTCAAGACCGTAGAAGACGCTCTAGAAATGCGGCGGCGCATCTTTGCGGCCTTTGAGAAAGCAGAAAACACCACCGACCCCGAGCTGAAGCAAAGCCTGCTCACCTTTGTGATCGTGGGTGGCGGCCCCACCGGGGTTGAGCTGGCCGGGTCGCTGGCTGAGCTAGCCCACCACACCCTGCGCAACGACTTTCGCCATATTGACACCACCGCCAGCCGCATTCTGCTGATCGAGGGCATGGATCGGGTGCTGCCGCCCTTTCCGCCGGAGCTGTCGGCCCGCGCCCACGCCGACCTGGAAAAGCTCGGGGTTGAGGTGCTGACCAAGTCGCTGGTCACTGATATTGCGGGTCACCAGATTACCCTCAAGCAAGGCGACGAGGTGAGCACGCTGCAGGCGGGTACGGTGCTGTGGGCGGCGGGGGTGCGCGACCCCGGCATGGGTGGGCTGCTGGCCGATCGCACCGGGGCAGAGCGCGATCGCTCGGGCCGCGTAATTGTCAGCCACGACCTCAGCCTGCCGACCCATCCCAACATTTTTGTGGTGGGTGACCTGGCCCACTTTGCCCACCAGGGGGATCGCCCCCTGCCCGGCGTGGCTCCGGTGGCGATGCAGGAGGGCAAGTACGTGGCCCGACTGATTCAAAAGCGGCTTCAGAACGAAACTCTGCCTGCCTTTGAGTACAAAGACAGCGGCAGCCTGGCGGTGATCGGTCGCCACGCCGCCGTGGTCAACCTGCCCTGGGCCAAGCTCACCGGCTTCCCGGCCTGGTTTGTGTGGCTGTTTGTGCACATTTTTTACCTGATTGAGTTTGACAACAAGCTGATGGTGATGACCCAGTGGGGAGCCAACTATCTGACCCGCAAGCAGGGGTCACGATTGATCACCGAGAAAGTGGTGGAGAAAGTCGAGGTGACGGCGGCGGGCGATCGCTAGCGACCTCCAGTTAGTTCAAACGAGCAGACGCACTGCGATCGGGCGCTAGGCATAGACCTAGCGCCCGATCGCGCTGGCTGGCTCAATTCTGAAGGATCGCGTAAAAAGTTCTTTCACCCCAGCAAGGCCTGGTTAACTCCCAGAGGGGGCGACTCTAGTCCGTACAGGCAATTTCAACCCTCTTTAAAGCACTGTCCAGCAAACTAACCTCTCGATAGAGCCCTTTGAGTTTGGTTTTGGAGGACAGTTGAGGCTAATGTTTTTGCCCCATCGCCCTATGACTAGCAGCACCTTTGAGTCGTTTGCCACCCAGGCTGCGATCGCATCGCTTAACGTTTACCGTACCCATATTTCGCCTCGCAAAGGTTTCTCCTGCCCCCACGGTCTTTTGCACGGCGGCGAGTCGTGCTCTGACTATGTTAAACAGGTGCTGACTGACCAAAACCTGAGCACCGCCATTCGACTAGCGCCTCAGCGATTTAGAGACTGTAAAGCAGCGGCACAAACCCTAAGTGCTCAAAGAGCCCAGGGTGGATGCTTGATTATCCCCTGCTGCATCCCTATCTAGTGGTCGGTCTCGCACTCCCAACCCCGAAACGGCAAGGCCTGTGTCTCGTTCAGGCCTTGCCGTCCCCACTCGACGAAACAATTCAGTAGAGGAGTTTCAGTTTTACTAGCTGCCAGCTTTAGTTCGCTTTATCTCACTTGCCCGTGACGCGCTTGACGGCATCGGTGGCCTTTTCAACCAGGCTTTCGTTGTCCTCTTCGGGGTCAACCTTGCCTTCGGCCTGGCGCATCTCTTCCCGTATGCCTGTCGCTTCGCTCATATCGTAGGCCCGATTTAGCCATTCTTCGGCACTCAGGGGTTTGCCCTGAATACGCCCCGTTAGCTCGTCCTTGGTTTGGCCGTGGGCCTCTTTTGAATCGAGGGGAATTTGGGCCAGGCTCGGCTGTACGGCAACGGTCAAAAAACTGGTCAGGCTGAGGAAACAGGCCAACCCAACCCGGAGCAGGCGTCACCGTCAGCCCTATCCAAGGTGGCTAAAGGGCTGTAGTCCTGTTTGTTAAAACCAGGGTCAAGCTCTCGAACATTGGCTAAGCTAAAGTCACTCCTCTAGCTCTGCGCCCCCATGCCTAGCCTGCAGCAAACCTGGGACAATAGCCGCTTTTTTTCAGGCAGTGACGATCCCCAAATTGAGGCCACCGCCCGCCGCCTCAAGGCCGAAATGGATACTTTGGCCATCCTCTGCGCGCCCTTTGTCGAGCCCATTGAGGCCGCAGCACCGCTCGCCCCAGACCAGTTTGAGGTCTGCCTGGCCCAGGTTAGAGCCGCTCACCAGCAGCGCACCGCCATTGCCAAACAGCTGGGCAACCTGCGCACCTTTATTTCGTCTATTCTCAGCGTTGACTCGCGCGATGCTAAGGCTAGCGAGTGGAAACCCACCCTGCAGCAGCTCGGCGCTGAACTGAGCCAGGTTACTAAAGCACTGGATATTTTTTTGCTGCGGGCCAGCGACGACTTTTTTGAGGCCCTGGTGGCCGATCCGGTGCTTGAAGAGCTGAGTTTTTCGCTGCGGCACCAGCGCCAGCTCAACGATCAGCTGCTCAGCCTGGCCGAAGAAAAGCTGATCACCGGCCTGGCCGTGAATGGGCTGCAGGGCTGGGGCAACCTCTACACCGAGCTTTCGGGCACCCTGCAGTGCACTGTCGGGGGCGAGAGCGTGGGCTTAGCCAAAGCCTTTAACCTGCTCAGTTCCCCCGATCGCACCGTTCGCTCTGAGGCCTGGCACGGCGTCAATGCCGCCTGGGAGAGTCGGGCCGAAACGGTGGCGGCCATTCTCAACGCCATCAACGGCTGGCGGCTAGAAGAAACTAAGCGGCGATCGCACCACCGCACCCTGCACTACCTCGACAAAAGCTGCCACCAGAGCCGCATCGATCGCGCCACCCTCGACGCCATGATGGAGGCGACCTATCAGCGACGGGCGATCGGCCAGCGAGCTTTAAAGGCGATGGGCAAGGTGCTCGACCTGCAGCCCGCCCCCTGGGATCTGTTTGCGCCGCCCCCCGCTGCTAGCCCAAGCGTGGGCCAGAGCGAAAGCATTACCTTTGCCGAGGCCATTGACCTGATCGCCAGCGCCTTTAGCCAGTTCACCCCGGCCATGGGCGACTTTGCGGTGATGATGGCCGAAAAAGGCTGGATTGACGCCCAGCCCACCCCCAACCGAGCTACCGGGGCCTACTGCACCAGCTTTGCTGAACCGAAAGAGCCGCGCATTTTTATGACCTTTGAGGGCAGCATGAACAACGTGCTGACCCTGGCCCACGAGCTGGGCCACGCCTGGCACAACTGGGTCATGCAAGACCTGCCCCGCTACAAAACCTTTTACCCCATGACCCTGGCCGAAACGGCCAGCATTTTTGGCGAAACGTTGGTGCGCGACGCCCTGTTTGAGCAGGCCAGCACGCCTCGGCAAAAGCTCAAGATTGCCTGGGAAGAAGGATCCGCCGCCGCCACATTTTTGCTCAACATTCCGTCGCGCTTTACCTTTGAGCAAAAGCTGGTCGAGGCTCGCCAGCGCGGCTTTGTAATTGCAGACAGCCTCAAAACCATGATGCGCGACAGCTGGCAGCACTGGTACGAAGACAGCCTGACCCACTACGACGAGATGTTTTGGGCCAGCAAGCTGCACTTCTCGATCGCAGAACTGGGCTTCTACAACTACCCGTACCTGTTTGGCTATTTATTTAGCCTCGGTATCTACGCCCAAAAAGACCGCTACGGCAGCGCCTTTAACGACCTGTACACCAACCTGCTGCGCGACACCGGCAGCATGACCGCAGAAGAGGTGGTGCAGCGCCACCTGCAGCAGGACATTCGCCAGCCCGAGTTTTGGCAGGCCAGCCTGGATATTGTCGATCGCGCCGTCAGCCGGTTAGAGAGCCTGGCTATCTAAATAAGTGGGTCGGATTATCTATGAGCCGCATTTCGACTCCGCTCAATGCTCTGACTGTTTCTATTGTTGTGGGTGCTGCACTAGCGGCACAGACGATCGGTATCAGCCAATATCTACCTCACCCATCAGAAGCCCTATGGGGAAACTAAACGGCGAATCCCGTCTTCCGCTTGGGTTTGCCTTTCGACTTTTTCTTTGACGAGCTTTGACCGACTTCTTGCAGCGCCTCCTGAAACAGGTTGTGCAGGTGGATGGGCACGTTTGCGATCTCTGGCAGCGTGGGTTCTAGCGGCTTGTCGGCCTGAACCAAAACCTCATCCAGGTCGGCTGCGGTCAGCTCGGGGCGCTCTAAAACGCGGCCTAGAGAGGCCGTCAGCGGCTCCGGGTTTTCGTCGACCAGGCAGCGCCAGATGTAGGCATTGACGGCGTCATCCTTGAGATACTTTTGAACCAGACGATCGAGCTTGGCCGTCGAGGCTTCATCGGTTGCTGCGGCCAGTTCGGTGAGGCGATTGTAGTCTTTTAAGAATGTCTGACCCCAGCGAGGGTGAACAAACACGGTGACAGCCTCCGCCCGGCGCAGGTCATCGGGAAGGTTAATCGACGGCATAACCATCTTGACTGCCTTCTTGTTCTGTAACAGGCGGCCCACCTGGCTGCCGTCTTCGCCAAACGACTCCACTGATTCAGCAATCTCTTCTTCAGAAACACCGGCCTCTGCGGCTAGCTCCTGCAGTGACTTAGAGCCATCAATCCCCGCCTCTTCTAAGCGGCGCTGGGTGATGACATCCTGGTACTCGTTCAGCTTTTTGTTGAGTTCGTGGCCCGAGAGCGTAACGCGATCGCCGCCAAAGAACTCCACAAAGTCTTGGTGGAAGCGCTCTACAGACTCCCAGGCTTCTTCTAGCAGGTCTGGGGCATCGCCGTAGAGGTAGCCAGGGAACCAGTTTTTGAAATTGCCGATGGCCACCGCTAGTTTGGGCTTGCCCAGCTTGCCCAGCAGCATGAGAGGGCCAGAAAAGGTCCACTCGTCTGCGGCGATGGGCAGCAGGCGAGTGACGACAATTTCGCCTGGGCTAAGCCGAGCCAGTTCTTCGGCTGACTGGGCTTGGTTCGGCTCAACCCAGTACTGCTTCTCGGTCAGCCAGTTCATCAATTGGTAGCGATCGCCCGAGCCTGCCGCTGAGTCACCACCTGGCACCTGAAGGACTTTGAACAGGCCGTTAAAGGTATTCCGCCAGCTTTTGACCAGGGCCTGGTCGGCCTCAGATAGCTGAGATTGACTTTGTGTAAAAGCATCCAGCACCAGTTGGTCAGCGACCTGACCCTCGGTCAAAAACATATCGATAGCGAGTTCAGAGCGACTAATTCCCTGCAGGTTGGTCTCTGACCAGCGTTTTAAGCGATCGGCGCTGTAGCTTTCTAAGGCCGTTGCTAAAGCGCCATCGGCATCTAGCACAAAGTTATATAGTTCTTGCTTTAACTCTTCAGATCGCTTTAACTGATCGTTCACAGAGAGGCCCATTTAACACAACAAAACCCTTGGCAGCCTGCCTTTTAAAAAGGGTTTAGGACAACTGTCATCGAGTTGTCCTAAAACATTATAAGCAGGTGAGCCTAACTATTCCAGGGCAGTTTACTACCCGATACAGCCACCAGAGCCTTTATCTTACCGTGTGTCAGGTCACAGCCACTACACACTTTGGGGGTAGGGCCACTGGTGCCCATCTATTGCAGTTAGCCGTAGTGCTACTGATTAAACAGTCCGCTTGGTTGCTGCGTAGTAGATGAATAGGGCAACAATGGCACCCAAAACAGCGATGATAACGCCACCAATACTAAGTCCAGTTGCCGTGAGGGCTAATGATCCTGTGGTGAGCAGGGTGTAAATGCTGCCTCCCACAAATGCACCGATAACACCTAAGATGAGGGTGCCTAGGATGCCACCGCTCTGATGACCGGGATAGATAGCCTTAGCAATTGCACCGGCAATCAAACCCAAAATAAGCCAAGCTAGAATATTCATACGACTGTCTCCAGAGTATTGAAAAAAGCAGTTAAGAAGTGGTTGAAAACTTCCGCAACCAATTTGCTTTTTTTCTTTTCAACATTAATTTAGCAAGCCGAATTGGCTGGCGATACTCTCTAAGGACACAGTTCGTTTCATCTAAAGGTAGATAGCCATCCTGCGCAGGCTGTGAATGCGCCCGAGCAGGCGTCTTGCCTATGCAGCAGCTGCCCGGCTACCTATAACCAAATGGGCTCGAATTGCTAAGCAGAACGCTCTATTTGTCTTTGTTTGCAGGTTTATATAGGGTGGTGCTGGTAGGACGGTTCTGACGGCAAGGAAGCGTGAGGGCTCAACAAATTCTTCCTAATAGCTGGGTTCTACCAAAAGACAGAGCGGCGGAGCCGAGATTTCTCTTTAAGCTGAAAGAGTTTACTTTCCCGTTGTAGAGCGAATAATTCTTCATGGCTCAAAACAGCTTTAAGCATGGCGATCGCGGACGCTGGCGTACGCCATGACCAACGCTATGTTTGATTACGACCTCCTGGTAATTGGTGCCGGATCGGCTGGTTTGTCGGCGGCGACGACCGCTGCCCAGCACGGCGCTCAGGTGGCGATCGCCGACCCCGACTTTATCGGGGGTACCTGCATCAATCGCGGCTGCGTGCCCAAAAAATTTCTGGTATTTGCCGCCGATTTTGCCCGTCAGCAGTGCCTGGCCAAAAGCTACGGCTGGGTCAACCCCAGCGGCCAGTTCGACTGGCTGATGCTGCGCACCGCGATCGATCAAGAGCTGGCCAAGCTGCGGCAGTCGTACCAGTCGAAGCTCACTAAACTGGGCGTTACCGTGCTGAGCGACGCGGCCCGGTTTGTTGACCCCCACAAGATCGAGCTGGGCGATCGCACCGTTACCGTCGATAAAGTCATCATCGCCACGGGTGCTAAGCCCGTAAAGCCCGACCTGCCCGGCATCGACTGTGGCCTCACCTCGCGCGACATGTTTCAGCTAGAGGCGCTGCCCAGCCAACTCACCATCGTGGGCGGCGGCTACATTGGGGCCGAGTTCAGCAATATTTTTGCCACCCTGGGCTGCAACGTCACTCTAATTGACAAAAACGACTGGATTTTGCCCGGCTTCGACGAAGACATTCGCAAAGCCCTGCACCACAGCCTGATGGATCAAGGCATTCGGATCTGTCCAGAAACCTCGCTCAAAGCGTTGCGCACCGATGAGAGCGGCATCCACGTTTCTCTGTCGGGCAAGCACGACGACACGCTGCTGGCTGATACGCTGCTGCTGGCCCTGGGGCGCAAGCCCAACCTGGAGGGCCTCAACCTGGAGGCAGCGGGGGTCGAGGTTGAGGAGGGGGCGATCGCCGTCGATGACTACAGCCGCACCTCGCAGCCGTCGATCTTTGCGATTGGCGACTGCACCGATCGCCTGCCGCTGACCCCCGTGGCCAAGGCCGAGGGTGCCGCCGCCGCCAAAACCCTCTTTAGCGATCGCCCCCAGGCCGTCTCCTATCGCTGGGTGCCCTCGGCGGTGTTTTGCTCCCCGGAAGCCGCCACCGTAGGCTGGAGCGAGGCCGAGGCCAGATCGCACGACGACCTGGACATTGAGGTGTGCTGCTCGCGGTTCACGCCGCTGCGCTACCTGCCGTCGTCCCAGACGCGAGAGGCGCTGATCAAGCTGGTGGTCAACGCCAAATCTCAAGAAATACTGGGCCTGCATCTGGTGGGCGACGAAGCCGCAGAGATGATTCAGGGGTTTATTCCGGCGCTGCGGCGGGGGCTAACGGTGGCCGAGCTGACCGAAACCATTGGCCTTCACCCCACCTCTGGCGAAGAAATTTTTGCCCTGGATTAGCCCAGCCTGCTCCACAGCATTTCTGAAGCTGGTGAGGTACACGTTCTACCCTTTGACGCTACTCAGTCTTCGATTTTTTCTTTAGGTTGAGACGTAACCGTCCCCTGAGCGGAGTCGTAGGCTTTGCCGCCCCAGAGGGGCTAGGGGACATCTCGAATGGGTTTTGGCTTCGACTCCGCTCAGCCAGCGTAGTTCTAGGAGATATTTCGGGTGGGTTTTGGCTCTCCCTTTGGGAGACGTTTCACGAACGACTCCGCTCAGCCAGCATAGCTCAGGAACGCTTACGTTTGAGAACAGCATTTAGTTATCGAAATTAGGAGAAAAGTGGTTATGACTAGCGATGTTTCACTGGATAGGAATGAGGTCAAGCAGGTGCGCGATCGCTCGCTGTGGACTGGCGTTGTACTCGCTATTTTTGGTGTGGTTGCGATTACGCTACCGATTGTTTCCACCGTTTTTGTGGAAACCTGGGTTGCTCTCATTTTGGCCTCTGCCGGGGCGACCAAGCTATTTTATGCCTATCAAACTCGCGCCCAGGGCGGCACGTTGTGGAAGGTGCTGCTCGGCATTCTCTACATTGCCACGGGCATCATGCTGTTTATCAACCCCCGCACCGGCATTTTGACGCTGACGCTTTTGCTGGGCAGCTTTTTGCTCACCGAGGGCGTGTTTGAGCTGATTTTGGCCTTTAAACTGCGGCCTCAGCAAAACTGGACTTGGGCGTTGGCCAACGGCATTATCACACTGCTGCTGGGGGCGATGATCTGGTTTCAGTTTCCCTTCGATGCGCCCTGGCTGCTGGGTACGCTGGTGGGGGCCAGCATTTTGTTTACCGGCATTTCTCGGATTGGGCTGTCGTTCAAGGCCCGCGAAGTGCTCAAGCATGAGTCTGAGTCAGCGGCCTCTGCCTAATGCAGGTCAAAGCTAAAGATTAAGGTTCCTGTAGGTTGGGTGAAGCGGAGCGTAACCCAACAGCAGTGAGCCTTGTTGGGTTTTGCTAGCGCGCCACCCAACCTACAAGTTTAATGATAGCCATCCTGCCCGGATGCTTCCTCTGTGGAGCATCCGGGCAGTTTTAGGTTTAAGGTCCGCCAGCGGTTTCTGCTACCAGCGATATAGTTGTAGAAACTGCGCCCACGGTTCTGAAAGCTATGGTGTTAGACGTTCTTGCTGCGATCGGGTTGAAGGAAACAGGCAAGTACGTCGCCAAAGATGTGTTGCTGCCCCTGCTGCAAGGCAGTCTGGAAGACTACGCGAAAGATTTCTTTAAGGGTTGTATTGCCGATGCAGCGGGTTTAGCCAGTCAAGCGCCTGTGCAGAAAGCGCTAGGCGAAGCGCTAAAGGCGTTTGTGGAACTGGTCGAAGAGGAACTGGAGTTTCAGGGCTGCTCTGGGGCGGAGATTCGCGATTTCTATGAGATTCCGCTGCGAGAGTTCATGCGGGATAAGGATGTAAAGGCGACGCTGGGCCGAGCCTTTGAGCCAGACTGCCGCAGTATAGATGCCGAGGTGCTGGCGCTGCGGTGGCAAGCGCTAGAGTTGCGCCCCTTACCTGAAGAGTTTGACTGGCCGCAAATCGGCAAGCAGTACGTGCGAGCGGTGAAGGGAATTTTGCGCAGTTCCGATGAGCTGCGGGATTTGCTAAAGCTGCACAACCAGGAGGCTATGCGCCAGGGCATTGAAACTCTGGTGGGCATTCCCACCGATTTTGACTTGCAGAAATATCAGGAGACCCTGCGGGAGCAGTACGGCAACCTGAAGCTGGAGTCGCTAGATACTTCGGCCTATGCCTACAACGACCTGAAGCTGTGGCGCATGTTTATTCCGCAAGATGTGCGGACGTGCCAGGAGTTTAACCCCAAGGTGTACGAGATTCCGAAGGAGAAGTTGAAGGAACTCCAGCAGCGGGGGGAGCTGGATGCGGAAGCGCTGGAGGCCGCGCAGATTGAGGCCTATCGACAGACCTACGTGGAGCAGCCGATTCAGAATGTGCTGGAGGTGGTGGGGCGCACGGCAGGGGTGGGGCAGCGAAACCGCCCGGTGGCAGACTGTGCCGTGGTGCTGGGCGATCCGGGGTCGGGGAAATCGACGCTGTTGCAGTATGTGGCGCTGCAGTGGGCCGAGCAGCCCATTCGCGATTTAAAGGAGTTGGCCCAGCGACCGCTGCCGCTGCTGATTGAGTTGCGAAAGTATGCGCGAGACCGGCACGACAAAAAATGCAGCAGCATTGTGGAATACCTGGATAAGGGCGATATTGCCTGTCGGCTAAACCAGCAGCGGCTCCATGAGGTGCTGCTGGCGGGGGATGCCATTGCCCTGTTTGACGGCATTGATGAGGTGTTTGACCCCAACCTGCGGGATGTGGTGGTGACGGATATTCACCGCTTTACAAACGACTACCCCCAGGTGCAGGTGGTGGTGACCTCGCGGTGGCTGGGGTACAAGGCGCAAACCCTGCGGGATGCGGGGTTTCAACACTACATGCTGCAAGACCTGACAGACGCGCAAATTGCTGAGTTTATTGCGCGGTGGCACGACCAGACGTTTCCCGAAGGGGCGGATAAGGTGCGCAAGCGGGAGCGGCTGCACAAGGCCATTCGCGAGTCGAAGGCGATTCGTGAACTGGCGGGGAACCCGCTGCTGCTGACGATGATGGCAATTTTGAACCGTAACCAGGAGCTACCCAGGAATAGACCGAAGCTGTATGAAAAGGCCTCGGAGGTGCTGCTGCACCAGTGGGATGTGGAGCGCAACCTGATCGAGCAGCGGCTCGACCCGATAGAAATAAATGAGACTGATAAACAGGCCATGCTGCGCAAGGTGGCCTTTCACATGCAGTCGGGCAAAGAGGGGCTGGCCGGGAATATCATTAGCGCCCAAGATCTGGAAGCAATTTTGACAGACTATTTGAAATCAATTGATGTCGATCAGCCACGAGTCGTAGCACGGCACATGATTCAACAGTTACGAACACGGAACTTCATTTTGTGCTCACTAGGCGCAGATAACTATGCCTTTGTGCATCGCACATTCTTGGAGTTCTTTGCGGCCTGGGCGTTTGTTTGGGAGTTCAAGGAAACGCAGACAATTACGTTTGAGGAATTACGCGATCAGACCTTTGGGGCGCATTGGCAAGAGGAAAGCTGGCAAGAAGTACTGCGGCTGATTACTGGCATGATTGATGCCAAATTTTCAAATCAACTAATTGAGTTCCTGATTAATCGAGAAATCAACAAGAAAAGGCACTTAGAGGCTTTTGGCTCTCCAGGACATCATACGAACTATTTACAACCCACTGGAGTAATTAATTTGCTTCTGGCGGCTGATTGTGTGTCAGAGCTTGGCAAAGGAAAAGTAGATGTGGCTAATCGTGACAAGCTCCTCAGGAAACTTAAGAGAGAGGTTGAATATCCTAAATTTAATTTAGCCTGGAATTCAGCACAAGCACTTTTAGAAAGAATCGCTTTTAATTACCCTGAAGAACTTCCTTGGCTTAAGCAAATGGTTGAAAATCCTGAAGTTTATGATGAATATTTTGACCAGCATTACTTTGATTTTCAAAAACACAATGTACCAGCTGAGGCTGTGTCAGCGATCGCAAAATATTTTCACGATCAACCCGATATTCTTCCTTGGCTACAGAAGGAGATCTACAGTGGATATCCATTTGTTCCTCAAGCTGCCGTCTCTGCAATTGCTGAGCACTACTCAAACCTTCCCTCAACCTTAAGTTGGCTACAAGAGCACGCTGAAGATGATGAAGAGATAATGAGCGTAGCTTATATCGCCATTGCAAGTTTCCAAAACAAGCATCCAGAAGTTTTAGACTGGCTCATGTTACAAGCTGAGTCAAATGACTGGAATTCTGTGATATCTAGTTCAATATATGCCATTGCAAAACATTTCTCTGATGATTTGAGAGTTTTCAGCTTTATCAAAGATAGATGCGAGAAAGAATCTGATTGGATGGTTCAAGCCACTCTTGCTGAAGTCGTTGATGAGTTTTTAACTCACCATTTTGGAGCAATCGAAGCAATCTTTAAAATCATGAACATTGCTTTCAATAAATATGATGATGTTGACCTTGAAGAAGGCGATAATTTGTCCATTTCGCCAAACAGATTTCTATATCTTCATAAGCTACTTAAGATCTTCGTTCGCCAGTCTCGTGCTGATTCCAGAAGTCTTGAATTCTTGAATGATGTTGCCACTAAGGATCCCGACAAGCAGTTAAGAGATTGGGCAGCAAAGCTATCAAATAGAATTGCAGTCAGGAGACAAGAACTGGAAGCCAAAAATCATCAATAACTTCTGAGTAAAATAAATAGAGCATTGTCAGTGAAAAATCCCTTTAAACAATCTCAGCATGCTGACTCGGCAATATCCTAACCACCCCAAGACCTTGAACTGCTGCGCGATCGCGCCCAAAACGACAACGACGAGCAGCTCAGAGAATGGGCAGCGGAGCAGCTTGCAAAGCTTCAGAGTGAGGCTTAGCCATGCCAGCTAGAGATGCTTTTCACGATGCCGTTCGCCACGCCCTTGAAAAAGATGGCTGGACAATCACCCACGATCCGTTGCCCATTCGGGCTGAATTTGGCCAAATGTACATCGACCTCGGAGCCGAGAAAGTGTTGGCAGCAGAGCGAGAAGGACAAAAAATTGCTGTTGAAATCAAGAGCTTCATTCAAAACTCACCCATTTCAGAATTTCATACAGCCCTGGGGCAGTTCATCAACTATCGCACCATTCTGGCCGAGCAAGAACCCGATCGCATCCTATATCTAGCCGTTCCCCTTGACACCTACAGTTCCTTTTTTTCGCTAAAAATAGTTCAAGCCATCCTCAAAGAAAACCGTCTCAAACTGATTGTCTATCGACCCCAACAGGAGGCAATAACGCAATGGATAAGTTAGAAAGCTACCGGAAGATTCTACAAAAACTTCTGTATGACTACGCCCAGCTTGGCGATGCTGATGCAGCCGTTGAGACTCAGATAATTGCCGATACCGTAAGAGATCACTACCAGCTTGTGCAGGTCGGCTGGCAAAACGACTGGCGTATTTACGGCTGCATTTTGCATCTAGACATCAAAGACGGCAAAGTCTGGCTTCAGCACAACGGTACCGAAGACGACATTCCCGCTGAACTGGCGAAGATGGGGGTTCCCAAAACCGATATTGTGGTGGGCTTTCATTCACCCTTCAAGCGCCAGTTCACTGAGTATGCCGTGAGCTGAGCGATCGCTATTGGATACTCTAAAAGCGCGACAAGCTACGCGTTCAGGGACCGGGTGCCTATTTAGGCATTACCCATTCTCTGGCGACACAGTAGGCACCCGGTCCCTTTTAGATCAATCCAGCTGTCGCCAGCGCAGCAGGTAGCTAAACACCTCGCCCTGCTCTGGGGTAATCAAAATCCCCGACTCTGAGATGGTTACCAACTGGCTCCACTCCCGCTGTTCGGCGTAGCGGAGCAGGTGCAGGTGGTTGATTGCCCCGCGCACCCCGTCGGGTGAACCGATCACCAGATGGCGCAATCGCTCTCGCCCCGGCTGGGGGTTGGGTGTTTCGAGGAAAGGCGAGTCTAGGGACCGGGTGCTTTGAAAGCACCCGGTCCCTGGGATATGAAACAACATAAAGGTTTCCTCCAAAGGAAGGGATGGGTAGGAAACCAAAATTTGGCCGCTCCCAGAGGTCGTGCGGTTCGGAGCGGCCAAGAGTAAAATGCTACTCAGCCACCGAGACTGCTGTACTCAGCTTGGGGGTCAGCCGCTGGTTGGAGGGCCTAATCTCCTTCCAGTGGCGCTCGACCAAATTTTGGGAATCAAGCTGCTCGCACTACAGCTCTTAACTGAGAAATCTAGCCTATTGCGATCGCCCAGGCAAGTCAAAATCGCTACAGAGTGCGTCTCCGTCTTGAACCTTTACATTGCGGGGGCGATGGCGCTGTGCCAGCCCTGGTTGCTGAGCTGCGGCTGTGGTAAGGGCTACATTCAGCCGCAATATCATCGGTGTATTGCCGCACAACGTTTCATTCAGCCGCCACACCTTTAGTGTGTCGCCGCGATCCGTCGTTGTAGAAGCGCGATGCTTTAGATGCACGGCTGCATTCTTTAGATTCATGCCTGCAACCTTTAGATTCACGCGTGCATGCTTTAGATGCAGGGCTGCATCCTTTAGATCGCGCCCTGACAACGTTGCTGCAATAGCTCAACTGCTTTCTGCATCTATAGCATCCTTCGCTGTCATAGAGTGATTTCGAGTTTGCAGCCGCCACACGTTAATATGCTCAATGCACAACGTCGCTGTCATTGCTGCATGTCAATTATGCTGCTCTCGCATTAAGCCTGCGGCTCCAGCGATCGGCGTCAGCAAGGGCAACATTCATACAGGTTTCGCTCAATCAATTGGTTTGAGGCTGCGATTCTCTTAATTGAGGCACAGTTAGCTTCGAATTGATCCTCACTGATGTAGAAATGACGAAGACATCAGCAAAAGTAGAGGCATCCCCACTCAATTGACAGCGTTTTGAAAGTCACATTGATAACAGTCCAATCGATAGAAGGCGATCTTTAGCCTGTTTGTTAGGGTGCCAATAAGACGAACGCTAAAGAGATTATGCCGTTACTATCCCAATCAGAATTCAAGCGGTTGAGCCAGTCTGCGAGCGACTACTCCGCTTCTATCTATCTGCCCACCCACGCAGCCGGGCCAGAAATTCAGCAAGATCCGATTCGGCTCAAAAATTTGCTTGGTGAGGCAGAAACCAAACTGTTAGAAGCGGGTATGAACAAGCGGGGGGTGCAGCAGCTGCTTCAGCCCGGCCTTGACCTGCTCGAAGACGACACCTTTTGGCGACACCAGAGCCAGGGACTGGCGCTATTTATGACCGCCGATGGCATGGCGCTGTACCGACTGCCGCTGGCGTTTGAGTCGCTGGTGGTGGTGGGCGATCGCTTTCACCTCAAGCCTTTGCTGCCGCTGTTTTCGAGCGATCGCTACTTTTACCTGCTGGCGCTCAGCCA
Source organism: Nodosilinea sp. AN01ver1 (assembly GCF_050565655.1). Taxonomy (NCBI): domain Bacteria; kingdom Bacillati; phylum Cyanobacteriota; class Cyanophyceae; order Nodosilineales; family Nodosilineaceae; genus Nodosilinea; species Nodosilinea sp. AN01ver1. The sequence goes on along the minus strand of NZ_JBNXVS010000008.1, from coordinate 143,940 downwards.
AAACCAGGTGCGACTGTTTCAGGCCACCCGCTACCACATTAGCGAAGTTGAGCTGGAGCGGGTGCCCACCAGCCTGGCAGAGGCGCTGCGCTATGACGACCCCCAGGCCCAGCTGCAATTCCACAACGTTAGCGGTTCGGGCAGCGTGCCCACCTACCACGGCCACGGCGCTGGCACCGACGACAACAAAGAGAATATTCAGCGCTTCTTGCGCACCGTAAACGAGGGGCTACACCCCTACCTCAACCAGGAAAATGCGCCGCTGGTAATCGCCTCGGTTGACTACCTGCAGCCGATCTACCGCGAGGTGAATACCTACCCTCACCTGCTCGCAGAGGGCATTGCGGGCAACCCGGATGTGGCCAACCCTGACGATTTGCGCGAGGCCGCCTGGGAGAAAGTTGCCGCGCTGCTGGATGAGTCTCACCAGCAGGCCATGGTGCACTACAACAACCTTAAAAGCACCGACCAGGCTACCGATCGCCTACCCGACCTGCTGCCCGCCGCCTGCCGTGGTCAGGTGGATGTGCTGTTTACCAAAGCCAATGCCCACTGCTGGGGACAGTTTGATTTCAATTCAGGCCAGCTACAGCAGCACGACCAGCCCCAGCCCCACGACCAGGACCTGCTTGATCTGGCGGCGGTGCAGACCTTTTTGCAGGGGGGCACGGTTTACGTGCTCGACGAAGAGGCCATGCCAACGTCAACTCCGGTGGCGGCGGTCTACCGCTACACTCTGGCGACCTAAGACTACCCATTTGTCTGGGGTCAACCTGGCCTGGGCTCCTGCACTGTAGGAGATAGCAATTTAGCTATCTCCAGGAGCCTGGCATGACCGACGAAACGAGTTCGCATTCGCAAGCGCTGAGCGCTCTATCGAACGGGCTGGCCGATGCTGTGGCCGCCGTTGCCCCTGGTCTGGTTGCCGTCAAAGGGCAACGGCGGGCCTACAGCGGCCTGCACTGGCAGCCGGGGGTGGTCGTCACCGCCGACTATGGTTTGGGGCGATCGAACCGGCTTGCCCTCACCCTGCCCGACGGCAATGTGATGGAGGCGGAGGTGTCGGGCCGCGATCGCGCCCTTGACCTGGCCATTATTCGCCTCGATCGCACCGATTTGCCCCTGCCTGCCACCAGCGATGGTGCCGATCTGCGGGTGGGGCAGCTGGTGCTGGCGGTGGGCCAGTCGTGGGAGTACGGCGTCAGCGCCAGCCTGGGCCTGGTGGGCAACCTGGGCGGGCCGTGGCAAACCTCCCAGGGGCGATCGATCGATCGCCTGATTCGCCCCGATGTTAACCTCTACCCCAACCTGCTGGGGGGGCCGCTGGTGAATACTGCCGGGCAGGTGCTGGGGCTCAACCTGAACGGGCCGCGCAACCGGGTGGTGACGCTCCCTACCGCGACGCTGACCCGCATTGTCGCCACCCTGCTGGAGCGCGGCAGCCTCAGCCGGGGCTACCTGGGGGTGGGGTTACAGCCCGTGGCTTTGCCCAAAACCCAGTCGAGCGAAACTGGGCTACTGGTGGTCAGCCTCGATGCCGAAGGGCCAGCGGAGCAGGCCAGTTTGCTAATTGGCGATATTCTGCTGGCGGTGGATGGTCAGACTGTGCAGGATTTGCAGTCGGTCTACGGCCATCTGATCGACAGCCCGGTGGGGCAGACCGTGTCGCTACACCTGCTGCGGGGCGGTCAGCCGCTGGAGGTGGCGGTGACGCTGGGCGCACAGCCCCAGGGAGGATCGCGATGAGCCTTCAAGCTTTGAACGATGATATGGCGGCGATCGCAGCTCTCCTCAAGCAGTCCACCGTGCTCGTTCAGGGTGCCGCTGGCGCGGTGGGGTCGGGCGTAGTCTGGGATGCGTCGGGCCTGGTTGTCACCAATGCCCATGTCGTGCCCCAGCGCCGGGTCTGGGTCAGCCTGAGCGATGGACGGCGACTCGCGGCTGACCGGGTCGGCTACAGCCAGCGGCTCGATCTGGCGGCCCTCAAGATTGAGGCAACGGGGTTGCGATCCGTTCCTATCGGCGATGCCAGGGCGCTGCGGGTGGGGCAGCTGGTGCTGGCGGTGGGTAACCCGATGGGCGAGGTGGGGGCTACGGCGCTGGGCATGGTGGCGGCCAAACCAGTGATTCCCCGCTGGGTGCAGGCCGATATTGCCCTGGCACCGGGCTACTCAGGCGGGCCTTTGGCCAATCTGGCGGGCGAGGTGGTCGGCCTCAACACATTGATTGCCGCCGGTCGGGGTCACGCGATTCCAACCGCTCTGGTGCAGCGGTTTTTGGGCGCTCAGCCCGACCAGCCTTACCTGGGTATTAGGGTGCAGCCGAGGGCGGCGATCGCGACCGAAGGGCGGCCCGAGTGGGTGGTCGCTGAGGTGGTGCCCGCTAGCCCAGCCGCCAGGGCGGGGCTGGTGACGGGCGATCGCATTCTTGGCATCAATGGGCGGCTATTTCGCCACCCCGGCGACCTGATGGATTGGCTAGATTGTTTGATACCCGATCAAACTCTGGTGATCCACGTGAGTCAGGGCGGAGAACCCATCGTTTGTACCCTCACCGTGGGCCGGCCTCCCATTCAGGAGCAGGCGGCATGAAGCGGGTGCTCGTGATCAGCCCAGCGGCGGTCACCCAGGCCGAGTTAGCGAACCTGATCGCTGAGGAGAGCGAGGGCGAGGCTGAGCCCAGGTGGCAGGTTGTTGCGGCGGCGCAGTCGTTTGCTGGGGCCGCTTCTGGACCCGCTTTGGGCTGGAATCCGGCCCCAGTCGCCGACTGTGCCTTGGTTAGCTGGCCCGCAGACGGGCTGCCCGATCTCGACCTTTTACTCAACGAAGATATACCCGTTGTTGCCCTGCTCGATGACTGGAACGATGTTGCCCTGCCCGAACTGCTGCAAATGGGTCGGGTGGGGCTGCTGCCCAACCAGGCCAGCGGTGCCGAAATTGTAGCGGCCCTCGACGCGGCGGCGGCGGGGCTAATCGTCATTCACCCCAGGGTGTTGGGCCACCTGCTCACCCTCAACAGCGCCCTCGATCGCAGGGATGCGCTGGATCAGCCCGAAGCCCTGACCCCGCGCGAGGTGGAGGTGTTGACAATGCTGGCCGAGGGGCTGAGCAACAAGGCGATCGCCCGCCGCCTGCACCTCTCAGAGCACACGGTTAAGTATCACACCAGCGCTATCTTCGCAAAGCTGAACGTGTCGAGTCGCACCGAAGCGGCGATCGCCGGAGCCAGGGCCGGGCTCATTCTGCTGTGAATGACAGCGGTGAGGCAATCAATAAAAAAGGGTGCTAGACAGCACCCCTTCCCCAAGCAGTTTGGCTATATCAATTCGCTCTCAAGCTTCTACTCTAAATGCGAGGATCCGAAGAGGTGGGAGTAGTCACGCGATCGTCCGTGCGGTAGGTCGTCGTGGTGCGGTCCCGGTTGCGTCCCGCCAAGCCAGCCAGGCCAAGCAGGCCCAAGAGGCCCAGCCAGCCCCAGTCAAAGCCGTCGTCTTCGACAGCATAGCCCGGATCAGAGTAGCCTGCGCCAGGCGCGACCGGCTCAGGCGCAACGTCGTCAGAAAGGGTTGGATCAACCGGGTCAGGCGTGGTTTGGGCAGCAGCCGGTAGCGCAGAGGGCAAAACAGCCAAGCTCAGCGCCAGTGCACTAGCGCCAACCCATTTCGATACAAAATTGCTTTTCATACATTGAATTCCTAAAGCCGAGTTTTCTAACAACAAGGGATGCCTGGTTATCTGTAGTGGCTAAACCTTAGCTGCAAGCCGTCAACCACAAACTACAATTTGGCTGCGGTTCAGTACGTTCAGCCCAACAGAGCAAACCTTCGATTCATATACAGTAAAGTCTTTTTTCTTAAGTGTGATTCATCGTTAGTTAGACCTTTCTATCGGTCTATCTACTGCTAATGGTTAAGCGAGCTTTAGCCTGTAGCGGTCCTATTTAATTTGTGAAAATTTATTGCCAGCTTCGACTCCGCTCAGCTAGCAGCGTTGGCTTCGGCTTGACTCAGGGAACGTTGGCTTCGACTCCGCTCAGCCAACGTTTCTTATACAGAGCTGGAGGGGATAATTAGTGTCACCAGCCGAGAGACTTGCTATTAGAACGCTATCCATACAATTACTTCGAGAAGGTTTTTAATCCCGCACCTTTTAGCCATATCTGTAAATGAACACCGGCTTCATTTCTCTTTACACATAAAGCTTCAGTATTCCGCACCATTAAGGTAATACGGTGAGAGGATACGAGTATTTAACAAGCCACAGATCTGCTTATAAACTCCAAAAATCATCCTCAAGTCAGATGACACTTCCGCCGATTTAGCTGAAGCTGCCCCTACTTCCTGAGTCGCTGCTGAATTGATTCATGTCCTGAATCATCGCCTTGCCCTTACAAGCAAACAGGATCTTGCAAATTATGGCTGCATTTACAATCGCTGGCTTTACGTTTGAAGAGAACGATCTAGTCACCGAGGGCTCCATTGTAGAAAACCCATCGGCAACCCAGCTCTTTTTGTCGGGGCTACAGTTTCCCGAACTGTTAGACAACACTGCCGGTTCGCTGGTGGGTGGAAGCGATGGCCAGTCGATCGCGTTGGGCAACCTTTTCAACCGCTCAACTCTTGAATTAACCTGGGAGGCTGGCGCTGGACCCGTTAACCAGGCGGGCGATGACTTTGTTGTCTACGAAAATGGGTTCGCCAATGGCCCTGAGTACTACGCTGTCGCCGTTCGCAGCGCCACCACAGGGCTTTTCACCCCGTTTCGTTACGAAACCTTTAATAGCTACGACGAAAGCGCCATCAGCGGCTCAGACGACGGTACGGGGCTCTTTGCCACAGCCTTCGATTTAAGCGATTTTGGTCTAGCCTCGGGAGAAGCCATTGATGCTGTTCGCATTAAAAATTTGACGGCAGCAGATATAGCCAGCGATATCTTTGACCAGGGACTACTTGGCCTGACCGATACCAATGGTTTCAACGTATTGTTTGACTATTTTCAAAGGCCACTCACCCTAGACAAATTTGACCCTGATATCACTCTGGTTGCGGGGCTCAATGGCGGTACGCTGTCGCCTCAGCCTTTACAGCTCTTCGACACCAGCAATAATTTGGTCGGCGGTTTTGGCAGCATTCAGTCGGCTGTAGATGCCGCCAGCGATGGCTACATTCTGCTGGCCGCCGCTGGTACCTACAGCGAAGACGTTATTCTTGACAAAGAGCTAACCCTAATTGGAGCCAACTTTGGGCTGGCAGGCAACGACAGTGCCCGTGGCCCCGAATCTATTGTGGAAGGGTCGTTCACGCTTGGCGACAACAATATTTCGATTTTGGGGTTTGAGTTTACAAATGACTCAGCGACCATTCAAGGCGGCGGTAGTCGCGATAATTTTAGCAATATTGCGATCGCGTTCAACGACTTTGTGGGGTTAACCAACTCTACCCAAACCTTCATCACCAATGGATTTGGTACCGGAGGCGCACCGTCGGGAGGGGCTAACTGGTCTATTACTGAAAATTACTTTGATGGCATCAGCGGCAACGATGCCTCAATCATGCGCATCGACAATGTCAACGGCCTGCTGATCGCAGACAATGTCGGCTTTCATGACGATGCCAGTGCCTTTGGGCGGCGAGGCATTCAGGTCGACAATTCTCAGAATGTGGAAATTTTAGGAAACGCCATTGATCTGGGTGTAACCGACTTTTCTAGCGAAGCCGACCTATTTAATGCCGCCCTCTACAACCTTCAGCTTTCTCTAGATAGCGACGGCTCGGCTAGCTCTACTTCGAATGTCTTAATTGCAGATAACACATTCTCGGGTGCCTACGACGGCATTGTCACCCTCGACGATCGCGACTTGACTGAGGTGGCGATCGTCAACAACACATTCTCTGAGCTGTTTTATGGCGTTCGTCTCGCAGCGGGGCCGGGGGAATTAAGCCAGGGCACTCAGTCTGATATTGAGATTAGCAGCAACATTTTTGAGGCTATTACAGCCGCTGCCGTCGCATTTGATCATCGAGAGCCAGCCGAAGCTTTCGCCGATATTGTGGTTGAGGACAACACGTTTAGGGGCGAATTTGCCGGTATCGATCACATCAGCCCAGAGATGCGCACAATATCGGGTACCAACCTCTTTGAAGGTTCCAACGGCAGCGACGAATTGCTGGGCGGCAGCGGCGACGATGGCCTTTTTGGCTTTGGCGGCAACGACTTTTTTACCGCTGGCGCTGGTAACAATATCGCGGTTGGCGGTGAAGGTGTAGACACCTTTGCCCTGGTTGAAGGGGCCGGCATTACTACCGTAGTAGACTTTGATGCCGCCGTAGATAAGCTGACCAACGCCACCTTTTTTGATGTGATTTTGGCCCAGGGCACGGGCGAAGCGGGCAATACTACGTTTGTTTTAGACGATACCACCTTTGATGTAATGGTCCAATTATTGTCAACCAATGTGGCAGACATTACCCCAGCCACGTTTGTCTAAGCTGACCCTGACTTAAATTGCAGGGTAATTTCTACAGCTATTTGTAGGATGCATCATCGCCTATATGACGCATCCTACAGTACCGTTTAATTAGATTCCTATTGCCAAAACTAGCGTCCAAGAACACTACCCAGATTCTGGCAGATAGCGCTGCAGCATTGATTGCCAATCGGACTCGCTAAGCTCCTGTAAAATTTGCTGGTTTAAAGGCTTTCGCAGCGGTGAATTGGGTGCCAGCGCAAAGGTGTATTGGCTAACCTGAATGCCGGTGTCGCTAATTTGCAGGCGAGTTTGAAACTCATCCTGATTTAGGGTTTGCAGAGAGGCGGTGCCGTAGACAAATGCATCGATTTGGCCTTCGTCAACCGCTTTTAGCCCGGCTGCGGGAGTGGAAAAGCTCTGAAATTTGATCTGCTCCTGCTGCAGGTAGTTGGCGGCGGTTGTACCGGCTACGCTGCCCACCTGCTTAGTTTGCAACTGCTGAACCCGAAGCGGCTGAACGCCCTGGTCGAGTACCAAAACAGACGTAATCGAAGCGGTGAGGCTAGCGGTTAGCCCCATTGCCACCAGCATCCACAGCAGCGCTAGAATGCGGCCACCGACCGTTTTGGGGGCTTTGTCGCCGTAGCCGATGGTGGTCATGGTGACGCCCGCCCACCAAAAACCATCCCAAACGCCTTTCCCTGGCGACTTGTTAAACATGTCTTCGTTAGCGTGGCGTTCAAACAGCCAGCAAAAAAAGCCGACAACTATTAGCACTAGCGATAGCCACAGGCAAATTCTTAAAAACCGGGGCGACAGAACGGCTTTGATCACGTTCCAGACCTGCTGCTGCCGCTGTGTGGCGATGCCTAAGGTGGCGGCAAAATAGCTTTGGGTAAAGTCTACCTGCTGCGCCCTGGGGGCGGTGGCGGTTATGAGGGCAACGTCAAGGTTGCCAGCATTGAGTTGAGCGATCGCGTCGTTGGGCGGCACCTCACGCCACTGGTAGTCGAGGTTTAGCTCGTGGGCCACCTCGCGCCAGAGATGGACGCCAATGCCATCCCAGTCGCTGCCGTTTTGGGCACTGCTCGATTTGATCACAAAGGGCGGCACCGGGCTGAGCCCCACGATCAGCGGGCGATCGCTCACCGCTGGAGTAGCGGGCACCGGCGTGGCTGGTGCGGGAGTTTGCGCCCGTGCCAGCGTCCCAGAGCAGAGAATCGCTATACAGACCCAAAAACTGCCTAACAGGCACAGCCCTCGACCCATTCTGCGAGAAATTGCCCATTGCCTTTGCGATCCCATAACCTGAAACATGCGCAGCTACGGCTTCACTGTGCCCGATCGCACTCCGGCCTCCCACCGCCCGAAGAGAGAGGCCAAAGGGAGAACCCCTTAATAAGGAGAAATCGGTATGCTAGCGGGCCTGGTACCGCTGCGGGGAGTCAAAATGCAACGTTCAAAATGAGCAATGGCTAGGGCGTGTCGTCAATCTGAGTAAATTGAGGAGGGCGAGTAGGTGCCTCAGCCAAACTGCTTTTTGGCGGCCTCGTAAACCTCAACGGTAATTTGCCCCAGGCCCTGGTCTTGGGCAAACTTTTCAATCTTCTTGCGGGCGGCGGGGCGCACGAAAAAAGGAATCTCCTTGAGTCGGGCTTCAGCGTCAGCAGTCCATTCCATAGCCATTCCACAGCCACTCCTTAGATAGAGGCGTAGTTTTACGTTCAGCTTCAAACTTCTTTACGATATCAGGGACTGGAGACAGCGCTAGCCTGTTTGGCCTCGGGTGCTGGGAAATGCTGGCCGCAAGGCAGGCTTCTTTCCCAAGACCCATATTTACCCAGTCGTCGTCGTCAGATGTTATTTTCTCTCTAGAAGGAGAAATCGAGGCTCAGGGCCGTCTAGGTATCTAGTTTTATCAACGTTAAGGAGATTGCAGTGATACGGAAACTCTTACTGGTTGTGTTGGCCGCCGTGGTGGCTTCCCTGATTGCGGTGGGTCTAGCCCCGGCGGTGAAGGCCGATATTGTGGCTGAGCCGGTGGTTTACACCGTTAACGAGCAGCCCTTTGAGGGCTACTTTGCCATCAATGAAGGCTTTGGTGCCAGCCAGCCGGTGGTGCTGCTGGTGCACGACTGGAACGGCCTGGGCGACTACGAAAAGCGCCGCGCTCAGATGCTAGCGGAGCATGGCTATGCGGCCTTTGCCGTCGATCTGTACGGTCAGGGCGTGCGGCCCACTAGCCCCGAGGAGTCGCGCGCCCAGAGCGGTGCGCTTTACGCCGATCGCGACACGATGCGATCGCGGCTGATGGCCGGTCTGGCCCAGGCCCAGGCTCAGGCCGGTGTGGACGGCAGCCGGGTGGTGGCAATGGGCTACTGCTTTGGCGGGGCCGCCGTGCTCGAAATGGCTCGCGCTGGCATGGATGTGGACGGGTTTGTGTCGTTCCACGGCAGCTTTGATACCCCCGAGGGCCAAGACTACAGCCAGACACCGGGCCGCATTCTGGTGCTGCACGGCTCTGACGATGCCGCTGCCCCTATGGCCGATGTCGCTCAGCTGGCCAGCGAGCTAGACGCCGCCGGGGTTGACTTCGATATGGAAATCTACGGCGGGGCCGACCACGCCTTTACCATCTGGAGCGACACTGAGCGCTACGACGCCATGGCCGATCGCCGCTCGTGGCGAGCCCTGATGACCTTTTTAGATGAAACCTTGAGCTAAGCGTTTGGCTTAAGGCAGGCTGCTTCCAGCGATCGCCCCGTTCAGTCACCGAATTCAGTCACCGACTTTATCCGACCTATTCCAACCTGAGAGATGGCTACGCTCCTAGTGAGCCTTTACAGCCATCTCTGCGGGTAGGACTATGGAACACTTTTCGACGCTGATTTTACTGCTGCGCGATCGCGCCACATTTTTAGACGAAGTGCGGCAGGGCAAAAGAATTGAGTCTAAAATTCTGTCGCTGCTGGGTGTCAGCTCGCTATTTTTCGCGGTTTATGGAGCCATTATTGGCTCATCGAGCGGTTGGCAACAGCTGCTGGTGTCAATGGTTAAGCTGCCTGCCCTCTACCTGCTAACCCTGCTGATTTGTTTGCCAACGCTCTATTTTTTTGACATTCTGTTTGGCTCTAAAGCCGACTTTCGTCAGTACACGGTGCTAAGCCTCACCACCATCGCGGTGATTAGCGTTTTGCTGTTTAGCTTTGCCCCCGTCACGCTATTCTTTTTGGTTTCTATTCGCAGCTACCACTTCTTTTTGCTGCTCAATGTCGCCATTTTTGGCCTGACCGGTTTTATTGGCGTGCGGCTATTTTACTCGGGCATTCGCTCAGTCATGGACTTCACCGCCGACACACCCAAAATTCGCAATCGACTGCTGCTGTTTTGGCTGGTGCTCTACGGTTTAGTAGGTAGCCAGCTGGGATGGACCCTGAGGCCATTCTTTGGCTCACCGGGTCAGCCGTTTGAGCTATTTCGAGAGGTGGAAGGCAATTTTTACGCCCAGGTCATCAGCAGCATTTTGACGCTGCTATTTGGCAATTGAGCCTGAAATCGGGCTGGCTGATACTGAGGCCAAGGCTGTGAATGTCTTCTTCAAACTCAAACCCAATGAAACCCGATTTGCAGGCGCTTCGCATTACCCAGGCTGAACTCGACCAGCTGACGGGCTTGGATGTCAGCGCCGTGTTTATGGGCGGCATGATTCGCCCCTCGGTTTGGAAATCGCGCCGCCGAATTGTATCGCTGCTGATTACAGAAGGCCTGGTGCTGGGGGCCGTGTTTATTGTTTGCCTGGGGCTAGGGCTGGTGCTGGTGCGCCAGCGGGCAGGCTTTGACCAGCTGGGGCTGCTGCTGCTGGGGGTAGCCGGGGCGATCGCGCTGGGGGCGATCGCCTGGCATCTCTACCAGTGGCAGCGGGCCAAGACCTTCATGACTCTGGCTCGCCTGCTCGACGAGTGCGATCGCCACAACGACATCATCCAGGCGCTGCACGTAATGGATGAACTCGAAGCGGTGCAGGCGATTGGCTCCGGGTTTTGCGATCGCACAGAGGTGCTAGCCGCCCTCCAGGCTACCCGTAACAGTTTAACTGCTGCTCTCAGAACCGAAACCATTCTGCGCCGTCACCGGGTGCTTATGCAGCGGCAGCAGGAACTATTTGCCACTATTGAAACCAACCTGGCCACGTTGCAAACCCTGCACAGCAATTATCAGGCCAGTGAGTATCGACAATTTTTGCAGGAAGCCCTCAGCATTGGTCTAGCTGTACAGCGAGAAATGGGCGCTAACGTCAAATCGGGGTAGCTAATTCTGCACTTTTTTGGGGTTATGTTCCCGCGATAGGTAAGGTCTTTCTCTATTTCTCTAGAAGCGTCTTTGGTAGGGCAAATCTACAACTATTAGTCGATTGATGATCCCTAGTTTGTCGTTAGGTTAAGGAAATGCAGCAAACCTACCGTCAGCCTTCAGCGGTCGATTTCAACAAGCATAAATTGCTCAATGTTGAATCACGTTTGAATCTAAGACTGATGGTAGATTTGCTGCTCAGCACTTAAGTGAGACGACCACGAAAGGAGACGCAATGAAACGCTTTATTCTATGTTCTTTGTCTGCCGCTATGGCCCTGGCCGCAGGAGCAACGGCTCAAGCCCAGACCGACATTAGTTCGGCTGCAACCCACTCAGACGAAGGCGTAATGAGCCGGTTTGAGCTACGCCAAAACAGACTGACTATGGGTGTGCTTTCCCCCGACGATTTGGGGCCTAACAACCGCGCTGTCAACATGACGGGTGTGCCCGAGTTCGATACCTACAATGCAAACAACATTTACGGTTCCAGAGCTAACAGGATGGAATCGCTTAATGCCCCCCCGACCGGCGGCGTTCTTTCTCCCGATTCTGAGGGGCCTAACAACCGTGCTGTCCCCGGGCCTGGCTATATCAGTCCAGAAGATGCTCCGATGCAACAGACAACTACCCCTAATCGGAACATGCAAAACCGGAACTCCAACGTTCCCGGTGTGGTAGCACCCAACTCCCAAGGCCCCAACAACCGCGCCACCCCTAGCCAGGGCACCAACCAGCGGCAGCCCATGATGCAATCTCCCGATGCCCCTCCGACCGGCGGCATTCTCTCGCCCGATGCCGAAGGCCCCAATAACCGCGCTGTCCCTGGGCCTGGTTATGTCAGACCGGAAGATGCCCCTAACCAGCCCATGATGAATATGGGTACCCAAAACCAGGATTCCAACGTTCCCGGTGTGGTAGCACCCAACTCTCAGAGCCCCAATAACCGCGCCACCCCCGGCCAGTAATCGCTCTTACCTGAACCGAGGTTTCAAGTAAACCTCAGTTCAGGGGCGATCGCCCGCCGATAGCTCAAAACAGACTATCCCTTTGCGACTCCTGTTCTGACTTAGACGGAACTAGCGGAGTGACCGGAAGCCCTCATTGGCCTACTCCAGCCGCTCCGCTAGCTCCATCCAGCGTTCGGTAGAGGTGTCGATGGTGGTGGTGAGCTCGCCCAGGCGCTCGGAGAGTTTAGCCACCTCGGCGTAGTCGCTGGGCGGGTTGCCGTAGAGCTGTTTCTCTAGCGCTTCTTTTTCAGCTTCCATAGCGGGAATTTGGGCTTCAAGCTGCTCGTATTCTCGCTTTTCTTTGTAGGAAAGCTTTTTGGCTTTGGTATCGGGGGGCGAATCTGCCTTAGCTACCGGCTGGGCAGACACAGCGGCCTGGGCTTTGCTGGCGGCGGTCTTTCCGTTCTCCTTTTGGGTGTCGAAGGCCGCTTTTTTGTAATCTAAATAGACCGAGTAGTTGCCGGGATAATTGCGCAGCACGCCGTTGCCCTCAAAGGCAAAGATGGTGTTGACGGTGCGATCGAGGAAGTAGCGATCGTGGGAGACCACAATCACGCAGCCGTTGAACTCCTCCAGGTATTCTTCCAGCACGCCCAGGGTTTGCACATCCAGGTCGTTGGTGGGCTCGTCGAGAATTAGCAGGTTGGGGGCCGAGAGCAGCACCCGCAGCAAAAACAGCCGCCGCCGCTCGCCACCGGAAAGCTTCTCTAAGGGAGAATACTGCTGGTTAGAGGTGAACAAAAACCGCTCCAGCATTTGGGAGGCGGTGATCACGCTGCCGTCGCTGGTGGTGACCAGTTCGGCAGTTTCTTTCAGGTATTCGATCACCCGCTGGCTGGGGTTGGCGAACAGGTCTTCGGAATGCTGGTCGAAGTAGCCGACGTGGATGGTGGTGCCAATATCGACGGTGCCGGTGTCGGGCTCTAGCCGCCCGGTGATCACGTTCATCAGCGTCGATTTGCCGACGCCGTTGGGGCCGATGATGCCGATGCGATCGTCGGGGGCAAAGGCGTAGGTAAAATCTTTGAATAGAAGCCGATCTTCGTAGCGTTTAGAGACATTCTCTAGCTCGATTACCTTCTTGCCGATGCGGCGACCGACGGTGGAGATATCTACCTTGCCGAGGGTTTCTTTAAACTCGCGGTTTTGCATGTCGCCGATGCGATCGATGCGGGCCTTTTGCTTGGTGCTGCGGGCCTTGGGGCCGCGCTTCAGCCACTCCAGTTCGCGGCGGAGAACTCCAGCGTGTTTCTTTTGGGTGCTCTGGTCGGCGGCTTCAGCCAGGGCCTTTTTCTCCAGATAATAGGCGTAGTTGCCGGAGTAGCTGTAGAGGTCGCCCCGGTCAATTTCAAGAATGCGGTTGGTGACCTGATCGAGAAAGTAGCGATCGTGGGTGATTAGCAGCAGCGCGCCGCGAAAGCCGCTGAGGTAGCTTTGCAGCCACTCCACCGATTCGGCGTCGAGGTGGTTGGTAGGCTCGTCCATTAGCAGGGCGTCGGGGTCAGAGAGCAGGGCAGCGGCGATCGCCACCCGCTTTCTATACCCTCCCGACAGATCGCCCACTCTGGCGTCAAAGTCGTCAATGCCCAGACGACTGAGAATGGCCTTGGCGTTGGTCTCTAGATCCCAGGCATCGGCGGCGGCAATTTTTTCCGATACCGCCGAGAGCTTCGCCATCAGTGCGTCGGCGTCACCCGTGCCCTGGGCCATGTGGTGGGAGATATCTTCGTACTCGCGAATCAGCGCCATCTGCTCGCCCGCGTCGGCAAAGACCTGCTCTAGAACGGTGCGATCGGCCTCAAAGTCGGGCTGCTGGGGCAAATAGACGATCTTGGCCCCCGGGTTGACCCAAAAGTCGCCGCCGTCGAAAGGCTCTAGCCCAGCGATCATCTTCAGCAGGGTCGATTTGCCCGAGCCGTTGGTGCCAATCAGTCCCACCTTGTCGCCCTCATCCAGGCTAAAACTGGCATCGCGGAGAATTTCCTTAATGCCAAAGTCTTTGGTGGCAGAGCGCAAAGTAAACAGAGTCATGGGCAGCCGGGTCGTGAACCATTAGATCATAGTCCCTAGAGTATGCTGGCGGGGGAAGTTGACCGTTGTGCAACCTTACTGAGTAACGATGGCTAATGATGAAATCGCCTACAGCCTGAGCCATCATGCCGAGCTTAGACTAGCTGAGCGCAAAATCGAGTGGGATTGGGTTGCCCTTACGATTGCAGAGCCAAGTCTGATTGAGGCTCATCCAGAAGATCCTACTTGCCAGTGTGCTTACCGGGCTATACCAGAAGCGGGCGGACGGGTCTTGAAGGTCGTTTACAATAGAACTATTAATCCCTGGCATATAGTGACGATCCACTTCGACAGGCGTATGCGTGGCAGGCTATGAATATTGACTATGACCCCGACGTCGATGCTCTTTACCTGCGCTTGGCTGAGGGTGAAATTATTGAGTCAGACTCAATAGAACCCGATGTGGTATACGACTATGATGCCGATGACCGGGTGATTGGAGTTGAGCTGTTGAGGGTAAGCGCTAACCTGCCAGAGTTAGCCGTTAGAGCATTCCCGTTTCGGAGCCTAGAGCAGCAGGTGGAGTTTATGCGTTTTTTAGAGGCGATCGCTGATGCCGACCTGCAAGCAAAGCTTGCCTTCGCCAGACAAATTTTGCAAAACCAGCAGGCTTTGCTGCAAAGCGCTTGAAGTCAGTCAATCCTCTAGCTGCGGTTGCGCAGAGGAAGATGCTTGAGTAGCACCTCCAAACAGCTGTGGCAGCAGCAGCCCCGATCGCGCCCTATAGTCGGCAAATTCTGGATAGCGCGAGAGCGACTCGTCTTTTTTGCGCATGTTGGGCACAAAGACCAGGGCCGCAACCAGGCCCAAAATGGCAAAGGGTAGCCAGTGCATCGCCAGCAGGGCAAACGAGAAGTAGATCAGAATCTCGCCCAGGTAGTTGGTGTTGCGGCAGCGAGCAAACAAGCCCTCGGTAATCAGCCCCGGCTGATACTTGAGGGTAAAGTACTTTTGGGCATCGCTGGCGTAGTGCAAAAAGGTGCCGAGAAGGTTGAGGGCGATCGCCCCTGCGACCAGCGGCAAAGGCGGCTCTACCCCACGGCTAATCAGCAAAAAGGGCGCTACCCAGTAGAGCCCCAAAAACCCAAAGGTGCCAGCCCCGGCCCCCAAAGAGATCGGTTGCTCCCACTGCTTATCGGGATACAGGCGATCTTTGAGCAGCCACAGCATGCCGTAGGTGCCGTGGAGAGCCAGGTAAACCCACGGCCCCACGCCGAAGTTTTGGTAGACCACCATCAGAGCCGCAATGTAAAAGGCGGTTGCGCCTTTGTGGAGGTTGATAACGTGCTTTATTTTCATCGCCGTGTCCTTATGTGGCTTCACCTGATCTAGCACCTGCGCCAAAAACCTAGCAATTAGCCTGTGCATTCAGGCCGGGGCGGCATGTCGATCAGCGTTTGGTCTACGAGTTCTTGGGGGCGATCGCTACAGTGCTGCCGTCGAACGAGCAAGTACTGGCTGCTGGGAACGTTTAAGCCTGCCCGTTGGCTACCAGCCACACATAGGCCAGCACGCCCAGCGCCGCCACCCCCGCTAGCGCCTCGCTCTGCTGGGTGACAAAGGTTTGCGCGATCGCCCAGCTATCCCGCAGCAGCTGCCGCCGGGTTTGGCCCAGCTCAACCATCAGCGCCTTCACTTTGGCGTCAACTTCTTGAGCGGTCAGCTCGTTGCGGCGGTAGGCGGCTTCGACCGCGTCTAGCTTGCGCCAGTAGTCTCGGGTGGCACCCATCAAATCGGGAAGCATTGGTTAACTTTTGTAACTGTGTTATTGACAGTTTAACGCTGCTTCAATTTTGAGGGGTCTGTAGAAAGGGATAGGGCGAGGTCAGGCCTTGGCCGCTTCGATCGCTTTCTCGGCTACCTTCTCTGGCACAGAGATCGGCTCGGTAACGGCGACAGCGGCCTCATCGCCGTGGGCTTCGTAAAACACCAGGGCCGCCTTCACCTGCGCTTCAGACAGGCCGTACTCTTCAGCAATCTGCTCCATAGACCAGTCCCACTCAGTGGCCGCCATCACCACGGTTCGCACATGAATGCTGGTGCCGTGCACGACAGGCACCCAGCTATTCTCGGCATCGGAGCGGAAGGCAATGTCTGGAAAGGCGGGGTCGGGTTCCATCAGGGCGCAGTGGGTTTCTTTCTGCAGCGAAGCTAAAACCGCATTCACGAGCTGCCAACGGTCCTCGATAGAGAGTTGCAGAACCTGATCTTGTAGTTCCTTAGGCGTCATAAAGCTGAGCAATGCGTGGGGTTCAATACCTCTATTAAACTGCAAATGCTGAGCCGGGTCTTGTTTAGCTCAGGTGCCCAGGGCGACTGGTTTATGCTGATAGGGGTACCTCTCGCCTTGGGCAGAGGCTTGTTTAGCCCTATTTTTCTAGTCATTGCGCTATGTTTGCCACCACCGCTCCGCCCCTGCCCGTCAACCGCGATCGCATTCGCCCCGATATCCAATCTTTGCAAGACCAGCTGGTGAGCTGGCGGCGCGGCCTGCACCAAAAGCCCGAGCTGGGGTTTAAAGAATGGCTGACCGCCGACTTTATCTGCGAAAAGCTCAGCCAGTGGGGCATTGAGTACCAGCGCCATATCGCTCAAACCGGCGTAGCAGCAGTCATTAAAGGCACGCGCCCTGGCCCGGTGCTGGGCATTCGCGCCGATATGGACGCCCTGCCGATTCAAGAAGAAAACACCGTGCCCTACTGCTCGCAGCACGACGGGGTGATGCACGCCTGCGGCCACGACGGCCACGTGGCGATCGCCCTGGGCACCGCCTACTACCTGGCTACCCACCGCGACTTTGCGGGTACCGTCAAGGTCATCTTTCAGCCCGCCGAAGAGGGGCCGGGTGGCGCAAAACCCATGATCGAAGCCGGGGTGCTCAAGAACCCCGATGTCGAGGCCATGATTGGCCTGCACCTGTGGAACAACCTGCCCCTGGGCACCCTAGGCGTTCGCACCGGAGCGCTAATGGCGGCATCCGAATTTTTTACCTGCACGGTGCAGGGCAAAGGGGGCCACGGGGCGCTGCCCCACCAGACCGTAGATGCGATCGTGGTGGGGGCGCAAATTGTTAACGCGCTGCAAACCATCGTGGCCCGCAACATCGACCCCACCAAGTCGGCGGTGGTTACGGTGGGGCAGTTTCACGCGGGCAAGGCCCAGAACGTGATCGCCGACACCGCTACCTTTGGCGGCACCGTGCGCTACTTCGACCCCGTCTACGCCGACTACTTTGCCCCCCGCATGGAGCAGGTGATCGCGGGCGTGTGCCAGGCCCACGGAGCCAGCTACAGCTTCGACTACCGGGCGCTGTACCCGCCTGTGATTAACGATGCGGGGATGGCTGATCTGGTGCGATCGGTGGCGCTGGCCGTGGTTGAAACCCCGGCGGGAGTGGTACCCGACTGCCACACCATGGGCGGCGAAGACATGGCCTTTTTCCTGCAGGAAGTGCCGGGGTGCTACTTCTTTTTGGGCTCTGCTAACGCCGACAAGGCCTTGGCCTACCCCCATCATCACCCCCGCTTTGACTTTGATGAGACGGCCCTGGGGCTGGGGGTGGAGATGTTTGTGCGCTGTGTGGAGGCGTATTTGGGGGAGTAGGTGAGTAGGTGAGTAGGTGAGTAGGCAGTCCAAGGAGTCGGTTCCTGAGCGAAGTCGAAGGAACGGTTCCTGAGCGAAGTCGAAGGAGCGGTCCCTGAGCGGAGTCAAAGGAGCGGTCCCTGAACGGAGTCAAAGGAGCGGTCCCTGAGCGGAGTCAAAGGAGCGGTCCCTGAACGGAGTCGAAGGAGTTGGTCCCTGAGCGGAGTCGAAGGGACCGGAGAGAGCCCTCAAGGTTAACTTCTTTGAGCGAAGGGGTATGCCGCCCGCAAAGTTGGCTATGCTTGGCGGTTAGGTAGAGAGGATTCCACCATGGCACAGGTCACGCGGCGGTTGAGGGTGCTGCTGATAGGCGCGATCGCCCTAGTAGCAAGCATCCTGCTGACCCAGGGTATCGATTGGGCGTCGAGCAGCAGCGGCGGCATTTCACCCCTGGCCCTGGCGCAAGACAATGCGCCCCCTCCGGCCCTGGCCCCCGCTCTGCCCATGGTGAGCGGCAGCTTTGAAGACCCCCAGGGACGGTTTCAAATTGGCATTTTAGACGGCTACAGCGTCAGCACGGTGGGGGCTACCCCCCTTTTTCAGGCCGCTGACGGCAGTTTGGCCTACACCGTAGCAGTCGCCCCCCTGCTGCCAAATAGTTCCCCTGAGGCCGCTATGGTGGCGGCTGCCGAGAGCACCTTTGGCGCTGGGGAAGGGTTTGTGGCAGGCGATGTGCAGCCCATTGCCGGGGGCGGCGTGCGCATCAACTGGGCCGGGCGGCTGAGCCAGGGGGCAGCCCCGCCCCAGCCCATTACTGGCAAAATCTTTGCCCGCCAGCGCGATGCCCAGGTGTACTTGCTGATGGTGGCTGCCACCAGCACAGGCGAAGCGCAGGTCGCTGACGCCATTAACGCCCTGGGCAGCACTCTGGTCGTGCCGTAGGCTAGATTAGCGCCACACAGTATTGCCAAAGCGAATTGCCCCAAAAAAATTGCTAGAGAGATAGTTGCCCAGCTATGGCCACGCGCCGATCGACCTTCTGGAGCCAGCCCCAAACCTACGTGCTGCTGGGGGGAACCGCCCTGGGCTATACCCTGTTAATGCTGCTGGCGGGGCCAAAGCCCCTGGCTGTTTTGGCCGGGTCTGGCATCGCCGCAGCTATGGTGAGCAGCTGGGCAGCCGGGTTTCGCCCCAGCCCGACAGCGGCGAACAGTAGCGACCTGCTCGATGCCCAGACCGTTGCCGCCCAGCTGAGGACCCTGGGGCAGCGCGTGCCCGCCAAGTCGCAAAATACCTGGCGGCAGGTGCAGACCTGGGCCACCGAATCGCAGCAGTTCGCCGCCCGCATCTACAGCCGCGACCCGCTGCTCCAGTTCGAGCTACTCGAAGCCATGCACACCGTGCTCGACCTCTCCGGTCAGGTGGCCGACGGGCTGGCCGTGCTCGACCAGATCGAAACCCCGGCCTACCAACAAATGGCCCAGCAAAGGCTAGACGTTAGCTGCGATCGCCTGGCCGCTACCCACTCCCAGCTCCAGCAGCTCCAGGACCAAACGGCCCTCTCCAGCCTCGACACCGCTGGCGACAGCACTCTGCCCCACAGTCTGCAATCTCTGATTGAGGCTAACAAAACCATCCTCCAAAACAACCAGGATCCCCCCTAGCCCCACCCTCCTCACCTCCCCCACCCTCCTCACCTCCCTCACCCGCCCCACAACACCATGCGCCGCCTCCCCCTCCTCCCCTTCCTCATCGGCCTCTGCGCCGTGCTGCTGTGGAACTGTACCCCCGACCAGCTGACGGGCAACGTGCCCCAGGTCGACTCAGTGGAAGAGGCGCGGCAGGCCCTAGAGCAGTCGGTGCTGCCCCGCATCAGCGTGGGCGAAGACATTGTGGCCGATGCGGTGGCCAGCCGCTACACCATTGATCAAATCGAAGACCCGCTGCCCGATGTCAGCACATTTCCGCTCTACGGTGCTCAGCCGGGTGGAGCTAACACCGCCTACATCGAAATCTACAGCTCCTCCGAAAAGGCCAATGTCGATCGCCAAAACGAGCGCTGGCTAGTCGAGGTGGCCGAAGCCTTTAACCAGCGCCAGGAAACACTGCCCTCTGGGGAAGTGATTCAGGTGGGAGTGCGTCAGGTGGCCTCGGGTACCGCCGCCCGCCTGCTGGGGGCAAAAGCGGTGCAGCCCCAGGGCTACAGCCCCTCTAACGATCTGTGGGTGGCGATGGTGCAGAGCCAGGGCGTGCCCACTGTGCCCGTTGCCGATCGCCTGGTGCCCAATACCGCCGGGTGGGTGCTGCCCAAGCCCGTCTACGACAGCCTGGCCGAGAACGGCACGGTCAGCTTTGAGCGCTTGCTGAATGCGATCGCATCGGGCCAGGTCACCGTCGCCTACCCCAACCCCTACAGCAGCTCCACCGCCCTCAACCTGCTCTACACCCTGTACTGGCGAGCGGCAGGGCACCAGCAAAACGGCGGGCAGCTCACCGTAGCCGAGCTACAAACCCCCCAGGTCAACTCCGTATTCGACCAGTTTCAGCAGCAGGTGTTGATTACAACGCCCACCACCCTCGACCTGCAAGAGCTGTTTCTGCGCGACCAGAGCAACCTGCAGGCCTTTCCGCTGGAGTACCAAAACTACCTGGCCCTGCGCGAGGTACCCGGCTTTAGCGACACTGAGTTTGTGCCCTTTGGCGTGCCCCACAACAACCCCCTGGTCGGCTTTAGCTGGAATACCCCTCAGCAGCAGCAGGCGCTGCAGCGCTTCGCCACCTTTGCCCGCTCCGCCGAAATGCAGGCCCTGGCCCAGCAGCAGGGCTTTGTCGAAACCGACTACCTGAAGTCTAACCAGACTCCCCCCTTTCCCAATGGCGAAACCCTGCTGGCGGCCCAGTCGAACTGGAAGCTGCGCAAAGACGGCGGCCGCACCGTCTATATGGCCCTGGTGATCGATACCAGCGGCTCCATGGAAGGGGAGCGCCTGCAGGCGCTCAAAGACGGCCTGCGGGTAGCTGCCGGACAGATCAACTCCGGCAACTACGTCAGCATTGTCACCTTTGCCGATGCCCCCACCCGCCGTCTGCCCCTGGCCCCCTTTGACGAGCTGCAGCACCAAAAGTTTTTGGCCACCGTGGACAGCCTGCAGGCCGATGGGGCCACCGCCATGTACGACGGGGCCATGATAGGCCTCGCCGACCTGCTGGCCCAAAAAGAAAAAGACCCCACCGGGCGCTACTACCTGCTGCTGCTCAGCGACGGCGAAGTCAACCGGGGCTATACCTTCGATGCCGTTCAAGACATTCTGGCCTACAGCGATGTGCGCTTTTACCCCATTGCCTACGGCGAGGTAGATCAAGGAGAATTGCAGGCGATCGCAGCCCTGCGCGAGTCCACCGTGCAGCAGGGCACCCCCGCCAACGTGCAAACCCTGTTTAAGGATTTGTTCCAGGTGAATCTTTAGAATGCAGAATGCAGAACAGAATTCAAAATTCCAAAGTGCAAAGCAGGTAACTTTGAACTTTGCATTTTGAACTTTGCATTTTGAACTTTGAACGTTCTCCGCCCTTCCCCCACAAGTTCTCTCCCCGCCCCATGCGCCACCCCAACCAACGATTGATCTACACTCTTGGCCTGGGCTGGATCGCCTTTGTCGCCCTGGGTCTGGGCTTGCGCCAGCTGCTTGCCAGCCCCAAAGTAACGGTTGTCATCGATCGCAGCTACTGCGACCCGGCCCAGTGGCAGCAGCTCGCCGACCGGTACGCCGACCTCTACGCCCAGCAGGAGCAGCGAGAAATTACCATCGACCAGGTCATCTACGTCAGCGACTTTGGCCAGGTCGTCGCCACCCCTGTGCCAACCCCCGCCGAGGTGCAGGCCCTCACCCCCAACGGGCTGCCCAACGCCGCCGAAATGCAGAAAGCCACCGCCGCCAACCCCGCCGCCACAGTGCTAACCTGCGGCAGATAGAGGCTAAAAAGCAGAGGAAATGACGCCCCTCACCCGTCTGAGCCAATTCATGCCTAAACTGAAGACTGCCCCCCGCAGTTCTGCGGTATTTGCCCCGCCATAGTTATGGCGTCAAGACTGACCGATTCAGGCCAAGCTCCCCCATGACCGCTACCCCCACCCTGCCCAGCAACGACACCAACCGCCACCCCGATAGCGACTGGCGGTTGTTTATGCGCATGTGGCCCTACATCTACAAGCACCGTGCGGCCCTGGTGCCGCCGCTGGTGTTGCTGGTGCCCCTGTCGCTGTCCAACGCCCTGCAACCGGTGCTGATTGGCCAGGCTATTTCTCTGATTCGTCAGGAGCCGGTGATGGCGTTTTTGGAGGGCCGTACCCTCCAGGGCGGGCTCAATTTGCTGGTGGGGCTGCTGGTAGTCACCGTTTTGGTGCGGCTGCTGCTGGATGGTTTTCAGAGCTACCTGGTGCAGGCGGTGGGGCAGCGCATTACCGCCGATATTCGCACCGACCTGTTTACCCACGTCACCTCGCTGGCGGTGCGCTTCTTTGACCGCACCCCGGTGGGCAAGCTGATTACCCGCATTACCAGCGATGTCGATGCCCTGGGCGATGTCTTTTCGACCGGGGCCGTGGGCATCATTACCGACGTGGTTTCGATGCTAGTGCTGCTGGTGGTCATGTTCACGATGCAGTGGCAGCTAGCGCTCATGCTGTTGGCCCTGCTGCTGCCCGTCACCTGGCTGATTATTTACTTTCAGCAGCAGTATCGCAAAGCCAACTACAAAGCCCGCGAGCACCTGTCTGAGCTCAATGCCACTCTGCAAGAAAACGTGGCCGGCATCAACGTGGTGCAGCTGTTTCGCCGCGAGCGCTACAACGCCGAAGGGTTTCGTCACACCAACAAAAAGTACATCACCGCCGTTGACAAAACCATTTTCTACGATTCCGCCGTATCGTCCACGCTGGAGTGGATTTCGCTGGTGGCGATCGGTGGCGTGCTCTGGCTCGGCGGCCTGCTGGTGCTACGCGAGGCCCTCACCTTTGGCGTGTTGGCGAGCTTCATTCTGTTTGCCCAGCGGCTTTTTGACCCCCTGCGCCAGTTTGCCGACAAATTTACCGCCATCCAGGCCGGGCTAACGGCGGTCGAGCGCATCACCGACCTGTTCAATGTCCCGGTCGAAATTCGCGACCCGGAGCATCAGGGAGAAGGTGAGGTAGGTGGGGAAGGTGAGGTAGGTGAGGCGATGGGGCGTAGGGGAGACAACGGCGACGGCGTCATGACAGGGGGGGCATACGCAGCGGCTTTAGCAGCTTCCCAGGCTGCGCCACCGCTGGTAGACAGTCAGCCTGAGGCGAACGGTCGCTCAGCCCCCTTCCCCACCACCTACCCGCCCACCCCCTTTCTCCCTACGGGAGACGCGAACGCGTTGGCGAAGCCTGTCCATGGGACAAACGACTCCGCTCAGGGACCATCACCCATCCACCCATCTACCCACTCCCACTCCCCCTCTGAGATCCGCTTCGACCACGTCACCTTCGGCTACAAGGCCGATGAGCATGTGCTCAAAGACCTCACCTTTACCATTCGCCCTGGAGAGAAGGTGGCGCTGGTAGGGCCAACGGGGGCGGGCAAAAGCTCAATTATTCGCCTGCTGTGCCGCCTCTACGACATCAACCAGGGCGCGATTTTGCTGGATGGGGTAGACATTCGTGACCTGCCCCAGGCGGAGCTGCGGCGACGAATGGCGGTAGTTTTGCAGGACGGGTTTTTGTTTGCGGGCGATGTCAAGAGCAACATCACCCTGGGCGAAGACTATCCGCTGGAGGCCGTGGTAGAAGCGGCTCAAAGAACCAACATTCACGCCCTGATCGAGCAGCTGCCCCAGGGCTACAACACCGAGCTGCGCGAGCGGGGCACCAACCTCTCGGGCGGCCAAAAGCAGCTGCTGGCCTTTGCCCGTGCCGCCATTCGCAATCCGGGCATTTTGGTGCTGGATGAAGCCACCGCCAACCTCGATGTGGGCACTGAGGCAATGATTCAGGAGGCGCTGGAGCGGCTGCTGGAGGGGCGCACGGCAATTATTATTGCCCACCGCCTGTCGACTATTCGCAATGTCGATCGCATTTTGGTGCTCAAGCACGGCGAACTGGTCGAGCAGGGCAGCCACAACGAGCTGCTGGCCAAAGAGGGGCTGTATTCCAGCCTGTATCGCCTACAGCGGCTGGGGGTGTAGGGGAATGGGTGCAAGGTTCAGGATTTACGGTTCAGGGCAGAGGGCTTCCCTCAAAGTCTTGTACCCTGCACCTTGTACCTTAATCGCTAGATCCCTCACGCTAAGCACTGTCCATCGTTGAACGGCATGGCAACCGCGGCCCCCCAACCCGAAAAGCGAGCCGTTCCACCCTCGAACGACGGTTTTTTGGTCTGTGGGCTGGGCAGCTTGGGCCAAAACTGCGTGGCTAACCTGAAGAGTTTTGGGGTGCCGGTGCACGCCATCAACAACACTCCGCCCGACCAGTGGGAGATGCCCGAGCTGCGCGATTTGATCGACCATCTGGAGATTGGCGACTGTCGCTCGGCAGAGGTGCTGGAGCAGGCGGGTATTCGTCAGTGTCGGGCGGTGCTGTTGGTCACCCAAGACGAGCGGGTCAACCTGGAGGCGGCCCTGACGGCGCGGGTGCTCAACCCCCGGGTGCGGCTGGTGATGCGCTCTGACAAGCAAAACCTGAATGAGCTGATGGGGCAGCAGCTGCAAAACTTTGTTGCCTTTGAGCCTACCCAGCTCGCTGCTCCGGCCTTTGCCCTGGGGGCCTTTGGTGAAGAATTAATCGGCTACTTTAGCCTGGATGGCCATCGCTTTCAGGTGGTGAAGCAGCGGCTGGAGCCGGGGCAGCCCTGGTGCGATCGCCGCCAAATTTACGAACTCGACAACAGCCGTCGCCGGGTGCTGTGCCACACCGCTGCCCATCCCGATGCGGCGGCGGTGGCCGAGAGCCCCTCGACGCTGTTTTACACCTGGCTCCCCGATACCCTGCTGCGGGCGGGTGACGAGGTCGTGATGATCGACTGCAACGCCGAGCTGCGCGCCCTCTATAGCGATTTACCCGTACGGCAGGGGTTTTGGCAGGGGACTGGTCGGGCGATCGCGCGCCTGCGCAACTGGCCCAGCCTGAGGCAGTCCCTCCTGGGCCTTTGGCAGACCGGGGCTGAGCAGCAGCTGCGGCGGGTAGCGATTATCTGCGGGGTGACGGTGATTGCCCTCTGTCTGGCCGGTACCCTGCTACTCGACAGCAATGCCGCTGAAGACATCTCTACCTTTCAGGCGTTTTTATACACTTTCATCACCCTGTTTGGGGGATACGGCGATGTATTTGAAGCCCTGGAAAACTTTAACCACCCTCGCCTGGTGCAGGCGTTTGGCGTGCTGCTCACCGTGGCTGGGGCCGCCTTCGTGGGCGTTCTCTACGCCCTGCTCACCGAAAAGCTGCTCACCCTGCGGTTTGAGTTTCGCGAACGTCGGCCGCCAATCCCCGAAAAAGACCACGTCGTGGTGATCTGGCTGGGCCGCATCGGTCGCCAGGTGCTCGCCATGCTGCAAGACCTGGAGCAGCCCGTGGTCGGCATTGCCCCCCAGGCTCCCGATGCCGACGTGCTGCCCAAAATTCCGCTGCTGACGGGCAATGTCACCGCCGCCCTGGCCAAGGCCAACCTGGCTACCGCCAAGAGCGTAGTCGCCGTCAGCGAAGACGAAATTCAAAACCTGGAGATGGGGCTGCTGGCCCACCGGCTCAACCCCCACTGCCGCGCCATTATTCGCACCTACGACCAGCAGTTTACCGATCGCGTCGCCCAGATCTTTCCCTTTGCCCAGGTGCTCTGCTCCTCGGCGCTATCGGCGGAAGCCTTTGCCGGAGCGGCCTTTGGCGAACACGTCATCGGCCTGTTTCGGCTCTACGACCAGACGGTGCTGGTCACCCAGTACGAGCTTGAAACCGGCGACACCCTGACCGGCAGGCTGCTGTCGGAGGTCGCCTACGGCTATGGCGTCGTCCCCCTGTGGCACCAGCACCAGCACCAGCCGGGTAAGATCATGCCCTCCGAAGACGCGCGCCTGCAGCCGGGCGATCGCCTGGTGGTACTGGCCACCATCGGCGGCCTGCGCCGCATTGAGCAGGGCCATCTGGCTCCCCAAGACTGGCACATTCACCTCGAAAAAACCTTTACCGCCAACGCCCTGTTTGACGGTGCCGCCGAAATTGCCCGCGTCGCGGGCTACCATCTGGGGGCTGCCCGCGAGTTTATGGCCCAGCTGCCGGGCACGCTGCCCGTCCCCCTCTACCGCCACCAGGTGCTCAGACTGGTGCGGCTGCTCACCCGCGCCCAGGTCAAAGCTCAGGTAATGGCCCCGCAGGTCACGGGCTCACCAGTCACGGATCCGCCTATCGCTGACTCTACAGAGTCCCAGTCATCCCCCCTGGGCTAAACCCACCGCAACGTTGAGAGATCCAAAAATTTGGTGCCGGGGCCGGGGCCTTTGCGATAGAGTTTGCCAAGGGATATCTCATTCACACAGGATTGCGATTATGGCTAAGCGGCGCGGGGGGCAGGGGCTGAAGCCCAGCTTCAGATGTCGGTGGTTCACGTTTTCCCTCAGACAAAAGCGCATTGCTAAAGCCATACTGTGGGCCACCGGAATTGGTGGCCTAGTGCCCCTGGCCCTGCCGGTGCTGGCCCTGACAGAGTCAGTTGGCCCCCAGGGTATCGACGCCCGCCGTCTGCACGCTCCACCCTACAGTCTAACTGGCGCAAAAATCGCCATTGGCCAGGTCGAAATTGGTCGCCCCAGCCAGTTTGGCATTGATAAAGTGGCCACCGAAAACCTGCCCGTCCATGTCCGTCGGGTGCTGCTGCTCGACGGGAGCGCCAACCCTGACGAATACGTCGACGGCCACGCGGCCAACGTCGCCAGCGTCATGATCAGTCAGGACAAGCAGCGTACCGGGGTAGCCCCTGAGGCCATGCTGTACTCAGGGGCTGTGGGGCCTCTGGGCGATACCAGCGCCCAACCCGAAGAATGTCTGGCCTCCCAGGCGGTGGCGCTAGAAAACGGCGGCGACGTGCGCGCCATCAACTTTAGCTTTGGCGAACCCCTCACCCGCGACCCCCGCCCCAGCCCGGTGCTCGACGGCAACGCCCTGCTCACCCAGTGCATTGACTGGTCGGCCCGGGTGCACCAGGCGCTGTACGTGATTGCTGGTAACCAGGGGCGCGGCGGCATTCCGATTCCGACCGACAACTTTAACGGCATTAACGTCGCCTATTCGCGCCAGGTCAACGGCGAGTTTAACCGCATTGACTCATCAAACTTGGGCAGCGAGCCCGTTTTGGCCGCCCGTCAGGGGGGCACCCCCGAGACCAACGTTGGCCCCCGGCGATCGATCAGCATTGTGGCCCCCGGCAGCGGCATCGAGCTCATTGACCCCGACGGGCGGGTCACCACCTCTAGCGGCAGCAGCTTTGCCTCACCCCACGTGGCCGGTACCATTGCCCTGATGCAGCAGCTGGTCGATCGCCAGTTTCGAGCTGGGGCACCCCACTGGCCCCTTGCCGGTCGCCACCCCATGGTGATGAAGGCGGTGCTGCTCAACTCAGCCGACAAAATCAAAGACAGTGGCGACGGCCTGCGCCTGGGCATGACCCGCACCCTGCTCGACAACGCTGGTCAATCTTGGCTGGAGTCTGACGCCTACCAAGACCCCAAAATTCCGCTGCACAAAGATTTGGGCACCGGCCACCTCAACGCCTATCGCGCCTACCAGCAGCTTTTGCCCGGTGCCTTTGGCCCCGAGCAGGCCGTACCGGCAATCGGTTGGAACATCACCGAGCTGGCTTCCCCGACTGGCTCGACCACTGTGCATGACTACGAGTTTGAAACGCCTCTGCAGGGGGGCAGTTTTGTCTCAGCCACCCTGGCCTGGGAGCGAGTGGTTGAGCTGGCCGATGCTAACAACAACGGTCTTTACGATCGCGGTGAAAGCTTTGCCGATCAGGGGCTTAACGACCTCAACCTCTACCTCATGCCCGCCGACAGCGACGACATTGCCCAGAGCGTGTGGTCGTCGGTGAGCGAGGTCGATAGCGTTGAACACATTTTTCACCAAATTCCGGCCACTGGACGCTACAAGCTGAGAGTTATCTATCAGCAGAACGTACAGGACGAACCCAGCCAGCCCTATGCCCTGGCCTGGTGGTCGGTGCCTGCGCCCCAGTAGCCCAACAGCCAGGACTACCGCTCTAGCCACAGCCCAGGGGAACCCTCGTAGTATTTTGGAGGACTGCTCAATGGTAGATTATGCCCTTGCCCTCAAATGCGCCCGCCTGTGCCAGGAGATCTACCGCGATTTTTCCGGCCTGCGGTTTTCGGCCTATCCCGACATCGATCCAGTGTTTGTCGAAAGTCAGGACAACGGGTTTACCGATACCCAGGTGGCGATTTTAAATGAGCTCAACAGCGATCGCCTCTTTATAGTCTTTCGGGGCTCTGACAAATCCGTCGACTGGATCAACAACTTTCAGTTTCGCCAGCAGATTTATCCCTATAGCGACGGCAATACCGAGGTGAAGTTTCACCAGGGGTTTATGTCGGCCTATTTCGCCGTGCGCAAGTCGCTGCTGGAGGCGATGGACAAATTTGAGGGCCAGCACGTCGTCGTCACGGGCCATAGTTTGGGGGGCGCCCTGGCCACCATCGCCGCCCTCGATATCCAGTACAACCTGGGCAAAAAGCGCGACCTTAGCTTTGCGGTCTATACGTTTGGGGCTCCGCGAGTGGGCAACCGAGCCATGGTTGAGTCCTACAATGGCCGCATTTCCAACAGCTATCGCTTCATCTACGGCTGGGATATTGTCACCCGCATTCCTCGCACCTGGCAGGGCTTTGACCATGTAGAAAAAGCGATTCAGCTCGGCTCTCGCTGGACCTGGCAGGTGCTGAGCCGGCGCTTTAGCGACCACTCCATCGAGGCCTACATCGCCGGGCTAGAGGCCGAAGCCAAGGACTGAGCCAGGTAACGTCGCTTCACCGCCGCCGCGTCTTGTTCGTGATTTACCGAGTTCTGGCGGTGGTTCTGGTACTTCAGACCCAGTCTGAATCGCATAAACCCCGATTCCAAACCGGCGGTTTGCGTAGGGGCATAGGCGTAGCCAAGCCAGAGGCTTTACGGCGTTTGCCCAGCCCAGCCGGGGTTAGCCAGGGCAAATCAGATAGATTAATAGCCCCCAGCATCCCGTGATAAGGATGCTGGGGGCTATCGGGGTTTGAAAAGATGATTCTTTAGAGCGGCAGCCCTAGAGGCTGTCGGTCGTGCCCGTTTCGGATAGCGGAGGGGGCGCGGTGACGTTGCTAAAGCCCATCTCGGTGGCGGCTTCGCGCAGTAGCGAAATCTGCGACTGAAACTCCATGCCCTTGATGGCAGAGAGAATTTCGCTCACGGGGCCTTCGGCCTGGTAGTCGCTGGGCATGCCGACAATTTGTTTGCCCATGGCCTGGGCCCAGCCGTACCACACTAGCAGCTGGTTGTTGGCGCTGAGGCCGCCGTAGCGCTCCGACGTATCGCTGTGCTCTCTGCGCACCACGCTGCGCATAGCCTCTAGCTGCTCATCTTCTGAAAGGTCGAATAGCCCTTTGACCAACGGCTCGGCCAGCTCAGGATCGGCGGCTTCGGGCGCGGCCGGGGTGATAGAATCGCCCATTGCCTCGTAGATGTAGTAGAGCAACGCCAGCTTGTCATCTACGGACAGCGCACTGTAGCGCTGAAACAGGTCGTTGGTCGATTTCTGATTAATTTCAGTTGTGCGTGTTTCAGAAGCCATAAAGCTATCCAATGTCAACGCTTCACTCTAAAACGCTGATCGCGGCGGCGGCATCTTTACAGCGAGGGACATGGGGGTAGTCAGTCGGTAGAGAGCATGGCCAAAACCGAGTGGCGATCGGATGTCGCCTGTGAGCGGTTTTAGCGGCCCACCTGCTGTAGGCTCTTAGGAGCTGTATGCAGTGTGCCGATCGCAGGCTATGGGCAAGAATGCGAGATAACCATCAAAATCAGATGAAATTGTCTCAGCTGCGAATTTTAGTCGCCGTAGCTGAGACGGAAACCTTTAGCGAGGCCGCCCTTAACCTCGACATGTCGCAGTCGGCGGTGAGCCACAGCATTTCAACGCTGGAAGATCACCTGGGGGTGGTGCTGTTTTCGCGGGGGCGGCACGGGGCGCGGCTGACTCCGGTGGGCGATCGCATTGTCAATCACGCCCGCACTATTTTGCAGCAGGCCGAGGCGATCGCCCGCGAGGCCGAGCTGGCCCGAGGTCTGCAGGGGGGACAGGTGCGGATCGCCTCCTTTCGCAGCATTGCCATTCACCTGCTGCCCGCTGCGATCGCCCAGTTTAAGCAGCACCACCCCAACATTGCCGTCAACCTCAGCGAGCACGACAACTACCTCCAGGTCGAAAAAGCCCTGCGTGAGGGCCGGGCCGACATTGGCTTTACCCTGCTGCCCGCCGCCGATGACCTCGACACCTGGGAGGTGCTCGAAAACGCCTACGTAGCCCTGTTCCCCCCCGCCTTTAAGGCTGCCGGGCCGCAGATCACCTGGGCCGAGGTCGCCCAGCACCCGCTGATTATGCCCCCCGCCGATCGCATCATGATGCGCGACGTCTACGACCATGTGCAGGCCCACGGCTACAGCCTCAACGTGGTCTCAGAGGTCGAAACCGACACCACCATCGTCAACCTGGTGGCTCAAGGGCTGGGGGCCACCATTCTGCCCCGCCTGGCCGCCGAACCTATTCCAGAGCGGGTGCAGGTGTTTGATCTGCCCGAACCCCTGGTGCGAATCATTGGGGCCGCCGTGCTGGGCAACGGCCTGCATACCCCGGCCATCTACGCCTTCCTAGACGTGCTCAAAACCCTGGGCAGCTCTATGGCCATCGCTACCCAGACGGCTCCTTTAGCCAAACCCGCTTGAGCTTGCCGCCTGCCCAGGAGGGACGAAACAGCTAACCGTTAGAGTTATGAACTTGCAGGTTCTGGATGCCCACAGCAAAAAAAGCCCTGCCGTTGGTTAAAACAGCAGGGGCCGTGTCTGGTCGAAGGATTGAGTTGAAGCGTGGCTAACCTACAGCCCGTTACCAAACCCTTTGCTCATTTCTAAGCCAAAATTGGTCAGGGTATCGGGAGTCCAGGTGTCGCTGCTGGCAGCAGTTTGAGGAATACTAGCGCTAAGACCAAAAGCACCCGCCAGCCAAAGACCCAGCTGAGCTAGTTTTTGAGCTGTCCAGGCTTTAATCAAGGTCATGGTAGATCTCCAGGAGCAAAAGCTCGATAGAAGGGGTTGGCCACTTGCCACTTCTTAATAGTAGAAAAGCGCGTCATAGACTACAAAAAGTAGCTTTCATCTCACCATGAGCAGCTTTAATAGAAGCTGCTGAAACTTGACCAAAATGCCTTCGATCGCGCTCAGCGCAGAGACGCAAAACCACCAATATAGATAGGTTTTGCAATCGGCAGGGTCTTGTCGCAACGGAGGCGATCGCACTTAAATTTAGCCCCAACTATTGCAGAATTATACAAACGTTGTTACCCCCAGAAAAATACGTTAAACTGTAATAGTAAACACAGAAAAGATGTCGTTCATCCTGTTCGACCCCTAAAGAACGCTACCGAAACTGAACAGGACGGAAGTAGAGAATACCTCTCGAAGGAACGCGCCTCAACCACTTTTGCCCTGGGAGGCGAACCTGATTATGGATACTGCTCTTGTTGCCGGACTCGAAATTATTGCCGCTGTCACCGTGATGACGGTGGTTGTTTGCCCCATGCTGCTGTGGGTACTGCCCAATCGCAGCAATCCTGTAGGTTAATGAATTCAGGGGTCGGGTGCCTGTTGGGGTGTGTCAGCAAAACTGGCTGACAACCTCAGGCACCCGACCCCTTTTGCGTTTAACCCTAAAAAAGGGGGATGGATCGTTTGATCCATCCCCCTTTTGCATCAGTTTTTTTGCGACAGTCTAGCGACCCGGCTGTTGCAGGTACACAGCCAGGGCATCGGCCATCACCTGGGCCATGGGCCGTCCCTCTTTGTCAGCGGTAGCCTGCAGGGTCATAAACAGGTCGTGGGAGATGCTCAGCCGGTGTCGCCCTTCTTTGGTGTGGCGGGGCTGGTACTGGTCGGAGTTGTAGGTGGCCGAAAACTGGCGCAGGGCCTCAAAGCCAACGCGATCGCAGAAATCGCCAAAGCTCTCACCCTTCTTGCGCCCGTCGCGGAAGAACACAAACAGCGGCTCCAGCGTGGTCTCGATGTCGTTGTCGTGCAGGCGCTCCAGGTAGGGGCGGGCCAGCCGAGTCTGGTTGGGCGAGCCCCCCAGCCACACCTGGTACGACTCTGGGGCGCTACCTACAAAACCCAGCTCAGCCATGTAGGGGCGAGCGCAGCCGTTGGGGCAGCCGGTCATGCGCACCACAAAGTGCTCGTCCTGTAGGCCCAGCTTGGTTAGTATCCCCCGCAGGCGACCCAGCACCGTGGGCATAATTCGCTCACTCTCGGTCACCGCCAGGCCGCACAGGGGCAGGGCCGGGCAGGCCATCGCGTAGCGCACCAGGGGGTCGAGCTCGTTTTCTTTGACCACGCCGTGGCGAGTGAGAATGGCCTGAATCTCGTCTTTGTCGGCGGGCTTGACGTCGTAGAACAGCACGCTCTGGTTGGGGGTCACCAGCATGGGCAGGTTAAAGCGCTGCACAATTTCCCTCAGCGCCGTTTTGAGCTGAAGCCCCTGGCGATCGAGAATGCGGCCATTTTCGACGGGTACGCCCACAAACCAGTTGCCATCCCCCTGCTCGTGCCAGCCCAGGTAGTCGTAGAAGGTCCACTTGGGCAGCTTTTTAAAGGGCTTCAGCGGCTTGCCCAGGTAGGTCTCCACCTGCTGGCGAAAGCGCTCTACGCCCCAGTCGTTGATCAAATACTTCATGCGGGCGTGGCGGCGGTTGTGGCGATCGCCGTAGTCGCGCTGCGTGGCCACGATCGCCTTCATCAGGTCGTAAACATCAGCTTTATCCACATAGCCAATTTCGTCGGCGACGCGGGCAAAGGTTTCTTCTTTGTTGTGGGTGCGGCCCAGGCCACCCCCGGCCAGCACGTTGAAGCCTTTCAGCTGCCCCACCTTGTCGGTGATCACCACCAGGGTGACATCGTGGGTGTAGGCATCGATAGAGTTGTCGCCGGGCACCGTCACCGCGCACTTAAACTTGCGCGGCATGTAGTAGGTGCCGTAGATCGGCTCTTCGCTGTTGTGAACGATGGTGCCGTTGCCGTTGCGCTGGCGGGCGGCCACCACGTCGGGGTGCTCCTCAGCCGACAGAAACTTCTCACCATCCAGCCAGATTTCGTAGTAGGCCTCGGTTTGGGGCCGCAGCAGGTCGGCGATATTGTTGGCGTATTCTTGAGCCAGCTGGTACTCAGGCCGATTTTTGTAGGGGGCGGGCGGGGCCATGACGTTGCGGTTGAGGTCGCCGCAGGCCCCCAGGGTAGACCCCAGGCTGCGCACGATCGCGCCGATGGTGGCCTTCAGATTTTTCTTCAGCACCCCGTGCAGCTGCATGCCCTGGCGCGTGGTGGCCCTCAGGGTGCCGTTGCCGTACTCATCTGACAGGCGATCGAGGGTGAGATATAGCTCTGGCGACAGGTACCCGCCGGGGTTGCGGGTCCGCAGCATCATTTGATAGTCCTTTTCCTGGCCCTTAGCGCGGTTGTCGCGGTTGTCTTGCTGGTAAGAGCCGTGAAACTTGAGAATTTGAATTGCCGATTCAGAAAAGTGATTGGTGTCTTGCAGCAGCTCGCTGGCCACGGGCTCGCGCAAAAAGCGGCTGTTTTCTTTGAGGACTTCTACCTTAGAGGGAGTCGGCCCAGGGGCAGAGGAAGCAGGCGTAGATTTAATCGGAGTCTGAACCATAGCGGCAGCGAATAACCGTAGACAAAAACCTCAGGCAACGACACCGCCTCAGCGGCTGTTCCCTAAAGCGTGGACAGGGTCAATTCACCAATTCTCCGGTAAGTCGGTCGGGATTTCGGTGAATACCCCTCTCATCCTACCACTGGATCCAAAAGATCGGCTAGTCTGCCTACGGAAATTCACAGTATTAAGAGTGATTACCCCTATGCCATGTGGGGGGATGCCAAGGCACTTCCTAACGTACCCCAAAGACTGTAAAAGGAGCCAGGGCGTTTACGATCAAACTAGATTTCTTTAAAGGTTTTGTCCCATGCCCGACGCCATGATGTACCAGGAAGAGATGTTCGTCGTGCTAATGCCCGGCGCAGCGGAGGAATTTCTCACCCCCCAGGAGTTGCTAGAGCGGCTAGAGGGGATTCTGCGCGATCGCCAGCAAGACCTGCCCCGCGATCTCCAGCGTTTTGGCACCGTAACCGAGCAAGCCCAGCACCTGCGCGACACCGCCTGCGAACTAGATCTATCCCCCGGCGAAGCCATGCAGTGGTACGTGGTGCGCTTGGAAAAGTGACCGACAGGGCACAGCACAGCAGTACTCGCACCTATGCCCAGCCCTAGCTGCAACTAAAGCATAGTTAGGATTCACGATTGATCTGACTCAACATTTCGGCAGATCGGGCGGTGGCCGCTCTAAGTTCGGCGGCGACCAAGCTATCCAGCTCGTTTTGTAGGTCGTAGGCTAGAGTCAGCCCTTGATCGTTAGCACTGTGCCAAAGCTCCATTAGCTCAGCTAAGCGCTGCTGTTGAGCGGCACCAAAAAAGCGATCTGGCCCCACGCTTTGAATAAGCAGCATCGCCGGAAGATCTTCGGCTAGCTCAGCAGTAAGCGCGTCGAGGGCTTCGCCAGCGGTTTTGCCCACCGATTGCTTGTCGCCAGAGATGGCCCGATACATGCGATGGCCACTTTCATCACGGCTAGAGAGAATGGCTACGGTGGTCATAGTGAAGCGGTATAAGCGCTTAAAACTATTATAGGAAGAGTTGAGTGAGCGCGATACGTCGGCTTTAGGGCTAGGCGGCACCCGCTACATCGGTCGCCCCAAGCAGCCTACAATTTCGGTCTATACGCTGGTCGAGGGTGAGTACCAGGTGAGCTTGTTTAGGGCGGGGGAAACGCTCAAATCTGCGCTGTTTCCAAAACTGGTGCTCAGCGCTGAGGCTGTTTTCTCGGCTGGGCAGCCCAGATATTTGCCAACAAAATAGTAGCTATACAAGCTTGCCAAGCAAGTAGTATAGAGAACGAACAGAGGCAGAAGCTTTCCACATTAATATTTTCTGTGCTTATACCTGATTATCAATCCATAATGCTTCCGCTTTTACAGATGGCTGCTGATGGGCAAGAGTATTCATTGAGAGAAGCCATTGAGAAACTTGCTCAGCACTTCAGACTTAATGATGAAGAGCGGCAAGAAATGTTACCAAGCGGTCGCCAGGCTACTTTCGACAACAGAGTTGGATGGGCAAGGACTTATTTAAAAAAAGCTGGACTTTTGCAGTCAACTCGCCGAGGATATTTCCAAATTACTCCTGTTGGCAAGTCAGTTCTTCAAAAGCAACCGTCTAACATTAATGTTCAGTTCTTAGAGCAATTTCCTGATTTTATCAAATTTAAGAAAGGCAAACGAGATAAATCAGAAGTAGAAAATTTAGATAGCACTGTTCTAGAAAAAACTCCAGAAGAAAACCTAGAGACTATTATTCAAGGATTAGCTCAAGATCTAGCGACTGAGCTTTTAGAAAATATCAAGAGTTGTTCTCCTAGTTTTTTTGAGACACTTGTAGTTGATGTGCTGGTCAGCATGGGTTACGGCGGAACTCGTCAAGATGCTGGCAAAACCGTTGGTCGCAGTGGTGATGGTGGAATTGATGGCATTATCAATGAAGATCGTTTAGGTTTGGACATTATTTATGTTCAGGCTAAGCGATGGGAAAACCCTGTTGGTCGACCTGAGATTCAAAAATTTGCAGGCGCTTTGCAAGGTTTTAGAGCTAGAAAAGGAATTTTCATAACATCCTCTTCTTTTACTGCCGAAGCCAGGGATTTTGCTTCTCGGATCGAAAGCAAAATCATTCTTGTAGATGGGCAGGCTTTGGCTCAGTACATGATTGAGTTTGGCGTAGGAGTGAACACCCGAAAAGTCTATGAACTCAAGAAAATAGACTTTGATTATTTTACAGAATAACGAAGAAACCTACCTTGTTCTTATATCTCATCGCTAGAAAGTTGCTCCAGCTCATTTGATAAAAGATTTTGAAAATCTTCACCACAATGACTGCTCAGATGAATGGCTGAAGAAACTAGCTCAGCTAAAATATCAGCTTTCTGGCTATCCTGTAGTCCCGGAAGTTGAAGCTGGTGAACGAGTTCCAACACTCGACCACATTCATCACCCAATTCTCGAATCAAGGCTTTGAGAGTTTTATCTTGAATTGCTAAAGCGCGTGTTCCTAGCTGCATGTTTCACCTGTTTAACCGCTTTGTGGCTTGCTGAACTCCCTTCTCAAAGGCTGCGATTTCCACTTCCCAATGACGTATAAGACCTAAATCCGGGAAATCTTTTTGACGTTCAAGCTCAATTTTCTCTAAATGCTCTTCAATACGTCTCTGCAAACTTCTAATCGTTTTTCGGTGATTCTTTTTTCCCATAGCTCTACGGAGACATCTTAATCATAGTGAATTCTCTGAGGTATCACCTAAATACAACCGCACAAACTCATAAGCGGCTTCTGGATTGAGTTGCCTCAAAGCTTCCTTGATTTCAAAAATCACGTCACCGGCTGGGTCGCGAAGTTCTTTTACCCAGCGGTTCACGTTGGCGCGATCGGTGCCCATCGTCACCGCCAGCTTGTTTTGGCTAATGCCGTAGGTCTCCAAAACCTGCCGTAGTGCGCTGCCTGCCCTTCCCATGCCCAAATTTTGGCAGAGGGGGCTAGGCGCGTCTATGTTGCCAAAACGTCAGCATTCGCTTATGCTGCCAATATGTCAACACTATTTCGCCATGCCACACGTTAACCGTTCACTTGCCAACGCAACTTCCCACCTTCGCCACTCTGCTTTTCTTGCTGCTATGCCACAATCCACCGATGCGCCTGTCGAAAGTCGTGAGCCTGTGCAGCTGATGGTGATCGGCAGCGCTCAGGGTATCGAGACGATTGTACAAACGCTGCATCTGCGGGGCTTTGCCCACGTCAGCGAGTGGAGCATTGCCATGCCCCACAGCTCAGGCAGGCTCATGCGAGTGCTCACCCGGTGGGTGCAGCAGGAGCGCTAGCTGCCGGTTTTAGCGGCCATGCCACTACAGCACCTTCTGTAGCTGCTCGATCAGGCGATCGCATTCCTCCAGCGTGTTGTAGTGCACCATGCTGACCCGCACCACGCCCTGGTTGGGCAGCAGCCCCAAATCTTCGATTAGCCGCAGGGCGTAGAAATGCCCGTAGCGAATGCCAATCTTGTGAGCATCTAAATAAGGCGGAACCTGGTCGCTGCTGAGGCCCTCCACCACAAACGAAATGGTGGACACACGCTGAGTCGGATCAGCCGTGTCGCGACCAATAATTTTCACCTTGGGCCGACTGTGCAGAAAAGACAGCAGCCGCTGGTTCAGGTCTCCCTCGTGGGCTTGAATCAGGTCAAAGGCGCGATCGATCGGGTTTTCACCGCTGGCAAGGCCGTGGTGCTGAGCCAGCGCCTCAAAATACTCAGGGATCGCCGTCAGGCTGTAGCTCAGCTCGTAGCTGCTGCCCCCCGGCTGAAACTTGTAGGGAATCGCCGTGTCGTCGATAAAGTAGTGGTTGTAGCCCGGCAGCGCCAGCAGCAGCTCTTTTTTGCCGTAGAGCAGCGCCTGGTGAGGGCCGTAGACCTTGTAAAGACTAAACGTGTAGAAATCGACATCCAGCGCCTGCACATCGACGCGGCGGTGGGGGGCAAAGGCCACCCCGTCAACACACAGCAGCGCGCCCTGGGCGTGGACCAGGTCAGCGATCGCCCGCACCGGATTAATGCTGCCCAGCACATTCGACGTGTGGGTTACCGCCACCAGCCGGGTGCGCGGCGTTAGCAACGCCTCCAGATCAGCCAGCTCCAGCTCAAAGGTGGTGGGGTTTACCCGCCAGGTTTTGACCACAATGCCGTCGCGCTCTAGCTCCGTCCAGGGGCTAATGTTGGCCTCGTGGTCGGCGTTGGTGACAATGATCTCATCACCCGGCTCCAGCGTGGGCCGAAAGCACTGGGCCAGCATTCGCAGCAGCGCCGAGGTGCTGGGGCCAAGAATGACCTCCGCAGGATCAGCCGCGTTGATAAACCTGGCCATCGCCTTACCTCCCGCCGCCACCCGCTCGGTGGCCAGCTGCGACACCGCGTAGGAGGCCCCCAGCTGCACGTTGGATTCGTAGAGGAACTCGGTGATGCGATCGACGACGGGTTTGAGAATCTGCGAGCCGCCCGCGTTGTCAAAAAAGACCCAATCCTTCGCTAGCGACGGAAAGTATTGGCGAACAAAATCGAGCTTCAGGGTGGGCGACTGGGTCAGCATAGGGGCAGTGGCGGGCTGAGGAGAACAGCGTAACGGCGAGAGACATGCGTTGTTTGATCAGGAGCTTGGTCAAAACCACCTGCTTAGAGCTGATTGTAGTGAATGTCAGCTGTGCCAGCCTGCTTTGCTCCATCAAATCGCGTTAAAAAAGCGCCAGCCTGGGTCAGCACCGCTTGTCAGCAGGCCCAAACCCTGGTACATCTGTGCCATGTCTTCAGGCCGCACCCACGATCGCATTACCCTCTGGGCCTTACCGCTGGTGGTCTTGGTCGCTCTGCGCGTCACCCTCAGCGGCTGGCTCACGGCGACAGTCTGCCTGGGGTTTATGCTGGGCGGCTGGATGCTCGGCCCCGACCTCGATATTCACTCGGTGCAGTACAAGCGCTGGGGCTGGCTGCGGTGGATCTGGCTGCCCTACCGGGGCAAAATCCGCCACCGATCGCACTGGTCGCACGGGCCAATTATCGGCACCGTGGTGCGAGTGCTGTACCTGTCGCTCTGGCTCAGTTTGGGCGGCCTGATTCTGGTCGATTTTCTCAACCGCTCCCAGCGCACGGCCCTGAGCTGGGGCGACCTGATAGATGGGCTAAATTGGGCGCTGGTGACCTACTGGCCCTGGTGGCTGGCCCTGGTAATTGGGTTAGAGCTGGGTGCCCTCAGTCACTATGTCACCGATTGGCTCTCGTCAGCCACCAGGCGTAAGCGAGGTAAAGCGCAGGGCAAGCCCAGGTTGAAGCGGCGATCGTCGCGGAGGAGGTAGGTGGGTAGGTGAGTGGGTGGGTTAGGTGAGTGGGTGGATGAGGGGGAAAGTTCAAAGTTCAAAATTAGTTTCGTAGGGTGCATTAGGCTGCAAAATCCCTTGGGAAAAGCCGTTAACCTGGGCCGGGCCGTAATGCACCAATCCATAAAATCCCTTGGGGAGAGCCGTTAACCTGGGCCTGGCCGCAATCCACCGTCTAAGGATTTCACCCTTCCACAATCCAAAATTCAAAATTGCTGCACGGCTAGGGTTGAATGGCCGGGGATTTGGCCCAGCGATCGCCCTTTACCACGGTATGCACCTGCCAGTCATCGCTGGTGTGGGGGTAGTCTTGGCGAAAGTGGCCGCCCCGGCTTTCGGTGCGAAAGGCGGCGCTGTTGAGAATGAGCCAGGCGATGTCGTGCAGGTTGTGCAGCTCGCCCCAGGCCCGTACCAGCGGCCAGTCTAGCGCTTCGGGGAGAGCGTAGACGGTGTCCGTGGGCAGATGGTGCAGCGCCTGCAATGGGTGCTGTTGCCACTCGGTGCGCCACTGGCGGATGGTGGCGATCGCATCCTCAAGCCCGCTCTGGCTGCGGCTAATGGCGGCGGCATCCCACATTAGCTGGGTCAGCCGCTGCCGCTGCTTTTCTACGCTGGCCCAGGCACCTGCCAGGGGCGCTGACCAGTCCAGGTCTAACGCTGCCGGCTCTGGTGAATCTGGGGCGGCGGCTAACTCCAGCGGCAGGTGGGCCAGCTCAGCGCCGTAGACCAGGCACTCCAGCAGCGAATTGCTGGCCAAGCGGTTGGCTCCGTGTACTCCCGTGCTGGCGTTTTCGCCCACCGCGTAGAGGCCCGCAATCGAGGTTTGGCTGTGGATGTCGGTGGTGATGCCCCCCATCCAGTAGTGGGCGGCGGGGGCGACGGGCACCGGCTCGCTCAGCGGGTCGCAGCCCCAGTGGCGGCACACCTGCAAAATATTGGGAAAGCGATACTGCACGCGATCGCGCGGAATCGGGCGCAGATCGAGCCATACCTGGCGATCGCCTGTCTTTTGCAGGTGGTGAAAAATCGCCCGACTAACCACATCGCGGGGGGCCAGTTCGCCGTCGGGGTGGTAGTCAAAGGCAAAGCGGTAGCCGTCGTTATCGACCAGGTGGGCTCCCTCGCCGCGCACCGCCTCGCTGATCAAAAAGGGCGGTGCCCCCGGCTGGGCCAGCGATGTGGGGTGAAACTGCACAAACTCCAAATCGCGCAGCTGCGCCCCCGCCCGCCAGGCCATCGCGACGCCATCGCCCGTGCTGGCGGCGGGGTTAGTGGTTTGGGCGTAGACCTGGCCGCCGCCGCCCGTGGCCAGCACCGTGGCCTGGGCCGACAGCCAGCGCAACTGCCGGTTATGCACCACCAAAGCGCCCCGACACCGCCCGGCCTCTAGCCACAGGTCGAGGGCAAAGGCCTGCTCAAAGACGGTGATATTGGGCTGCTTCAGCACCGCCTCCGCCAGTATCGACACGATCGCTCGGCCAGTGGTATCGGCAGCGTGCAGCACGCGACGGCGCGAGTGGGCCGCCTCCAGGGTCATGGCCAGCTGCCCGTCGCTGCGATCGAAGGCCACGCCTAAATTGACCAGGCGCTCAATACATTCAGAGGCATGGCTAGCCAGGTGCTCTACGGCTTTGGGGTCGCACAGCCCGGCTCCGGCCACCAGGGTATCGGCCACGTGCAGCGACACCGCATCGTCAGCCCCGATCGCGGCGGCAATGCCGCCCTGGGCCCAATCGCTGGCCGAAATGGACAGGGTATCTTTGGTCACCAGCCCAATTCGCCACTGGGGAGGAATCGACAGCGCGGCGTACAGTCCAGCGGCCCCTCCCCCAATCACCAATACGTCAAAGCGGTTGCTCTGGGCTGAGGCTAAATCAGGCTTGGTCAAGGGCGGCTCCCAACTGGGGTTGATGGTGCGTTGAAGGGTATCTAGAGACTTGACTAAACGGGCAAATATTAACGGGTAAATAACGGGTAAATATCTAAAGGCCCCGGCCAGTCATCGTTGACCACCAGGGTCAACTTAACCAGCCAGGGCCAGTGGGCGTGAGCAGACCTATGACCCGCTGCTTACTTATAAACGCCGTTGTTAAAGCGATCGCCGCCTTCTACAAAAGCGGAATCAGGCACAGTGACCGTAAAATTGTCGAGATTTGCCTTCAGAATGTCGAGCTGCTGCTCGCTCAGGCCAGGCAGATCTAGAACGTCGTCTACGCTGTCGTAGGGCGCATTGAGCAGAATTTTACGTGCCAGAGTGGGGTACAGGCCCGGAAACTTTCTAAAGCCCTGCACGTTGGCGTTGTTCAGGTCGAGCTTAGCGCCGTACTCGGTTTTTAATTTGGCATCGACCGCATTTTGCGGTGGGGCTTCTGCCAGCCAGGCCATGGCCTCAAGGGGGGCGCTAAAGAGGTCTGCCCCAGAGATAGGCTGCGCCACAGCCGGGCTACTTACCCAACCCAACAGCACTGCCAGCGCAACGAGTAGGCCAACCAGTTGTTTCATTTACCCTAATCCTCTCCTACCAGTGTGAATGTCTATACACAGCATTTCTAAGAGACTACCATTTTCCATGCCCCTGCAACGGGGAAAGAACGCCATTGGGCGATTCGACAGAATTTCCCCGTTGCAGAGGGCCCCCGTTTCAGAAGGCCCCCGTTTCAAAAAGCTTTTCAGGTGCTACTCCTAGTGCTATTCCTGGGGCAGGCGCTCTAGTTCTTCGGCATAGTGCTGACCGATGT
Organism: Nodosilinea sp. AN01ver1; assembly: GCF_050565655.1. Classification (NCBI taxonomy): domain Bacteria; kingdom Bacillati; phylum Cyanobacteriota; class Cyanophyceae; order Nodosilineales; family Nodosilineaceae; genus Nodosilinea; species Nodosilinea sp. AN01ver1. Next base: position 102,376 of record NZ_JBNXVS010000008.1, on the reverse strand, counting down.
CCTGGCCCTGCAGCAAAATCTGTTCGTACTGAAGGCTGGCCCGAATGGCGATCGCGGTACCGACCGCGGGCGGGGCCTCGCTGCTCAGCACCCAAATCGCCCCCGTCTCATCCACCAGTTCGTAGAGTCCCTGGCCCACCAGGGGCAGCTGCCGCTCTACCGTGCCCGCTAAGTACACCGTAGACGGCTGGGTTTGGCTGACCTCAGCAATGGGGGTAATGGGGTCGAGCCAGGCCAGGCCAGGCCAGGTGCTGAGGCGATCGCGCAGCCCGTAGCCCACCGCTGCATCGAGGCTGGCCCCGCAGCTAGTCATGGCCACCAGAGCTAGGCTAACTCCGCCTCCAACCATGCTGTAGCGAGTGACCCAGCGGGTAAAACGGCGCTTTAGGTAAGTCATTGAACCTGCCATAGGAGTGAGATTGCAGCCCGTAGCGGCGCGTTGATCGCCTCGAACAGCCCTAAAGCGCACCCGTAAGAAGCGCAACAGAAGGGCGCAACAGAGGAGCAAAATCTGAGACACTGGAAAGCGTCGGAATCCTCGGCTTTGCCAGATTTGGCTGCGAGGCACCGATACCCCTCTGTTTGAGATATCCGAGATACAGGTTAGCGCACCCCGGCCATGACCCTATTGCTCGACGGCAAAGCCCTCGCCAATCAAATTCAAACCCAGCTAGCGCAGGAGATTCACGCCCTGACTGAGCAGGGCTACCGTCCCCCGGGGCTGGCCGTGGTCATGGTGGGCGACAACCCCGCCAGTGCCGCCTACGTGCGCAACAAAGAGCGGGCCTGCAGCCGGGTCGGCATTGCCTCCTACGGCAAACACCTGCCCGCCACCGCCACCCAGGCCGAGGTAGCCGCCCTGCTGCAGCAGCTCAATGCCGACCCCAACGTTGACGGCATTCTGGTGCAGCTGCCCCTGCCTGAGCATCTCGATGCCGTCGCCCTGCTCAACACCATCGACCCCGACAAAGACGCCGACGGCCTGCACCCCATTAACCTGGGGCGGCTGGTGCGAGGTGAACCGGGCCTGCGCAGCTGCACCCCCTACGGCGTCATGCGCCTGCTGGAGTCAGCCAATATCAACCTGGTGGGGGCCAACGCCCTGGTCGTGGGCCGCAGCATTTTGGTGGGCAAGCCGATGGCCCTAATGCTGATCGAGGCCAACGCCACCGTTACCCTGGCCCATTCTCACACCGTCGATTTGCCCGCGCTGATGCGGCAAGCTGATATTCTAGTGGCGGCGGTGGGCCGCCCCGGTATGATTACGGCTGCCGATGTCAAACCCGACAGCGTGGTCATTGATGTGGGCATCAATCGGGTTGAGCAGCCCGACGGAACAGCCCGCCTGGTGGGTGACGTAGACTATGCCTCGGTGCAGCCGGTGGCGGGAGCCATTACCCCGGTGCCCGGTGGCGTTGGCCCCATGACCGTGGCCATGCTGCTCGAAAACACCGTCACCAGCTACCGCAGCCGCCTCTAGACCTGCCATTAAAAGTAGAAGGTCATTCAAGCAGACAATCTCACTCAAACCGATCTCAGTTCGACTTTTTTATTCATCTATTCTCAACCTGCCTGTTGCTGCTATGGTGCCAACCAACTCCCTCGATTCCAAACCGTCACCTGCCGGCCAGTTTGATCTGGAGGCCTACCTGGCAGAGCAGCGTCAGCGGGTAGAACTCGCCCTTGACCAGGCCCTGGCCATGCGCTACCCCGAAACACTCTACGAAGCCATGCGCTACTCGCTGCTGGCCGGGGGCAAGCGGCTGCGGCCCATTCTCTGTTTGGCCAGCTGTGAGTTGGCTGGCGGCACCGTCGAGATGGCCATGCCTACCGCCTGCGCCCTGGAGATGATCCACACCATGTCGCTAATCCACGACGATCTACCCGCCATGGATAACGATGACTACCGCCGGGGCCGCCTCACCAACCACAAGGTCTACGGCGAAGATGTGGCCATTTTGGCCGGAGACGGTCTGCTGTCCTACGCTTTCGAGCACGTGGCGACCCAAACCCGAGGGGCCGCCCCCGAGCAAATGCTGCGCGTGATTGCCGGACTGGGTAAAGCGGTGGGCGGCGAAGGCTTGGTGGGGGGGCAAATTGTCGATCTGGCCAGCGAGGGCAATCCCAATGTTTCCTTAGAAACCCTCACCTACATTCACAACCACAAGACGGCAGCGCTGCTCGAAATCTCGGTCACGTCGGGGGCTATGCTGGCCGGGGCCAGCGATGAGGATGTCGAGCATCTGCGCCAGTACGCCCAGCGCATTGGTCTGGCCTTTCAAATTGTCGATGATATTCTCGACATCACCGCTACCTCCGAAACCCTGGGCAAGTCGGCGGGCAAAGACATTACCGCCCAGAAGGTCACCTACCCTAGCCTCTGGGGACTGGACGAATCGCGCCGCCAGGCCAATCAGCTGATTGAAGCCGCGAAGGAAAGTCTGGCCGGATTTGGCGACCTGCGCCTGCCCCTGCTGGCGATCGCAGATTACATTGTTGCACGCACTTACTAGGGGCTGTCATCAACAAATGGCTGATGGCCCAAAAATTAGCCGTTACAGCCCCTGGTTTAATTTTGAGGTCGGACGTGGCAACGCTGATAGGATAAGGATTGTAGCCAAAAATGATGACACGCCCTAGGGTTGTTGGAGCCGATGGACAGTATTAGCGATATTCTCAACAACCACGTGCTGATTGTGGCGCTGATTGCCTGCTTTACGGCTCAGGTGCTCAAAGCCTTTATTGAGCTGGTGCGCCACCGCAAGCTCAACCTGCGGGTGATGGTGGGCACCGGGGGTATGCCCAGCGCCCACTCCGCTCTGGTGACGGCGCTGGCCTGCGGCATTGGTCAAACCCTGGGCTGGTCAAGCCCGCTGTTTGCCGCTACCTCAGTCTTTTCAATTATTGTCATGTACGACGCGGCAGGGGTGCGCCAGGCGGCGGGCAAGCAGGCCAAGGTGCTCAACCAGATTATCGACGAGCTGTTTCAGGAAAAGCCCGAGCTGCGCGAAGATCGCCTCAAAGAACTGCTGGGCCACACCCCGTTTCAGGTGATTGCCGGGTCGATTTTAGGCGTAATGATCTCCTACCTGGCCGCTCCGGCGTATTGAGCCAATCTGATTGAATTCATACCTGTAGGGACAAACGGTTGTTTGCCCTTGGGATATCTGTTTAAACCAAAGGTTTGACACCAAGTCCTGCCTGCATACCCCCGGTTTGTAGGGGCATTGCACTGCAATGCCCCTACGAGATCTCTGCTTTAAATCGGGGTTCACCCAATCGGAGCTGGTGTAGCTCTCACTGAGCCGTGAGCGCCACCGCTGGGGTCAGCATCACCACGTCCTGGCTATCGACGATGAAGCCGGGAATGTTCAGGCTGGTGAGTACCGACAGGGTCGAGGCCGCGCCTTCGACATCGGGGCTGTGGGCAATTAGCAGGTAGGAGCGCTGGCGGTGTACCGCGAGCCCCACGGCTTGACCTACTTTGCGCTGAATGGCGATCGCCGATTCGGGCTGGTACTGATAGTCGACCAGCACCGCAAAGCCTGTGCCCAAGGGCTGAGGCGCGTAGGCGGTTGGTGCTGAGGCAACGGTCGTGCCGCTAGCGGGGCTGCTATTGCCGGGGGTGCCCGCAGCGGGGGTCTCGCTGGCTGCAGTCTCGCTGGCCGGGGTCTCGTTAGCTGGCGTTTCGCTGGTTGGGGTGCCGCTGGCGGGCGGGGTAGGCTGAGCGGCGGTGCTGGCCGGTCGGGCGACAAAGGCCTGGAAGCCTTCGACCTCGGTCATGTACTGAGCCCAGGCGTTGGCGTTTTCGAGATTGGTGAAGCCGCCTGCCCGCACGACCGTGTCGTTGAGGTAGTCGCAGACCAGAACGGTGCTGTTGGAGGGCAGCAGGTCTTGCACGCGATCGCGCTCGGCCTCGGTGTTGCTACGCACCAGCAGCAGGTACTCGTTGGCGGAGGGCGGCGGACAGGGCGGGAACTGGGCTTTTACCGGGTTCCAGAACCCCAGCGCGGGGGCTAGCATCACACCCAGGGCCACGGCCCCCGACCTGAAACCCAGCCGCTGCAAAAGCCGTACCCGCGATCCGTTGCTCCGTGTCAAACCCTTTACCATTGCTTTCGTTAGTGCCAAAGTCTGCCAGCGATTCTAGCCTAAAGCAGCGATCGCAGTGCAGAGATTCTAGGTTTTGATCGCATTTTGGCCCGCTGCGTCAGCGTATAACGTAGGGTTCGGAAAAAGGTCAATCCAGTTCGCCACTCTCTTGCAAAAGCTGAGCAGGGGTGAGGTGTTACTAACGACGGGCATAGTCGAGGTCTTCTGCGAGTTCGGTTTCGGAGTAGTGTCGGGGGATGTTGCGATGGTCAAAGACCGGCCTTCGGCCATCGCCTAAAAGTTGGCTGAATTGCCAGTGGTCCAGGTTGGCTAGCTCGCGGGCTTTGCCGAAGGGAAGGAGTTCTTGAGCATAGAGGGCAAGGGCCAGCCCTTTGAGTAGCTCGGCTTCGATGCGGCCCTCGGGCAGGCGAATGGATTGAATGATGGATTCGGGGATAGAGAGTTGCATGCCTTGATGAGCAACAGGTTAACTGCTAAGAAATGAGATAAACTTAGCAATTTAATGCGACACGGCAACTATAATACAAAAGAACTAAGCCAGGGATAACAGGTGCTGCACCGTCAGAAAGCGTTACTTGAAATTCTTCAGCAGGTAGGGGGACAAGCAACTACTCTGCAATTAATGAAGTGGGCATTTCTACTGGGACAGGAAACGCAGTCTCGTGGCGGTAAGACTTTCTACCAGTTCATCCCATATCGTTATGGCCCTTACTCGTTTACCCTGAACCGCGAAACGGATACATTGGTTCGCAATGGCTTTATGGAAAAGACAGCTGATAAGGTTTGGCAGTTGACGACTGTAGGCAAAGAGCAGGAAGTTAAGCTACCCAAGACGATCGCTCAAGATATTACGGCTGTCACTCAGCAGTACGGCAGTTTTTCCGGCTCTGCTTTAATCAATACGGTTTATGCCAACTATCCTTGGTTTACGGTTAACAGTGATTTGCCGGGACAACGCCGAGAGCAACGTCCCGTTGCTGACCTGGCGATTTACACTGCTGGTTATGAAGGTAAAACAGTTGATGGGTTTTTGAACCTGCTGATGCAATCGGGCATTCGCAGGTTAATTGATGTTCGCTACAACCCGATTTCTCGCCGCTATGGTTTTCATAAAAGCACTTTAAATCGGTTATGCAATACGCTTGATATTGATTACCAGCATTTACCTGGGTTAGGGATTCCGGGTTCAGCGCGAGCAGATTTGTCCTCAATGAATAGCTATATTGCCCTTTTTAAGGAATATCGGTGTGGTTTGTCGGATCGCTGGGATGACTTGCAAAAGGCAATATCATTCCTGAAGTCTGAACCAAGTGTTTTGGTGTGTATGGAGGCAAATCCGGAATGCTGCCACCGGACTGTGCTAGCTCAGCATTTGAAGGGCATGATGAAGTTGCCAATTAAGCATCTCGGATAAGCGGCATGAGCGATCGCCCGATTAAAACGAAAGTTCTGATTACGGTGATGACCTATCCTCATCCATCGCGAGGATATCAAGAACTGGTTTGTACGGCGGGTATTACTGAAAATGATGAATGGGTCAGGCTGTATCCCATTGACTATCGGTATCGACCGAGAAATCAGCAGTTTCGTAAGTATCAGTGGGTGGAGATTGACCTTTTACCGCGTGGCGACAAGAATGATCGCCGCAAAGAGAGTAGAAAGCCAATTTTGGACTCTTTGCAGGTATTAGGGGAGCCTTTACCGACCAAGAATGGTTGGCGGGAACGGCGGGAAATCATTGACCGGATGCCGACTTATACGGTGAAGCAACTGCGGGAGCTACATAAAACTGAACGCACTTCTCTGGGGATTGTGCGACCGACGAGGGTGCTGGATCTCAAAATTGAGCCTGCTGAACCGGAGTGGAAACCGGAGTGGCAAAATCTGTTTGACCAACTGACGCTATTTGGCCCGGTGCAAAAGCCGCTGCGCAAAATACCGTACAAGTTTAGCTATGTGTTTGAGTGCGAAGACAGCCACAGACCGCACAATGCCATGATTGAAGATTGGGAATTGGGTGTGCTTTGGTTAAATGAAGTGGCTCGATTAGGGGATGAAGAACAGGCGGCTTTGAGTGTGAAGCGCAAGTTTTTTGATGAGATTTGCAGCGATAAGAAAGACACGCTGTTTTTTATGGGGACAGTGTTTCCTTACAATACTTGGGTCGTGTTGGGTGTTTTTTGGCCACCTAAGCAGTTAAAGCCGGATTTTATTCAAGGTTCACTATTTTAGGCATGTATTTCAGGTGCAAAGGTCCATATTGACTAATGCCCTGAACCCGGAGATTGCGAGTATGCCATTTGACAACAGTAAGTAGAAATTGTGAACAACCTCGGTGCCAGGTGAGAAATAGCTGAAACCCTTGTTTTTGCGTTGACTTGAACCTGGCAATGAAAGTTTGGAAACGGCTGTAGTGCTTATGATGGCTTAGACTTTAGAGGGCGTTTGAAAAGGGATCTGTTGTAGCTTTAGACACCTGCTGATCCCCCCTGCCCCTTATAAAAAGGGGACTTTGCCCCCCCTTTTTAAGAGGGATTTAGGGGGATCTCCACTTTTGCTACAAGAAGTAGGACTTTTCAGACATCCTCTTACAAGTCTGGACGCAAGAGAAGAGAAAACAACCCCCACTCTACACACAATCTGTAATCGTAATACCAAACATTCCACAAATATATTGGGCTTGGGAGATGCTCGTTCTGTGTATTTTTATACTCAAAAGTGTAATTGCTATATAGGTACCAGGCATTCCAACCAGGCCACCCCTTTGGATCTTTCCAGCCCACTGTATCTCCAAATTTTTCCCAGTTTTGATTGTATTTGGTTGGGCTGCCACAGCTTTCCCAAATTTTCTTTTGCACGCTGAAGCCAAACTTCCCGTGGCTGTATTTAACCCACAGGCGATCAATATTTAGTAAATCAAGGCAGGGAAACGCTTGGATATCCTTTACTTGTAGGTAGCCTTCTTTTTGTCGGCCCATCACTTCGCACATACGGTCGGCGGTTTCCTTATCGGCGGCTTTCCAGTTCTGAGCGGCTAGCAGATCGCGCAGTTTGGCGTAGTAGCTAGCACCAAACCTTTCTGAGCTAAGGTCATCTTGCTTTTGCCGTGCACGTTTCTCTTGACGTTGGCGTTCAGCCTCTTCCCACTGGCGTTGGGCTTTAGCTTCTGCTTGCCGTTTGCGCTCAGCTTCTTCTCGCTGCTGCTGGTCTTCTTTTTCTCGCGCTAGCCGTTGGGCTTTGGCTTCTTGTTCCAAGGCCTCTGCAATGGTTTGTACTTCACTGTCACTCAAAGCCAGGGCTATCTGTAGTCGACTCATCTGGTCGCTAGCAGTCTGACTAAGAGGGTTTTCTTGCTGTAGAGTTGCCCTCAGTACTGATTCATACTGGGCCAGGTTTTGGCGTTTTGTCTCATAGGGAGCGATTTCGGTTTGCTCAATGACGGCGGCTTCATTATCAGTAAGGCCATAGCTGCCTTTAAACCCATCAAGAATGGTGCGGCTGATGGGGGTAATCTTACCACCGTTACTTTCCAGACAATGGCGCACTTCTTGACGATACTTTTCTAACCGCTGGTGAGCTTCACCAATTTGGCTATTGAGCCTGGCCTTAATCGGAGCAACATCCTGAGAAGAGAGAGCCAGGTCATTCTGTAACCGATCGAGCTGAGATTGAACAGTCTCTGGCAGGGGATAGCATTGCTCAATGGCCTGACGATAGGTCTCTTCATACTGACTCAGGTTTTTCTGTTTTGCCTGCGCCCGTTTCTGCTTTAACTCTTGGACGGCATTGCGAATGCCGATGGCAACATCCTTGAAAGCGGCATCGGTGGTTGGCCAGGTGGTAACTGCTTGAGCATTTTTAGGCAGTGACTGGAGTTCCCCAAATGGGGCACCCTTCCAATCTACGTCTCGCAGAATGATCGGAATGACGACTGCATCACCTTTTCGGTGGCGCTCAATGGCCTGCTGAAGCTCAACATTCCAACAGAAATCTGAAGCCAAAAAATCTGCGCTAATCAGTAGCAAAATGATGTCTGCCTGGGTGAGCTGCCCTAAAATTGCGCTTCTCCATTCTTTCCCAGCCGTAATGTCGCGATCGTACCAGTCAGTAATATCGTTGGTTCGGCGCAGAATGGTCAGGTGATTGGCTAACTCGTCCCGCAGGGCTTCGTCCTTATGGGAATAGGAGAAAAATACCGTAATCGCTTCACCCATCATCAGCGCCAGTGCTTAAAGTGCCTGATTCTTTCTCCACCAATTATAGAGATGTTTACGGGGAGGAACCACCAAAGAGGTTGCGCGGAAGGGCGTAGAGGAGAACTACCTGGCGGATCCAGCCATAATAGAACCAGCCCAACAGCGACGAGGTAGCCTGCCCATGACAGAAATTATCCTTAAATCTGCAGATATCCCCAAAGCTGTCGCCGTCATTCGCAGCGCCATCGATAAGGAAATCTCGCGGCTGGAGAAAGGGACCGAGCGCTCCCTGGAGCGACTAAAGCAGTTTGAAGATCGCTATCAGGTCTCTTCCTCAGAGTTTGCACAGCGCTTTGCTGCTGAAGACCTGGAGGGTAAAGACCTCGAATACGTCGAGTGGATGGGAGAATACCGCCTATTCCAACAGTTAGCCGAAGATCTCACCCTGCTCAAAAACGTGGCCTACGCTTCAAGACCTTGAAATCCATTATCATCGACGACAGTCCGTTACCAAAGCCTCTGGCAGTCATACTGATCAAAATTAGTATCTTTAGACACCAGCATTACTGATTCAATCCGACTCTGGGCAATCAAAAGCCGATCAAACGGGTCTTTGTGATGCCAGGGCAACTGGTCAAGCTCAATGATATGGCCAAGGGTAATCGGGAGAATCACCACCCTATTCTGGCTTTCTTGCCGTTGCACGATATCCAGTAACGGTTCTCTCAAATCAAGCTTTCCTAAATGCGACTTGATTTGGATTTCCCACGCGCTTACGAGGCTGAGTAAAAGCTCATTGTCAGGGCTTTTCAGTAAATTTAATGTGCCCGCAGGAATTTGGCTCGATTGGCTATCCCACCAAATAAAAGTGTGGGTATCCAGCAAAAGCTTCATCCTTCGCCTAGCCAAAAGCTATCGGGCAAGGGGTCATCAAAATCTTCTGCAACAACAAATGCCCCCGGATGCAGATCGGGCTGACGTTGTTTTTGAGACGACTCTTCAGTCTGAACTTGCATCTTAGCCTCAGCCCACTGCAACAAACGTGTGGCTAAATGAAACTGCTCCTGCCAACTCAATCGTTGAGCCTCTTGTATCAACTCTTGCAGCGTCATAGGTTGTCGTCTCCAAGCAAGCCTATCTTTAGCATATCTGATGCGTTTAGGGACCGGGTGCCAGTATCTTTAGCGAAAGCTGTTGGCTACCGCTAGAAGGCACCCGGTCCCTCTTAGATCAACCCAACTGCCGGTAGCGCAGCAGGTAGCTAAACACCTCCCCCTGCTCCGGGGTAATCAAAATCCCCGACTCCGGTATCGTGAACTGGCGGCTCCACTCCCGCTGCTCCGCATACCTCAGCAAATGCAGGTGGTTAATCGCCCCTCGCACCCCCTCCGGCGACCCAATCACCAGATGGCGCAACCGCTCGCGCCCGGGCTGGGCCTCAGCATTGGCAAGCAGCAGCGGGTTCGTCGCCTCGCCCCGCCGGGCTAGCGCTACTAAATATGGCAAACACAACATTGGGGTTTCCTCCAAGAAACGGATGGGTAGGAAACCCAAAACTTGGCCGCTCCCAGACATAAGCGTATCGGAGCGGCCAGAGTAACATAATACTCAGCCTCCGAGACAGCCGTGTACTGTCGAAGGGGTCAGCCACTGGTTGGTGCTCCAACACCTTCCAGTGGCGTTCGACCAAATTTTGGGAACCGAGCTGCACGCAGACAGCTCTAAGTCAGAAATTTAGCCCATTGCGATCGCCCAAGCAAGTCAAAATTGCTACAGAGTGCATCACCGTCTTGAACCTTAACATTGCAGAGAGTTCAGCCAAGACAGCCGTAGGTTGGGTTACGCTTCGCTCAACACCAACCTACATTGAACTTTTGTCAGTCAATCAGCTTCTCAGAAGCGATGCAGGCCATTTAAGGACTTTGATCAAGGTCAGGATGCGACCGCATCTAGAGAGGCCAGCGGGTCGGGAATCGTCTCAGAGGGGGCCTCAAACTCGCCTGTGCCCACGTACTCAAACCGCAGCTTCACCCAGGTAATGAACTGCTTGCTGGTCGAAACCAGAGCCACCGAGGGCTGCGGGCAGCTTGCTTTGACGCTGGCCAGCTCGGGCGCTTCCAGAAAAGCGGGAGACTTGACCAGCCAAAAATTCACCTCCTGCTCCTGCTCCTGGTAGTAGCGGCGGCGTTCCTTGAGGCATTCGTCGAGGGGTTCTTCTTCGAGCAGAAATTTTTGGCTGGCGACGGCGTAGTAGTAGGTGGTCATGGGGGGAATCTCCTTTGTCGTAGAAAGATGAGGAAGGTGAGGTGGGTGAGGAAGGCGAGGTAGATGAGGAAGGTAAGGAAGGTAAGGAAGGTGAGGTGGGTGAGGAAGGTTAGCGAGTTTGAAATGATGAGGAAAATGCAGGCAATATTCTCCTCATCCCCTCATCCCCTCATCTCCCCATCTCTCAAATCAGCGCTTTCATCTCGCGGACGGCGCGCTCCAGGCCGACTAACACGGCGCGGCTGATGATGCTGTGGCCGATGTTGAGTTCTTCCATACCGGGGATGCGGGCAACGGGGGTGGTGTTCCAGTAGGTGAGGCCGTGACCGGAGTTGACCCGCAGGCCGAGGGCGATCGCCTGGGCCGTGCCCTGGGCGAGAATGTTGAGTTCCTGGGCGCGATCGCGCTCCCCTTTGGCCTCGGCGTAGGGGCCGGTGTGCAGCTCAATAAACCGGGCTCCGACCTGGGCCGAGGCTTCGATTTGATCGGCGGCTGCATCAATGAATAGACTGACCGGAATGTCGGCCCCCTGCAGGGTGCTGACTACAGCTTTCAGGCGATCGCCCTGGCCCGCCACATCTAGCCCGCCCTCGGTGGTCACCTCTTCGCGCCGCTCGGGCACCAGGGTGACGTAGTCGGGCTTGATATCGAGGGCGATCGCCACCATTTCGTCGGTGGCGGCCATCTCCAGGTTGAGGTGGGTGCGTACGGTCTGCCGCAGCAGGCGCACGTCGCGGTCTTGCATGTGGCGGCGGTCTTCGCGCAGGTGCACGGTAATGCCGTCGGCACCGGCTAGCTCAGCCAGCACCGCAGCGGCTACCGGGTCAGGCTCTACCGTGCGGCGGGCCTGGCGAACGGTGGCAATGTGGTCGATGTTGACTCCCAGGGTAGGCAAGCGATCGCTCCCAGCAACGACAGAATCTACAGCATACGATCCTATCCTAAGCGCTTGCCCTAGGCTAGTCCGGCTAAAAGTCAACCGAGCGAATCAGCGGAGGCGGGGCCGCCGTTGGCGCAGCAGGGGCAGCGGTGAGGGTAGGGGCCGCAGCGCGATCGGCGGCGTTGACAATCGCCCCCAGCACCGGCAGATCCTCATTCTCTAAAAGCTGTTCTAGCAGGGCCTCCAGCCCGGCTTTGTCGGTGAGGCCGGGGCGGGTGACCAGCAGCAGTCCATCGCTGGCCGCCCCCAGCAGCAGGGCATCGTTGCTGCGGCCCAGGGAGGGCGCGTCAATGAGCACCAGGTCGAAGCGGGCGCGGGCATCGGCCAAAAACTGAGTCATTTCGCTCGACTCTAAAATCGCGGCTGGATGGGGTTGGGGGCCGGGGCTGGGCGACAGGTAGAGGTTTTCGACCCAGGGGGCCAGCTGAATCGGCTCCTGCTGGCGACCGCCGTAGTAGTGCAGCGGCTCGGCAACGGCCTCGGCCCCCGCTGTTACCCCCAGCCGGTGCCCGCAGGAGGGCTGGCGCAGGTCGGCTTCGATGACCAGGGTGCGGCGACCGGCGCGAGCGGCGGCAATGCCGAGGTTAAAGGCGCTGGTGGTTTTGCCCTCGCCTGCCCGACTGCTCACCACCAGCACCACTCGCGGGGCCGCGCCCGCCTCAGCCAGACTGCCCGCCCGCCGCAGGCTGCTGCGCAAGCGCTCATAAACTTCGAGGTCGGGGCTGTGGGGCTGGTAAAGAATCGGCCAGCCCTGGGCCGAGGTGGCCTCTAAGCCGGGCACCAGCCCCAGCACCGGCACATCCTGGTCGCTCAAAATGCCCTGAATGTCTTCGGCGGTGCGAGCCGTGCTGTCGAGCATGTCGAGCAAAAAGACAACCGCCCCGGCAGCAACGACCCCCAGCAGCCCGCCCACCGCCAAGACCACGACGGGGTTGGTCGGGGGTTCAACTTGAGCAACTACGGTGGGCGGCTCCGCCACGGTCAGGCTGCTGACGGTTTCGGCCTCAGCGGCCTGGGCATCGATGCGCTTGGCCTGGATCTGGTCGTAGAGGGCCTGGTTGAGGGCCACTTGCTGGGCCAGGCGATCGCGCTCCAGCTGCTTGTTGGGCAGGCTGGAGTACTGCTGCCGCAGCTGGCCATCGGCCACCCTCAGCACCTGCTGCTGGCTGGCCAGGGCGGCGCGCTCGGCGCTGAGGGTGACCAGCTGGTTGGCCAGAGCGGCGCGGGCCGGGTCGAGGGTGCTGCTTTGCCGTACCTCACTGACGCTGGGCAGAGCGGCCAGGCCCTGGCCGCCCACCACCTCCTGGGCTCGCTCGGTCAGCAGGGCGTTGTAGGCGGCCAGGTTTTGGCGCAGCTCCTGCATGGTGGGGTGCGACTCGCGCAGGGTGGGCGACAGCAGCTCCAGCTGGGTTTCGGTTTCGAGAATCTGCGATCGCAGCTGGGCAATAATCGGGTCGGCGCTCAGGGCCGAGGCCGTAAAGGCCTGCCCCGGCGATAGTCCCAGCCGCTGCTGCAAGCTTTGAATTTGGGCATCGAGCCCGGCCAGGGCGATCTGGTTCTGGCGCTGCTGCTGCTGCCCGCCGGAAATCGCCCCCAGCAGGCTGCCGTCGAGGGCGGCCTGAATGGCGGGGCCTTCGGTGCGATCGTAGGCCTCTAGGGCCTGCTCGGCGGCCCGCAGGTCGGCCTCTACCGCAGGCAGGCGCTCGTCGAGGGCGGTGACGATGGCCCCCACCCGGGCTCGGTTAGTCACCCGGCTGAGTTCGACCATCGCCTCAAACATCAGGCTGAGGGTGAGCTGGGTTTGCTCTTCGCTGGGGCCGCGAAAGGCCACCGTCACCCGCTGCACCTGGGGTTCTTCGCCCTCGATCCCCTCTAGCTCAATCGTGGTGCGATCGCGAATGGCGTCTGGCTCCATCGGCATTCCCCGCCGCTCTAGCTCCTGGGCGACCTGCTCTAGCAGCACATCGGCCAGCAAAAACTGCTCTGAGATAATGCCCTGGCCCCGCTGCTGCACCTCGGTGCCGGTCGCCGTCAGGGCCACCACCGGGGCGTTTTGCACCAGCACCCCCTCGGCTCGATACCGGGGCGGCGGCGGCGGCTGCATCGCCACTACCGCCGAAATGCCCAGCACCCCCAGCAGCGTGGCCAGGCTGGGCCACTTGTAGCGATCGAGGGCCAGCAGATAGCGCTTAACAACAGGAGAAACCATCGCCGTTTTCCCTAGGGCCTAAATAACGAATCGGCTGAGTCGGTCAGCGAGTCAAAAAAGAGCAAAAAGCCCAGCACATCGCGGAAGGGCTGCGTGAACGTGTTCAGGGCGTAGCTCACCCGCGCCAGCAGGTTGCGATCGACCACCAAAATGTCGTTTTCCTGCAGCGGAATGTTCTGGCTCAAATCGCCATTCACCGCCGCTGTTGCGTTCACCATGATCGTGTCAGCGGTGCCGGTCTCGGGGTTAAAGCGCAGCACGGCAATCCGGTTGTAGGCAGCCACATCCGGGTTTACCCCCGCCACCGCCAGGGCGTCTAAAAAGCGGCTGCCGTTGCGCAGGTTGATGGCCCCAAAGCGGGCCTCCAGCCCCCGCGCCCCCGAAGCCCGGTTGAGCACCCGCACCGTGATCTCGGGCCGGGCCAAAGTCGAGGTGGCGACCAGATCGCGATCGTAGCTCTCCACGTCTTCGGGGGCCAGGCGGGGGATGGTAATCACATCGCCGTCCTGGAGCTGCACCTGGGGAATGGGTTCGCCCTGCACCAGCGGGGTAAACAGGTCTACGGTGCGGGTCAGCAGCGCGCCGTCCCGCAGGGTGCGCTCAATCTGAACGGTGCGCAGGTCGGCCAGGGTGGTTGAGCCCCCCGCTGTCAGCAGCGCCACCGCCAGCTGCGGAGCCTGCAGCGGGTACAGCCCCGGACGCGGCACCTCGCCCACGACCGTCACCTGCACGGGCCGCTGGGCGGTCAGAATCAGCGAGACATCAGGGTTGACCACGTACTGGTCGTAGCGGCTAAACAGCTCGTCGCGGGCCTGGTCGAGGGTCAGCCCGGCCAGGTTGACGGTGCCCGCCAGGGGCACCACTACATTGCCCTGAATATCTAGGGTGGCCGGAAAGCTCAGGTCTGGAAACCGCTGCACTCCGACAAAAATGCTGTCGCCTGGCCCCAGGCGGTAGGTGTCAAAGTCGGCGGCGGGCAGCCGTGGCTCTAGGGGCAGGTTTGGGGGGCTGGCAGGCGAGGTTAAGGGCACTGGGGCCTGGGCGGCGGCAGGTAGGGCCAGTAGCGCCCCGCCACAGAGAGCCAGCCCCCAGCCACTCAGCTGGCGAGCCGCCAACCCAGCGATCGCGCGATCGGTCAAACCCATTAAAACCATAGCCTCAACGGCAGGAGCGCCCCCTGCCACGGGTAACCCACCCATATTGCCCCATATTTTTGGCATTGAGACACTGAAGCCGAGTCAGAAACCCCACATCCTGGGCTGGTCGGGGCTGGCTGTTGATTCTTGGTCTTTAATGGAGATGGCTGAGCGTGGCGTTATGGGCAGGTTCACTTTGATCACGTTTTTGTTTGATTTCGACGGCACCTTGGCAGACAGCTTAGTGACCATTGTGGAGATTACCAATCGGCTGGCCCCAGAATTTGGCTATCGCCCCACCCCGCTGGAGGAGGTGGAGGCTCTCAAGGGATACAGCACTCGCCAGCTGATTCGCTATTCTGGCATTCCCCTGCTCAAGATTCCGGCCCTGCTGCGTCGCCTGCGGGTAGAGCTAAAAGCCTACCATCCCTCGATCGCCCCCTGTGCAGGTATGCCAGCCGTCATTCGGCAGCTGCATACCCAGAACCACGCGCTGGCGGTGATCACCTCAAATGCCCCTGAGGTGGTGCACGCCTTTTTGCGGGTCCACGCTCTCGATCGCTACTTTTTTAGCGTCGATGGCGGCGGCACCCTGTTTGGCAAAGGCAGACTGATTACCAGATGCCTGGAGCGTCACCGGCTCGTCCCGAGCAAAACGGTCTATGTGGGCGATGAGGTGCGAGATATTCAGGCGGCGCGGTTTGCGGGCATTCGACCCGTTTCGGTCACCTGGGGCTTTAACAGTCGGGAGGCGCTGGCGGCCGCCCAGCCCGACTGGCTGGTGGATGAGCCCGATGCCCTGCCTGCGATCGCTCGTACCTTGTCCTGTCAGTAAATTTCTTCAAAAATAGCCGTCCCTAGCCCCTTTGGGGCGGATTCACCAACGACTCCGCTCAGGGAACGGCTGCAACTTCCGCTCAGGGAACGGCGGTAGCTGGTTTCATGGTTGGGGGTACCGCACCAACAGCGTGGGTGTTTGGGCTTTAAGGATTGCAGTAGGGGCAGTAGCTGGGGTCGGCGGCCAAAAAGCCGTGGTCGCCGGGCAAACGCTGCTCAAACTGGCAGCGCTGACAGCGGTAGAGCTGCGCCAGGGTCAGCAGCGTGGGGGTGCCGCAGAGGCTACAGGGCAGCCCTGGAAACTGCTTGACGGCGCTAAAGCCGGGACAGGCGCAGGCTGGGCAGGCGCGCGCGATCGCCTGCACCAAATCCTCGGTGGCCTGGGCAATGACGGCCATTCGAGTGGGATTGTAAAGCGCTCGCATATCGGTTTCCAGTCGGGCGGCGCGGTGGGGCGACTGGCTCAGGGCCGCTTCCACCAGGGCCACCAGCTGGTCTTGGTCGGTAATACCCTTGCCCAGAATGTGCTCGTCGGTTTCGCCGCCCTTGACCACCAGCCCGTGCTGGGGAAAGCCCACCGACTCCGCAAAGGCCAGGGCATCGGCGGGGCTGTGGATGACCTGGCTGCGGTAGTTGGTGTTGGTCGAGAGACACTCGCCGACGATTTCGAGCTGGTGGGTGCGATCGATCAGCAGCACCAGCTCGCGATCGCAGGCCACAAACGGAATCTGCGGGTGCGGCCCAAAGCTGCCCTCGCTGGCAATGGCCAGGCTTTCGCCCGTTTGGCGGAGCACCGCCGCCGCCTTGAGCCGCGCCGTGGTGAGCTGATCGGACGGACGTTTAACGTCGCCCGTAAAGGTGCCAAAGGCGTCGGTGTCAAAATCGGCGGGCACCGCCACGCTGACCCCCAGGCGAGACTCTAACAGGGGGGCGATCGCCTGCTCTTTGCGGTGCATGGTGGCCAGCACCGCCACCCGTCCGGCAAAGTAGGTCTCGCTCAGTTTAGTCATCGTCGTGGGCAAAGCGGTTGTAGAGAAAGTCGAGGGCGTGGTTGCGCAGCTGGTAGTACTGGGGGTCTTCCATAATCTGGTCGCGATCGCGGGGCCGCTCAAAGGGGATATCCATGATCTCGCCGATGGTGGCGGCGGGACCGTTGGTCATCATCACCAGGCGATCGGCCAGAAACAGCGCTTCGTCGATGTCGTGGGTGATCATCAAGACGGTGCAGCGGTGCTCGTTCCAGATTTTTAGCAGCTCCTCCTGGAGTTCTTCTTTGGTAATGGCATCTAGTGCGCCAAAGGGTTCGTCGAGAATCAGCACCTCGGGGCGAATGGCCAGGGCGCGGGCAATGGAGACCCGCTGGCGCATGCCGCCCGAGATCTGGTCGGGGCGCTTGTCGGCGGCCTCGCTCAGCCCCACCATGGCCAGGTGGTCGCGCACGATCGCTCGCTTTTGGGCCTCGGGCTTGTTGGGCCACACCGATTTTACCGCCAGGTAGACATTCTCAAACACGGTGCGCCAGGGCAGCAGGGCGTAGTTTTGGAACACGACCATGCGATCGGGGCCGGGCTTGAGAATGGGCTGGGCTTTGAGGGTGACGGAGCCGCCTGTGGCCTGCTGAAAGCCAGAAACCAGGCTGAGCAGGGTCGATTTGCCGCAGCCGGAATGGCCGATGAAGCAGACAAATTCGCCTTCCTGAATGGTCAGGTTGACGTTTTCGAGGACGGGGTAGGGGCCTTTGGCGGTGGGGAAGCTTTTGGAGACTTGCTCAAAGACTAGAAAGCCCTGGTCAGGGGAAGGCTGGGCGTAGTTCACCAGTTCGGGATGGGCGGGGCGGCGGGACTTGAGCTTGAGAGGGGTGGGTTGCATGGGATGACTCCTAAAAGTTTGAATTGGAATGTTTTAAGGGCGGGGAGGCAATAACCCCTGTTTCAAAAACAGGCGACGTTGTAGGGGCAAACGGCGTTTGCCCTGGGTTGGATCAAGGCCTGGGTGGAGGGCTGGTGAAGGTGGTGGGTGGGAAGCCAGGGTTGCTGCCGGGGCCATTTCGCTGGCCCCGGTCCCCCGTCGACCAGGGCCGTTCCGCCGCCCTGGACCCAACGGAAAGGAGGGATCGATCATCGGTTTAAACCTCTGTCATGCCAATGGAGGTATTGAAAAAATCAAACCCTGGGATTCCAAATCCTGGCCTCCCTACGTAGGGTGCATTAGCGAAGCAATGCACCATTAGAGATCTCCGGCATAGCTAGGCTATTCACGCAGCAATGAACCAATAGGTCAGGCCGCAATTCGCGCATCGATCCATCCGGAAAACGTTGTCCTCTGCCCATCCAGCACCACCTCAGCGATGGTGATGTCGCGTTTGATCGCAAGGCTATTGAGATAGCCGATCGGGTCTTCGGCGTCGAAGTCGGTGCCGTCGAACAGGTGAATGCTGCCGCGAGTAAATTTGGCATCGAGCAGGCCCAGTTCGCGGGCGGCGGTGCTGTAGACATCGACCCGCACGATGCGTTCGAGAATTTCGAGCCAGTTGCGGGGGAAGGGCACGTCGCCCCAGCGGGCCAGCTGGGCCATGTGCCACAGGTGTTCGGTGCGGCTGGGTCGGTTGGCTCCGTTGCCGAAGAACATGTGGTGGGCGTACTCGCGCATGGGCTTGTCGAGGGTGCAGACCTTGGTGGTGGGGTTGCCCAGATGGATGTACTCGATTGGGGTGCCCAGGTAGGCCCGCTGGGAGAGAATCTGGCGAATCTCTAGCTCGTTTTCGGGGTCGGCGCAGTAGCGGCAGGCATCGAGCAGGGCTTTGGTGAGGGCGATGTGGGTGTTGGGGTAGGCGATCGCCCAGTCTTCGCGCACGCCCAGCACTTTGCCGGGGTGGCCGTCGTAGATTTCGCGATCGGTAGCGATCGTAAAGCCCACCTCGTCCATGGCGGCGCGCAGGTTCCAGGGTTCGCCCACGCAGAAGCCGTCGATCGCATTGTTCTTCAGGTCCACCACCATCTGGGCGGGGGGGATGGTTTGCAGGGCCAGGTCTTTGTCGGGGTCAATGCCGCCAGCCGCCAGCCAGTAGCGCAGCAGCAGGTTGTGCATAGAAGACGGGTGCACCATACCCATGCGATGCTGGGTTTCGGGGGTGCGGCGCAGCATTTCGCGAAAGGCATCCAGGCTGTGCACGCCCTGCTCATAGAAGCGGCGCGACAGGGTAATGGCGTTGCCGTTGCGGGTCATGGTCAGGGCACTGACCACGGGCAGGGGCCGGTTGTTGTGGCCTCCCAGCGAAAACCACAGGGGCATACCCGAGGGCATTTGGGCGGCGTCGAGGTAGCCGCCAGCGATGCCGTCGACAATGCCGCGCCAGCTGGTTTCGCGGGCCAGGTTGACTTCCTCTAGACCGTGCTTGGCAAAGAAGCCTTTTTCTTTGGCGATCGCCACCGGGGCGCAGGCGGTCAAGGGCACAAAGCCAATGTCCAGGTTGACTTTCTCTAGGCCGTGGCGAGCGACGGCGGTGGTTTTTCTGGCCCGCAGCTTTTTGATCCGCTTTTGCTGGTTGAGGAAGTAGATAATTTCGCTGCGCAGGCTGTAGTAGCTGGGGTGCTCGACTACTTCCATACGCGCTCTCGGGCGGGGAATATCGACCTCAAGAATATTGCCGATCTCGGCACCGGGGCCGTTGGTGAGCATGACAATGCGATCGCTGAGCAGCACCGCCTCATCCACATCGTGGGTGACCATCACGGCGGTGACGTTGTTTTCGTCGCAGATGCGCATCAGCTGGGTTTGCAGATTGCCGCGAGTCAGGGCATCGAGTGCGCCAAAGGGCTCATCCAGTAAGAGCAGTTTGGGCCGAATGGCCAGGGCGCGGGCGATCGCCACCCGCTGCTTCATGCCGCCCGAGAGCTGGTCGGGCATTTTGTCGGCGGCGGCCTGCAAGCCCACCAGGTTGATGTGCTCTTCGACAATGGCGCGGCGATCGCCCTTGGGCAGATCCCTATAAACGCTGTTCACCGCCAGGGCAATGTTTTCACGCACGCTGCGCCAGGGCAGCAGCGAATAGTTTTGAAACACCACCATGCGATCGGGACCGGGTTGGGTAATTTTTTTGCCCTCTAAAGTCAGCACCCCCGAGCTGGGCAGCGACAGACCCGCGATCATATTTAATAAGGTCGATTTGCCGCAGCCCGAGTGGCCAATAAAGGAGACAAATTCCCCTTTTTTAATGCTTAAGTCAATGCCTTTTAGGGCAATATATTCACCGCCATCGGCCAGGGAAAATACCTTATCTACCTGGTCAACTGCCACCAATAAACCCATGGTTCCCTCCTTGCGATCTTTAATGAGATTGATGTGAGATTGAACACGTAGGGTGGGCACCACACACCACCCAGCTATGCAAAATTTTCAATTAACCCGTAGGGTGCATAGCGCTGGGGCGCGGCTTCGCCTACGCGAGCAGTGCACCAGCGCATGCGTCTAAAAATGGTGCATTGCGGCCATAAATTGAGTCATTTAGCAGAGATCTGGGAGCCGCGAATGCACCCTACGGTTTTCTACTTGCGCAGCGGAGCAATTTTCATCTGCAAAAAGGCGATTACTCGATCGAGCAGCAGACCCACAAAACCGATATACAACACGGCTAGAATAATCTCGCTGATGTAGTTTTGCTGGTAGGCATCCCAGATAAAAAAGCCAATGCCCACAATTCCCGACATCACAATCTCTGCCGCAATAATCGCCAGCCAGGCCAGACCGATCGCAATCCGCAGTCCGGTAAAAATGTAGGGCAGCGCCGAGGGAAACAAAATGTTGAAGTAGTAGTCTTTGCGCGACAGTTGCAGCACCTTAGCTACGTTGTCGTAGTCTTCTGGAATCTGCCGCACGCCCTCAATGGTGTTAATTAGAATCGGCCACACGGCGGTAATAAAAATGACGAAGATAGCGGCGGGCTGGTTTTGCTGCAGGGCCACCAGGGCGATCGGTACCCAGGCCAGCGGAGCCACCATCCGCAAAAACTGAAAAATGGGGTAAGTGGCTTTGTTTAACCAGGGGCTAGTACCGACCAAAACCCCGACTGCAATACCAACGACAGCGGCAGCGGTGTAGCCCTGAGCGACCCGGCCCAGGCTAGCCCAGGTCTGCCAAAATAGTCCTTTATCCAAACCGCCCAGGTCGTAAAACGGGTATAGCAACAGCTCGCGGGTGCGGGTATCGGTCCACAAGCTCAGCGGCCCCGGCAGCCGAGTAGCCCCCGACCACGACACTAGCTGCCACACTGTCAAAAACACCGCAATTCCAATCAGGGGGGGAATTAGGTCAGGGCCGCGCTTTTGCCAAAACTGCTGCACCGAAGCTAGAAAAGGGTTAGGACGCGCCTGTCTGCGAACTGGAGAGTGGGTAACCATAGTTGCTGTACCTGCTGTGGATGTAGTGGATCACGGACCGTTTGAGGAGGAAACCTACCCCGACCTTTCTTTGGGGAGACTGACCGGGGTAGGCTGGTTCAGACACCGAGGCAAGGGGAAATAGGGCTGCTGTTGGCGATGAAGACCCCATACTCTCGCCTCTGTCATCTCTCTCTGAACCAGTGCTGTTGGGAGGAATAGAGTGGATGGGTGACTGTGTGGATGGAGAAAGGAAACATCGGGTACGATTACCCACCTACCCGTCTACCCGCCTACCCATCTACCTCTCTCCTCCTAGACCCGCTTAATCTTGAGGCTGTTGAGGTATGCCTCAGGGTTGGCGGGGTCAAACTTAACGCCGTCGAAGAAGGTTTCGACGCCGCGCGACGTATCGGCGGGAATGGCGGCGGTAAACCCGGCTTCGGTGGCCGCTTCGCGCCAGATGTCTTCGCGGTTGACGGCATCGACAATGCGCTGGGCGGTGTCGAAGTCGGTGAGCTGGTTTTTGTGGAAGCCCCAGCGCATGCTCTCGGTCAAGAACCACAGGTCATGGCTCTTATAGGGGTACGACACGCTGCCCTTGGGATCTTTCCAGTAGAGGGGGCCGGCGTTGATGTCCTTAAAGTCGGCTTTGCCATCGCCCATCGTGTATTCGCCCTTGTAGGGTGGGGTCAAAATTTCCTCAGGCACATTGAAGTAGTTGCGACCCGCCAAAATTTTCACCGCTTCGGGCCGGTTGGCCGGGTCATCCAGCCACTGCTGGCCTTCCATCAACCCTTTCAGCAGGGCCTTGGTCGCGTTGGGGTTGGCGTCAACCCAGTCGGCTCGAATGGCCAGGTACTCTTCGGGGTGAAAGGCCCACATCTCATGGGTTAAAGCCGACATAAAGCCGATGTCGTCAGCAACGATGCGGTAGGGCCAGGGGTCGCCAGTACTAAAGGCATCCATGGTGCCGTTGCGCATACCCTGCACCGTTTCTGCCGGGGGCACCGCCAGCAGGTCGATGTCGTTGTCAGGGTCAATGCCACCTGCGGCGAACCAGTAGCGAATCCAGAAATCTTGGTTGACGTTGGGGAAGGTGTGGGCCGCCTTGAACTTGCGGCCCTGGTTGGCCTGAAAGCCCTTGATATAGTCGGCTGCGCCCGAAAGATCTAGCCCCAGTCCTTTGCCGGTGTGAATGCCGGAGACGGCAATGCCGTTGCCCTGGGTTTCGAGCTGGGCCAGCACGTACATGGGCACCTTCTGGCCGTTAGTGATAATGCCCTCGCTAATCAGGTGAGGCATGGGCATTTGCCACTGACCGCCGTCGATGCCGCCGCCCGCCGAGCCGATGGTGACGTTGTCGCGGGCGGAGGCCCAGTTGGCCTGCTTGGAAACTTCGACCCCGGTCATGCCGTACTTGGCAAAGAACCCCTTTTCTTGAGCAATGATCATCGCGGCCGATTCAACGATGGGAATGTAGCCCAGCTTGATGTTGGGGGTCTCGGGGCTGTCGCCTTCGGCGACGGGGCCAGGAGCGGTGGCCGCCGCCGTTGTTGCGGTCGGGGCGGTGGCTGAAGGGGGGTTGCCAGCACAGCTCTTTAGGAATACTGCGCCTGCTGCCGATACCCCAGCAGTAGCCAGAAACTTACGACGGGTGACTCTCGAAAAATCTGACATAAGACCTCCTTGCAACGCCCCTGGGTTCAAGAGCGCCGTAAATAAAATGGGTGGATGGTGAAAGAATCTGGGGTTGGCCCCGGCTGGACAAGGAGGATTTAGTTTTGTAAATCCTCCGCCATCTCTTCATGGCATTAAGTCTATATTCTTTTTTTGCGCTGTAGATCATCGAAAACAGCAAAACTCAACTGCAATTTTCGATGCAAAAAATAAGCTGGGCTTATCTAATAGAGTCTTTGCAATAGATTTGATTAAACTCAGTTGAGAGATGCAGCGGCACTCCATAGATCAGAGCCCGATCGCCAATCCGGTGCGGTGACCGGTGCAGGGCTGCCTCCAGGTCGCAGCTAACTGGGGCAGACCAGGGCCCCACCGCAACCCAGCTTGGACCAATATTTGGGCACAAAAAAAGCGGGAACCGGAGTTCCCGCTTGAGCTGTGTGAGACGGTGTGAGGGGCAAGGCAGACAAATCAAAGAGCGCTGCTAGTCTTCGTAAATGCGGCACTCTAGGGCATCGGGATGGGCCTCGCAGTAGCGGGCAAAGGCCGATTGCTGAACGCGCCGACAACCATTGGCGTTCGAGAGTTCTTCGACGGTTTCCCAGGCGATCGCAACGTCTATGTGGTCGGTGCCGTAGAGAGCGGTCAGGCGACGAGCATGCTCAAGGGAAACTTGCAGCCGAGATTTCAGGGTGGGCTGAGCAGCCGTGCTTTGGATAGGCAGGGTAGTGGTCAAACTCATGGTGGATGATCTCCTGTGCTGTGGTTGAGCTGTCTTCAGCTTAGTGATAATTCAAGCAAATGCCTATGGGATTTACATATAAACCCTTGTTATCATTTATCAGGTTTTCTTACCTGTCGTCACTTCAACATGCGTTGGTAAAGGCGGCCCGTGCAGCGCTAAGACCGGCTTCCCATGGCTTCACTGTGGCACGGAAGGACGGTCACTGCGCAGTAGGGGAATCCACCCGAACCGGTACGAGCCTGGATCGCTAATCGATTTGCAGCGGTGCCACCATGTCTGGGTCAGGGGGCTGCGGGGTTGCCACAGCGGGCGCGTGGGGCAGGTTATAGCCGAGGATAGCCAGTATCAGGCCGAGGGCCAGACCAGCGGTAAAGGCCCACCCGTGGGAGGGTTCAAGGGTGCAGAGCAGTCGGCGATCGCAGTTGTAGACATGGATTGCCCAGCCTTCCTGGGTACTGTGCTGAAGTTGTTTGTGCATAACGGTTGATGGTGACTGTAGGGATGGGGAATCTGGCGCTGGAGCTAGTACTGGTGCCCCGATTTGCGGTGGTTGATAGCAGGCATGCCGCCGGGGGCGAGCAGTTCACCCTGGTGTACCGTGGCGTAGATCAGCAGATGGTCACCCGCTGAGGACTGCTCTTTTACGGTGCATTCGACGTAGGCCAAACCGTCGGTGAGAATGGCGCAGCCGTTGCCAGCTGAGGTAAAAGGCAGATGGTCAAAAGCGGTGGTTGAGCCATGCTGAGCGGAGAAATGCCGCCGCACGGCCCGCCCTTCCTTGAGGATATTCAGCACAAACCCAGCGCCGGGACGGAGCTGACTGGCTTCGGCGGCCTCTTTGGGCAGAGCCAGCATCAGGCCGGGGGGGCTAAAGCTGGCCTGGGCCACCCAGGCGGTCAGCAGCCCGGTGTGCTTGCCATTGACCTGGGTAGTGACCACGCAGAGGGAGCCGATCACTCGCCCCAGGGCCTGGGCAGTGCGATCGCTGTGGGCTTCGGCGATCGCAGGTCGTGCTCCCTGCTTCTGGCGCTTGCGCAGGCGCTGGGCAAACTGGGTGGCTGCCGCGGTACAGGCCTCAAGGGCCGCCGCATTGGGGCTAAAGCGCACCCGCAGGGGCTCAAAGCCAAAGGCATAGTTGGCATCTTTGAGCTTGCGCTCCAGCTCGTCAATGGCTTCGCCGCTCCAGCCGTAGGAGCCAAACACCCCCACCAGCTTTGTCTTTGGCACATTGGCCAAAATCAGGCCCAGGGCGGTCTGAATTTGCACCGGGGCGTGGCCACCCAGGGTGGGCGAGCCAATGATAAAGCCATCGCACTGGCTGAGACTATCCACCAGAGTATTGGGGTCGGCCTGTTCGCAGTTGATCGCCTCTACGGCGATCTGGGCGGCGGTCAGGGACTGGGCGATCGCATCGGCTAGCCGGGCGGTGTTGCCATAGGCCGAGGCATAGAGCAGCGCCACCCGCAGCGTCTGCTGGGCCTGCTGCTGGCACCACTGGCGGTAGTCTTGCCGCAGCCGACTGAGGCTGTAGCGCACCAGGGGGCCGTGGCCGGGGGCCAGGGTTTTGAGCGGTAGCGCATCGATCAGATCCAGGGCCGTTTCGACCTGTTTGGCCTGGGGGCTGTGCAGGCAGTCGAAATAGTAGCGGCGATCGCGCTCTAGCTGCCGCCACTGCTCATCCCACAGGGCATCGTCGCAGTGGTGCATGCCAAACAGCTTGTCGCTAAAGAGCGTCTGGCTGGCCATGTCGTAGGTGCACAACCCATCGGGCCAGCGCGGCGTGGGCACACCCACAAACTCCAGAACATGGCCCTGGCCTAGATCCAGCGTTTCTCCAGAGCGCATCGGGCACAGTCGATCGGCGCGATCGCCCAGGGCCAGCTTGAGGGTATTCGCCGCCGCCCGCGAACTCACAATCTGAGCCTGGGGAGCCAAAGTCAGCAGTCGAGTCAGGGTCGCCAGCCGGTTGGCGTTGACGTGGCTGGTGATGATGTAGTCGATCTGCGCCAAATCAACCTGGTGGCGCAGTTCCGTCAAAAAGAGGTCGGTAAACGACTCGCCGGGGGGGTCGATTAGAACAGTCCTATCGGCCTGAATCAGGTAGGCATTGGCGGTGGTGCCCCGCTGGCGGCTGTATTCCACCTCAAACTTGAGCCGGTCCCAGGTGCGCGATCGCAGCACCTGAGTCTGAGGGCTAATGGTGGCGACCTGCACATCGCGGGGCCGTACCGGAGTTGAGCGAGAAGGTAAGGGGGTAGTTAGGGTCATGGGAAAATCGTGGGTAGGGTGAATTAGGGGACTTTGGACTGGCGGGTGGGCAGGGTCAATCGAGGGCAGGCTTGACCGCAGTCCGTTCGGCCAGGTCTTGGGCAAAGCGAATGCGGTGGCGACGCGAAATCTCCTGTTCTGGGTCAACGCCATCGAAGGTGGGTGGAATCCAGGCCCGCACCACCAGTAACCCGCCCAGCACCACCAAGAACAGACAGCTAGCCAGCACTTGAATCCAGGGCGTTTCCAGCACGCCGCGCACAATAATTTCGCGCAGCACCGACACAATCGACACTTCGACCGCTACCCCAATCGATACTCGATGCTCTTGCAGGTAGATAATCAGCAGCCGAAACAGCTCCACCAAAATCAGCAGAAACAAAATGTCAGAGGTTACTTCTGGAAAATTGAGCGGCGGCAGCAGGGAAAGAAACATCTCGCGCAGCTGCATCACCATAAAGCTGAACAGCCCAATGCACAGCGAAATCACAATCACGTCTTGAACCGTTTCAAGCAGGCGGACTACGGTGCTGCCGTTGAACCAGGTAGCCCAGCGGGAGGAGGAGGGGAGGTTTTGCATAGTGGTATTTGGGGTGAGGGAGGTGGGAAAGGTGAGGAGGTGTGGGGAGGTTCAAAGTTCAAAGTTCAAAGTTCAAAATGGTGGGCCGTAGGGTGCATTAGGCCGCAGAATCCCTTGGGGAGAGCTATTAACCTGAGCGTTGGCCGTAATGCACCGCCTAGGAATTTCGCCATTTCAAAATCCAAAATCCAAAATTTAAAGACCAAAATCAGTAATGGTTACTCGCCTTGCGGTGATGCACCGCCGTCAGCCCATCGGGTTTCGCCACCCGCCCAGCCTTGGCGGTGCAGTAGATCACCCAGTGGTCGCCGGCTTCTAGCCGATGGGTGACGGTGCATTCCAGGTAGGCCAGGGCTTCGGCCAATATGGGGGAACCGTTGGCGGCGGCGTAGGTAGCAATGCCCTCAAAGCGATCGCCCCCTGGCGGAAAGCGCTTCAGAAAATGCTTCATCAAGCGCTGGTAGTGGCCCTCTTCCAGCACGTTGAGCACAAAGGTATCGCCCCAGTGCAGCAGCGACTCGATCGCGCGATCTTTGGCGACGGCGATCGCTACACCAGCCGGTTCGATGCTGGCCTGAATCACCCAGGAGGCCAGCATGGCACTGCTGACGTCGCCCTTGCGGGCAGTCAATATATAGAGGCCGGTGCTGAGGCGGCCCAGGGCTTGGTCGAGCCCCGAATCGTGGGACTGGGTTTGTTTTTGGCTGCGGTCGCGGTTGACCCACTGGCCCAGGTCTGTGCCCGCTTCTTCGCAGAGTTTGTCGGTGGCCTCAGTGGGGGCGGCTTTGATTAAAATTGGCTCAAAAGCTGGCGTCAGGCCCAGCTCCTGAAAGCGGTTGCGCAGAGGAAAGATTGGCTCATCCTGCCCGCCGCCGGTTTCAAACAGCCCGATCGCCTGCTTGGGGTGAGCCGCAGCGAGAATGGTGCTAAGAATCGGCTCCAGACCAGGAGCTGACTGGGGCGGCATGCCCAAAACCAGGCCCGCAGCGGTGGTCACCAGCTCTCGCACGGTGGCGATATCGGTATCGTGCAAATCGACCAGTTCTACGGCGGTGGCAGTTTTGAGCAACCCCTGGCCCAGGGCGTGAACAATGCGATCGCTAAACCCGTACTCCCCGACGTAAAAAATCGCCACAAAGGGCTCGGCCTTCGCCTGGGTCTCGCTCCAGCTGCGGTAGCGCTCGGTCCAGTCGGTCAAATGGTGGCGCAGCAGCGGGCCGTGGCCAGTGGCAATTTGGTTGATAGCGAAGGGCTCCATCCGCTTTAGCGCCGCCAGTACCGAGCGGGCGTTTGGCCCCATCAGACAGTCGTAGTACAGCTGAAAATCGGCCTCCAGCAGCGCCGGTATCTCGTCGTAGAGGGTGTCATCGCAGTAGTGCAGGCCAAACACATCGCAGGTGTAGAGCACCCCGGTGCCGCTGTCGTAGGTGAGCATGGTGTCGGGCCAGTGCAGGTTGGGGGCCGAGATAAAGGCCAGCTCGTGGCCCAGGCCCAGCTCGAGGCGATCGCCGCTTTTGACCACCTGAGCGGCAAACGGGCGGTGAATCTGGTTCTGCAAAAACTGCATCGCCACCTTGGAGGCCACCACCGTAATCTGAGGAGCGCGGGTCAGCAGGTCGCCAATTAGCCCGCTGTGGTCGGGCTCGGTGTGGTTGACGATCAGATAATCAATGGTTTTTAGATCGACCATCGCCTCCAGCTCATCCAGGTACAAATCCTTAAACTTGCTGTGGGAGGTGTCGATCAGCGCCGTCTTCTCGCCCTCGATGAGAAACGAATTGTAGGTGGTGCCGTTTTGCAGCTCAAACTCAATGTCGAAGCGATCGCGGTCCCAGTCTAAGCAGCGAATGGCGGTGGAATCGGCGGCAATGGCGGCGGTTTGTACCGTCAAGCGGCTAGCAAGCGCGATCGCTGGAGGGGAGTCAATCTGAAAAACCATGGAGTCTATCTATCCTCATCGAGACTTCGCTTGACATGTCTCAATGATCAACCCCCAGGGCATGATTTGTAAAATGTCAATCTCAAAACCAATTAATTAGAAATTTATATATTTTTCAGTCATTTTCATTCGTCTTGCAAATACATTGAGCTGAGTCAAGGATTAAATTCTCCTTATGTAAAGCAGGACACAGGTGTTGCCGGGGCAGTCCATGGAGGACAGCGTTAAAATTAAAGCGTTACAAACTGTTTCATCAGGTATCGCTTGGCCAACTACCCCCATCTGTGATGCCTGTACCGAGATACCCGCTGAGGAGGATCTATGCCAGTAGTCACCGAGTCTCCCTACACCCAGGAGCAGATCAAGGTCTGGCTTCGGGGGTTGCTCACCCTGGCCTGGGCGGACGGCAATTTTGACGACGACGAAAAGGCGCTAATTGCCGCCATTACCGAAGAAGAACTGGCTCCAGAACTAGACTTTGAGCACTTTGAACCCGTCACCCCTGCCGAAGTGGCCCAGCTGCTGGGCGATGACCCCCACGTAGCCGAAAACTTTTTGCGCATGGCCGTGATGGTAGCCCTCGCCGACGGCGTTTACTCTGTGGAAGAAGACAATCAACTCCAGGCGCTGTGCGAGGCCCTAAACCTGCAGGATACCTGTCTCACTTCAGTGCGATCGACCCTCTACAGCCTCAAGCCCGAGAATGCTGCCGTGGCCGCCGGGCTGCGTCCCCCGACCAACGGCAAAATCGACCCGCTCAAGCCCGCCCGCGAATGGCTTGACCAGCTCGACGTGCACGATCCCCGCCTGGCCCGCTTTGTGTGCAAGCTGATTCCGTCGCAGTGCCCCTTTGAGCGCGACGTGGTGCTGTTTAAGAAAAAGCTGATGCACATTCCGCCCATGTGCAAAATCAACCCCTTGTACGATCAGCTGGTGGGGCTGCGGTTTCGCGCTCTGTCGTACCTGGCCGACGACTGCGGCGAAGATGTAACGGCACTGCTGTAAGAATCCGTTTCTTTCGACTCCGCCCCGTTCCCTGAGCGGAGTCGAAGGGAACGGGGCGGAGTCAAGGAAATGGGCTGGAAGAAAACCCCTTCCAGCCCATTTCCTTGACTTAGAGGCTTTCTGGCTCTTTGCCAGAGACCACGGGGGCGATCGCACTCAGCTTCAGCTTCGGGTGGTCAGACATCACCTGCTGGCAGTTCCACTCGTTCTTAAACAACAGCACCGGACGATCCCAGCTGTCTTTGACCGTCACCGTGTTAAACAACCGTCCTGCGGCTTCCAGCGCTTCCCAGCCGCCCTCAACCCAGCGAGCGACCGAGTAGGGCAATGGCTCAATGCGGGTTTCGACGTTGTACTCGTTTTGCATCCGGTACTGCACCACCTCTAGCTGGAGCTGACCTACGGCGGCGAGAATGGGGTCGCGCTTCGACTCGTCGGCGGAGAACATAATCTGCACCGCCCCTTCCTCACGCAGCTCAGAGACACCCTTCTGGAACTGCTTGTACTTGGAGGGGTTGGGGTTCTTCAGGTAGGCAAAAATCTCCGGCGAAAAGCAGGGAATGCCGTCGTACTCCAGCCGCTTGCCCTGGTAAATGGTGTCGCCGATCGCAAACACGCCGGGGTTATTCAAGCCAATCACATCGCCGGGGTAGGCTTCCTCCAGCGATTCGCGGCCCTGGCCAAACAGCTTTTGCGGGTGCGACAGCCGCACGGACTTGCCCGATCGCGCGTGGCTGACCACCATATCCTTCTCAAACTTGCCCGAGCACACCCGCACAAAGGCGATGCGGTCGCGGTGTTTCGGGTCCATATTCGCCTGGAGTTTGAATACAAACCCCGAAAAGTCTTCGTGGGTGGGCGGAATGTCGCCCAGGGTGCTGCTGTGGGCCGAGGGCTTGAGGGCGTAGTCGAGAAACGCATCCAAAAACAGCTGCACGCCAAAGTTGGTCATGGCGCTGCCGAAGAAGACCGGGGTCTGCTGCCCGGCGTGGACCGCGTCAAGATCTAGCTCTGGCCCCACTTCTTCGATCACCTCCAGCTCTTCTTTAAACTGGTAGTAGAGGTCTTGGTCGAGCAGGTCTTCGATGCGGGGGTCGCCAATGTCGATCACGGTGTTCTTGGCCGCTTTTTTACCGTGAATGCTGCGCTCAAACAGGTGAATCTGCTGGTGGCGACGGTCGTATACGCCCTTGAAGCGATCGCCCATGCCGATCGGCCAGTTCACCGCGTAGGTTTGCAGGCCCAGCCGCTGCTCGATCTCATCCAGCAGCTCCAGAGGCTCCCGCGCCGGGCGATCCATCTTATTGAAGAAGGTGAAGATGGGCAGCGATCGCATTCTGCACACCTCAAACAGCTTCAGGGTTTGCGGCTCCAGACCCTTGGCCGCGTCTTCGAGCATCACCGCGTTGTCGGCGGCGGCTAGGGTCCGGTAGGTGTCTTCGCTAAAGTCTTGGTGACCCGGCGTATCGAGCAGGTTGATGGTGTAGCCGCCGTAGGCAAACTGCAGCACCGTGGAAGTAATCGAAATCCCCCGCTGCTGCTCCAGCTCCATCCAGTCGGAGGTAGCGCTGCGCTGCGCCCGCTTGGCCTTTACCGCCCCGGCCTCCTGAATCGCGCCTCCGTAGAGCAGCAGCTTTTCGGTCAGCGTCGTTTTACCGGCGTCGGGGTGGGAGATGATGGCAAAATTGCGCCGCTGCTCTACCGCCTCGGCGATCGAAGCAGTAGTGGCGGCGGCGGAAACGGCGGCGTCTGTCATGAACCGGAGGTACTCGTAAAATTGGCACTTCTTTCTATTGTAGAGGCTGGCTCCGGCGAAGCGAAACTGGCCTGTCGAGTGCTGTCCCTGGCGGAAGGCTAAATCGGAAAAGCTGTTTGGAGATTGCTGACGTATGGGTCAGAGTAGCTCATCATTAAGCATCCCTGAAGACAGCCAGTCGGGCCGCATCACAGTCAGATTCCGAGAACTGAACACCCTGCCATACCCCCCTGGGCTGAGTCGGTCGCCTTGGGCCTTGAGTTTCATGGAGAACAATCTGCCGCAGGGTTCCTAACTCCTGCTGCAAGGCCTCGGTTCTCATCAGGACGTAGTTGCTCATGACAAGGCTGGTGCTGGACATAGATGCATTCAATTGTAGAGCCGCCCAAACGATTGACCTAAAGCGGCCAACGAGTTGGGTGCAATCGCCTACACCCACCAACTTAGAGCAGGCCATACTACTATATGGTTAAGTAACAATTTAAGGGTTTCTCTATGCCTACGGAGTGGCTTTATGGCCTGTTTGGCGGCATTCTCATTGGCCTCAGCGCCACCCTGCTGTTGGCGCTGAACGGGCGGATTGCGGGCATTAGCGGCATGGTCAACGGCGCTATTACCTTTAACCCGGCGGAAGTCTGGCGCTGGCTTTTTTTGCTGGGGCTAGTCGCAGGGGGTTTGGTTTACGAATATGCCCTGGCCCCTCAGCCCACCCCCACTTACCCCTTCGCCCCCGTCACCATGATTGTCGCGGGGCTGCTGGTGGGCTTTGGCACGCGGATGGGCAATGGCTGCACCAGTGGTCACGGCGTCTGCGGGCTGGGGCGGCTGTCGGGGCGATCGCTGGTTGCGGTCATTACCTTTATGGCCACCGGCATTGCCACTGTATTTTTCGCCCGGCACCTGCTGGGCTGGGTTTAGAGAACTTGAGGAGAGCAATAAATGACGACGCAGAGTGTCACTAAACCAAACACCCTAGCCCAAAACCTGGTTGCCCTGGCTGCCGGGCTGCTGTTTGGCCTGGGGCTGGGCTTTTCGCAA
This sequence comes from Nodosilinea sp. AN01ver1, assembly GCF_050565655.1. Taxonomy (NCBI): domain Bacteria; kingdom Bacillati; phylum Cyanobacteriota; class Cyanophyceae; order Nodosilineales; family Nodosilineaceae; genus Nodosilinea; species Nodosilinea sp. AN01ver1. Next base: position 70,294 of record NZ_JBNXVS010000008.1, on the reverse strand, counting down.
ATGATCGACCCCCAGCGGGTGATCGGCTTTTTAGATGTGGCCGGTAACTGGGATGCCACCCTGGCTTTTGTGATGGGCGGCGCTGTGCTGATGACGCTGATCAGCTTTCGGTTTATTTTGCGGCAGCCTGCCCCGCTGCTGGGTGCCAAATTTTACGTGCCGACCCGCAGCGATATCGATCGCCCCCTGGTGCTGGGTGCAGCGCTGTTTGGCATCGGCTGGGGGCTGGGCGGGTACTGCCCTGGGCCTGCGATCGCCGCTTTGGGCCTGGGGTCTGCCAATCCACTGCTGTTTCTAGCCGCGATGATAGCCGGATCGCTGGGCTACAAATTCCTCAACCGCTCGACCCAGGGGTGACACAGATAGGTGCTGCGACTGCCCAAAAATTCGCTACCCTAAACAGTCGTGTAGCGTAGGCAGCGAAAAGGATGGCAGCAATGGGGACGGTGGGCAGAATTGCGGTGGGGGTCACCCTGGGGGTAGCCCTGGTCGGTGGCGGGTTGAACCAGGCTTTGGCCAAAGCCCCGCTGCCTTCTGAAGCAGAGGCTGCCATAGCAACAGCTTTCTCGAGTAGCCGCCTGAAACAATCTAGGGCGCAGTCTTACCGCTACGCCATGCTGGCGGGCTACTCCGCCGCCGAGCGCGAAGATTACCACACCGCGCTGATCAACTTTCGCCGCGCGCTGGGGTTTCGACCGGGCGATCGCTACGCCACCGCCGCCATTCGCAATATGGAGACCTACATCGCTCAAGAGCGAGCCGAGGCCGCCAAGCTAGCCGAAATTGAGCAGCGCCAGGAAACCCTAGCCGAAGCGGTGGCGGCCAGCGACTGGGCCTGTGCCGCCGCCTCGGTCGATCGCCTGGTGGTGCTGATTCCGCCCACGTCCCCCGATCGGGCTCGATTGATTGCCTACCGGGGCGAACTCACCGGCTTTATTCAGGCCAGAGCGAATTTAGATCAGTGGTCTACGGTGTGCCCTGGGGGGCAGACCTAGAGGTGCTTTAGCCAGCGAAAAGCGCCGGATTTGGCAGTTTCGGCCTCAATCTCGGGTTATTCTGCTGAAACGTTCAGCCCTGCTATCCCCATGCCGCCCGACTTGCAGATTATCAACGCTCGCCTGCCCGATCGCGACGGGCTGTGGAACCTGACTTTGAGCCAGGGAAAAATTGCCGCGATCGCCCCTGCTGATTTGTCAGCGAACCCATTACCGAATTCGGCAGCGATCGCCCCCCAGGAATCTGCGGCTGAGATTTTGGATGCCAGCGCCTGCCTCCTCATCCCCGGCCTGGTGGATGGCCACATTCACCTCGACAAGGCCCTGCTGCTCGATCGCCACCCGGCCCAGTTGGGCACCTTTGCCGAGGCCATGGCCGAAACCCTCAGGCTCAAGCAGGGCTTTACGGTGGCGGATATTCAGACCCGCGCCCGCCAGGTGCTGGAGAGCGCGATCGGCTTTGGCATTACCGCTATGCGCAGCCATGTGGAGGTTGACCCCACTGCGGGGCTGCGATCGCTCGAAGCCCTGCTGCCCCTGCGTGAGGAATACCGCTGGGGTCTTACCCTACAGCTGGCCGTGTTTGCCCAGGAGGGCATTACCCAACAGCCCGACACCCTGCCGCTGCTGCGCCAGGCGATGGCCCTGGGCGGCGACGTGATTGGCTCGGCCCCCTACGTCGATGCCGACCCCAAAGCCAACGTGCAGCACATCTTTGACATCGCCCAGGAGTACGACTGCGATGTCGACTTTCACCTCGATTTTTTAGACGATGACGAACCGCTGCTGCTGCCCTTTGTGATCGCCGAAACCCAGCGGCGGGGCTGGCAGGGGCGAGTCTGCCTGGGGCACATGACCAAGCTGGCCGGGCTGCCCCCAGCGAAGCTGGCAGACTTGGCCGCCGCCCTGCGCGACACCCAAATCTCAATTTTGGCCCTGCCCGCCTCCGACCTCTACATGATGGCCCGCCAGGATACCCACAACCAGCGGCGAGGCGTGGCCCCCATTCACCGGCTGGCCGAGCAGGGGGTTAACGTGGGCGTGGCCACCAACAACATTCTCAATTTGTTTACGCCCTTTGGCGACGGCGACCTGCTCAAAATCTGCACCCTGCTGGCCCAGGTGCTGCAGTTGGGGACTGCGGCTGCCCACCAGCGCTGTCTAGCGATGGCGACTACCCAGGCGGCCCGTGCGATCGGTATCTTCGACCACGGCCTGGAGGTGGGCCATCGGGCCGATCTGGTGTTGCTCAAGGCTAGCTCGGTCTCGGAGGCGGTGGGGGCGGCCCCGGCCCAGCGTACCGTGATCAAAGCAGGGCAGGTCGTCGCGCAGACTCGATTAGAGCAGCAGATGTTTGCCCCAGTGCGGGGAGTTTAGGGGCAGATGTAGAAGACCTGACCTGGGGGCGATCGCCTGCAAGGCATAATATCAAATGGGTCTATACCCGCTGTTCTGTCCCATCGTCAGTTGCCCCCTTCGTCATTTGCAATGAATTACCTGGTCGCCGTCCTAGACAATCGCATCAAAGCCGAAGAAGCCTACACCGCCCTGGAGCAGGCCAGTCTGCCCCAGGAGAATATCGATATTTTGGGCAAAGGCTTCAAAAGTGCCGACGAGTACGGCCTCATCGACCCCGCCGACCGGGCCTGGAAGCAAATCCGCCTGATGCTGCTGTGGCTGGTGCCCTTTGGCTTTGCCGCCGGGTTTGTGTTTAACAACATTACCGGGCTAGACACCTTCGAGTTTGCCGGACGACTCGGCAATCAAATTATCGGCGGGCTGCTGGGGGCGGGCTCGGCGGCCATGGGCGCATTTTTTATTGGCGGCGGGGTCGGCATTGCGGTCGGCAGCGGCGATGCACTGTCGTACCGCAATCGCCTCAACGACGGCAAGTTTTTGGTTGTAGTGCGCGGTTCCGAAGCCCTGGTGCGCCAGGCCACCCCCATTCTGCGCCAGTTTCGCCCAGAAAACATTCAGGGCTATTCAGCGAAGTAGGGGCATTGCACTGCAATGCTCCCTACAGGGTATCGGTCTCAAGCCAGGGCTCCTTGAGCCAGATTTGGCATCACCGATCCTTCTCTAGGGCAACCCGCATGCGGTCTTCCTGTTCCCGCAGTTCTGGGGTCAGCGCTTCGCCAAAATCATCTGCTTCAAAGATCGGTCGAATCTCAATTTCGCCGTCCTGAAAGGGGCTGCGCTTCACCCAGTTAACGGCGTCCTCCATCGACGGCACCTGCCAGATCCAAAAACCTGCGATCAGCTCTTTGGTCTCTGTAAATGGCCCATCGGTAACGGTGCGATTTTGGCCAGAACACTTGACCCGCACCCCCTTTGAGCTGGGGTGCAGTCCCTCACCAGCCACCATCACACCAGCCTTAAACAGCTCTTCGTTGAACTGCCCCATTTCGGTCAGCATCGCCTCGCTGGGCATGACCCCCGCTTCTGAATCGGCGTTAGCTTTGATTAAAACCATAACTTTCATGGCGAATTCTCCTGTTGAGCGCTTGTTTTCTTGCATGAGAGTGAGCGGGTGAATTGGGCCAGCAAAGCCTTCAAAGGATTGCCAGCCTCGGCAGGGCCAACCTCAGGCATGGGAACAGTCGCCGCCGTTGCCCGGCTCAAAGGGCACTGAAACATGCTCGTGGACAATCTGCCACGTATCTCCATATCGCTGACAGCCAGCGGTAATGCGCAACCACATCTGCGCCGCTGGGTGCTCAGGCGCGAGCCCTACAAACCGGGAAACCCAGTGAACCAGGGCCAAATCGCCGCTAACGGTGATATTCACCGCCTGTTGTTCCATGCCAGAGATGGTCGGCATGTGGGGCAGGCTGGTTTCCCACATGCGGCGGCAGTCTTCTACACCCCGCAGCGCCAGCGGTGGCTTCATATCAAAGACGACGACATCAGGAGCATAATGGGCCATGATCTGGTCAAGGTTTTTGGCGCAGATGGCGCGGGTATGGTCGTCGATTAGCTGCTGAATCTGGGCTTCTGCTCTGGTTTGAGTCGAGGTCACAGTCATGGTTACAAATCCTCATGAATGGCTGGTCAGCGGGCCAGGCATCAGCCCTCAACCCTCTCTGTGTGAATTAGTCGAACCAAGCGATCGCAGATCGACAGGTCAGCAAAATTTTTGTAACCGACCCCTGGGCGGAGTCGTTGGCAAAGCCGCCATAGAGGGGGTAGGGGATGTCTCGGATGGGTTGTGGCTTTCTCCCTTCAGGAGACGTTTCATGAACGACTTTGCTCAGCCAACATAGTTCTAGGGAGGCTGACAAATTTTTTCAGTTTGTAGCAGTTTCTATTGCAAGCATCCATTGGGTCAGACAAGTTCGACGTAGGGGCAAATGGCATTTGCCCTCACCCAAAGCCATACCTCAATGCAGCAATTTCGATATTCTTCTACAGTCCGCCCGATCGCTGCACGTAGAAAAACCCCGCCTGCACCAGGCCGATCGCAAAGCCCAAAATGCCGCCCAGGTTGACGATCGCCTGCAATTCGTTGCGCACAATACCCTGAATCGCCATCTCCAGCTCTTTCGCCGAGGTGCCGCGCACCCGGTCAATAATCACCTGGTCAATATTGAGAATCGGGATAATCTGGGCCACCAGCGACTCCAGGTCGCGCTCCAGGTAGCGCTCTAGAATCAGCGCCAACTCCTCGCTCACCGGGTCGAGCGACTGGGTAATCACCTCAGAATTTTGCAGGCGGTTGAGCAGCTGAGTCGCCAGCATTTCCCAGTTGACAGAGGCCCCTAGACCGCGCACAAACTCTGGCCCCAGGGTGCGAATATAGCCCTGTAGCGACTCGCGCAGGTTGCTGCGCACCTGGCGCACCGTGGCCACCGGCAGATTTTGCAGTGACACCCGCTGCAGCGATTCCTGCATGCGCTTTTTCACCTGTAGGGCCACCACCAGCTCGGCAATGCGGGCGTTGCTCACCTCGCGCTCGTCGAGGCAAAAGGCTCGCAGACGGCCCAGGGCATTGCGCACGCCAAACAGATTGGCCACCACCCAGTAGGTGCCGCTGGTGCGCTCGCGAAAAATGGTGTCGATGACCTGAATATTGCGATCGGTGAGAAAGTCGATCACCAGCTGGCGCAGCTTGTCGGGAGGAAACACGCCCGTCAGCAGCCAGGTGGCAATCTGGTCAGCCTGCTCGGCGGTGAGCTTAAAGTCAATCAGCACCTGGTCAAAAAGCTGGTTGAGCTGGGGCTCTAAAAAGTCTTCGCGGCGAGCCCAGACCCGAATCAGGCGGGGCAGCGATTTGCCAAACAGGTCTTGCAGAATGGCCCCGGCAATCTTGGCGGTGCGCTCCTGGGCGCGGCTCTGCACCTGGTCGAGGGCCATCTGCAATAGCCACTTGATCGCCGCCTGGGTGCGATCGGTCTGCAGCAGTCGTCGGGCCAGGTTTTGCAGCTCTTCGGGGGTGAGCAGCGACCCCATAATCGTGTCAGAAATGCGCTTGGCCAGCCGCTCCTGGTTGCTGGGTATGAGCCCTGGGGTAAAGGGCAGCCGCCGCCCGCCCAGGTAGATGGGGCGGTAGGGGCGAAACAGCATTTTGATGGCGATGTCATTGGTGAAATAGCCAATCACACCACCCACAATGGGGGGAGCCAGTAGCAGCCACAGCTCAGAGCCGACCATGGCGACCCACCACCAGCACCCCCATCAGCCCCCCAGCAATGGGGTAGTGAACGGCCTGCTCAAACCCGGCCTGGCGGGCCAGTACCACCTGCTCAGGCCCGGTCGGAAAGCGATCGACGCTGGGGCCAATATAAGCATATTCTTCGGTCAGGCCCATCTGCTCGGCGGCGGGCACCACCAGGGTATCGAGGTACCAGCGCTGAAACTGCTGGGCCAGCGCGCCCTGGGGCCGATGAAAGTCGAGAATGGCGGCCCTGGCTCCGGGCTTGAGCACCCGCCGCAGCTCGGCTAGCCCCTGGGGAATGTCGGTCAGGTTGCGCAGCCCGTAGCCCATTGTAGCGGCATCAAAGGTGTCGGCCTCAAAGGGCAGGGCCAGGGCGTCGCCCTGCACCCAGTGCAGCGGTGCCGGGAGGTGAGCACGGCGATCGCGCTCCGCCGCCACCGCCAGCAGCTCTGCCGAAAAATCGAGGCCGTAGACGGTGCCCGTCGCTCCGACCGCCTGGGCCAGCATCAGGGCCAGATCGCCGCTGCCGCAGCAAACATCGAGCCCGGTGTGGCCAGGGCTGGCCTCGCTCCAGCGCACGGCCATGCGCTTCCAAACCCGGTGCAGCCCAAAGCTGAGGCGCTCGTTGAGGCTGTCGTAGACCGGGGCAATGCGATCGAAAAGACTCTGGATGTCGGTGGCGGAGGGAGAAAGGGGCTGAGCAGGTGCCACGGCGATACAGCAAAATAGGCCAATCTTTACTGTAGCGCTGCACCTGGGTCTCAGCTACGGTATTTCGTAGTGTTTGTAACAAAGGCGATCGCGCTTAATCAACCACAGGCCTCAGGGCTGGCCTTTCGCTCTTGCCCTGGCCGCCTGAACCGGCCCAAAGCCTACAGCGTGTTGCAGTTGGCAATCTGCACCTGCCCTGCCACCGCTACTGGGTTTGGCGCTGGGGTGGTCGCCGGGTTGCCCTGACAGATAACGGTGCCCAACCGGGCACCATTACCTGAGTCTAGGGTGGTAAACACCAGGCCGGCATAGCCCCGCAGCGCCGGATTGGTCGGCGTTGCCCGAGTCTCAGTCACCGCTATGCCGTCGGCCCCAGTCTCTGCTGCTGTTGCGCCCTCTGGTTGAGCCGTGCCCTCTGGTTGAGCAGTAACAGTGACCATGTAGTCAGGGGGAGCGTGATTGTCAACAATGCCCAGTTCAGCCGTAGAGGTAGCAAAGCGGTTGTTTTCAACAAAGAAACCCTGCTGAGCACGGTTGACCAGACCAATGTACATTAGGGCTCTGGCCTGCTTAGACCGGGCCGCTTGGCTCAAAAAGCTGGGCAAAGCAATACTGGCCAAAACCCCCAAAATCACCACCACGACCAGCACTTCGATCAGGGTGAAGCCTCGCTGGCGGGAATTGCTACAGGCTCGGTAGGGCTTGACGACGTGACGATAGGAAGGGGCAGACATAGACAGGAACCGTAGAAGTGGCCTACCCCTCTACGCAATTTCTCGGAGATGATCGGGCAAAATTTGTCAGCTTTACCTGAGCTTTAAAGATACTTGAGCCGCTTTTGTCAGGCTACGCAGTTAGGCAACCGCCAAATCGCTTAGACCGTTAGAAGACAAGATTGTTGGGCGTTGCGAGCAAGCCAGTTGCCCCAGTTCGAGCAACTGGCTGAGCAAGCCTAGCCTCAGTAGACCAGCCAGCGCTATACTTTCTCACCGGGCTCCTGACCCTGGCTAGGCGTTTAGCTCCACCAAAACGGTCTAAACTGTCAGACTATACCCATTGAACTGAGCGATTTGGACACCCTGCCCCTCACCTCCACCCCCGGTACCCTGCGCGTGTTTATGACGGGGGCTAGCGGCTGCATTGGCCACTACATTTTGGAGCTGCTGCTGGAGAGCGATCGCTACGAGCTATTTCTGCTGCTGCGCTCCCCCGAAAAGCTGCGGCTGCCTGTACAAGACAACCCCAGAGTGCATATTCTGCGCGGCGGGCTCGAAAACGTCGATCCCTTTATTGACCTGCTGCCCACCATCGACATCGCCATTCTAACGGCGGCGGCCTGGGGCGGCGACCCCGGCTACGTCGATGCCATCAATGTCGATGCCAACCTGAAGGTGATGGCCCACCTCGACCCCCAGCGCTGCCAGCAGGTGATCTACTTTTCTACCGCCAGCATTCTAGATCAGCAGAGCGCTCCGCTGCCGGAGGCGGGTGCCATTGGTACCGAATACATTCGCAGCAAGTACGAGTGCCACCACCGTCTCCCCGAACTGGCGATATACGACAAGATTACGACAGTGTTTCCCACCCTGGTGTTTGGCGGCGACAAAGAAAAGCCCTACTCCTTTATCTCGGCAGGGCTCAAGGACGTCACCCGCTGGGTGGGGCTGATTCGCTTCTTTCGGGCCGACGCGGGGTTTCACTTCGCCCACGCCCAGGACATTGCCACGGTAGTCAACTACCTGGTTCAACACCCCTCCAAGGCGGGCTACCGAGAGTACGTACTGGGCAACCCGCCCCTGAGCGTCAATCAGGCCGTCGAGCAGATTTGCGACTACTTCGGCCAGCGCATCTGGTTTCGCATTCCCCTGTCAATGTGGCTGGCCGACGTGCTGATCAAGGTCTTTCGGGTGCAGATGGCCCCCTGGGACTACTTTTGCCTGCACTACCGTCACTTTGTCTACGCTGGAGCGGTTAGCCCGGCCAGCTTTGGCATGGAGCCCTACTGCTCGACCCTGGCCGACCTCATGCGGGTTCACGGCATTCCGGGGGCGAGAAAGGGGAAGGTGAGGAAGGTGAGGTAGATGGGGAAATGGTGAAGATAAGAAAGATGAGGAGGTGAGGAAGGGGGAGTACGGAGTGCAAAATTCAAAATTGAGAATTCTCAATTTTGAATTCATCCCCTCACTTCCTCATCCCCCCATCATCCTCATTCCCTCACCTCCTCATCCCCTACTACTTCACCACCAGCCGATAGGGCATGATCGAGTAGATGCCGCGCGGGTCGTTGAGGGCGCGGATTAGCTGGGCCTCGTCAACGAACTCTAGCACCTGGGTAGTGAGGGGGTCATAGGCGGTGGTGCGGGCCGTTTCAGCAGTCAGGAAAAGCCGCAAAAACTGCTGCCAGTCGTCGGGTTCGGGGTATTCTCTCAGACGCCAGTCGTCGGCGAGTTCGGCGAGTTCGGCGGCGGTTGCGATCGCGTCATTCACACCGCCCAGCTCGTCCACCAGGCCCAGATCTAGCGCGGCTTTGCCCGACCACACCCGCCCCTGGGCCAGCTCGGCCACCACCGGACGCTCGAGATCGCGGCCCTCGGCCACCCGGTCTAAAAAGCTGTCGTAGATGGCATCTACGGTGCGCTGCAAAATGGCCAGTTCGGCCTCGGTCTTGGGTCGCGTGCTGGTAAAAATATCGGCCAGCTCAGCGGTTTTGACCCCGTCCCAGTTCACCCCTACCTTGGTGCCGAGGTCTTCGAGGTTGAGAAAAATGCCAAATACCCCAATCGAGCCGGTAACGGTAGTGGGCTGGGCCAAAATCGCATCGGCCTGGGAGGCAATCCAGTAGCCCCCAGAGGCCGCCACGTTGCCCATCGAGACCACAACGGGTTTGCCCGCCTCCTGCAAAAGCCGCACCTCCCGCAAAATGATCTCCGAGGCCGTAGCGCTACCGCCGGGGCTGTTGACCCGCAGCACGACGGCTTTAACCTCATCGTCCTGGCGCAGCTGGCGCAGCTGCCGGGCCAGGGCATTGCCCGCAATCACCCCGCTCTGGTTCAAACCCTCGTCATCGCCGCCGTCAACAATGGTGCCTTCGGCGTAGACCAGCGCCACCTGGTTGTCTGAGCGGCGGCTGGTCAGGGGGTCGTCTACGGTTTTGGCGTAGTCGGCCAGGTCAATCTGACGAAAATCGAGGTCGTCGCCCGGGTCGTCGCCTGAGTCAGCCAGGGGACCTTCGCCGGTTAGCTCGCGCAGGGCGACAATCACCTCGTCTTCGTAGGCGATCGCATCGGCAAAGTTTTGGGTTTCGGCCTCGGCCCCAAACAAAAAGCCCTGGCGATTGGCCACAGCCTGAAACTGCTGGGGCGTCAGCTCGCGGGAGGGGGCGGCGGTATTCAGCAGGTTTTGCCACACGTCCCAGAGCAGACGCTGGGTTTGCTCCCGTTCCTCAGGGCTCATGGTGTTGCGAATCAGGGGCTCTACCGCCGATTTGTAGCGACCAACACGGGTGACTTGCACGCCAACCCCCAGCTTTTCTAGAGCCTCGGCCTGGTACATGGTTTCGGCATAGAGGCCGTTCATCTCAATGTCACCAAACGGATTGAGATACACCGTGTCGGCCAGGGCCGCCAGGGCGTACTCCTGCTCATCCCAGGAGATGTCGTAGGCCAGAATGGGTTTGCCCGCCGCCTTAAAGGCCTCAATGACGGGATAGATCTCGGCCTGAGTGGCCAGCCCTGCCCCCATGCTGGTGCTGCCCTTCAGGTATAGGGCCGTAATGCGATCGTCGCTGGCAGCAGCCTCCAGGGCCAGCACCGCCTGGCGCAGGGTGAGTTCTCCGGGTGCTGGCCCACCGAACACGATGGCGCTGGGGTCAACCGCCGCGAGCGAGTCGGGTATTACCGTCGAGAGATCGTAGACCAGCACGGTATCTTTTTCGACGCTGGGGGCATCACTGTCTTCGCTGAGCCCCGCCATCAGTACCCCCGCCAGCCCCACCGCCCCCAGGGCGAGCAAAAAGCCCAGCAGCAAGAAAAACAAAACCGACCCAGTCAGACTAGCCAGGGTGTACTTCAGAAATTGCCGCATGGGGGTGGTTAACGCTAGAGAATTGTACTGCCAGTCTAACGATATACGTCGGCGTCTTCGGCATCCTCATAGGTGTCGAGGGCCGTATCGTCAGGATTCTGGCTCATTTCTTCTTTAAATCCGCGCAGGGTTTTGCCTAGGGCGCTGCCCAGTTCAGGAATTTTTTTGGGGCCGAAGATCAAGACGGCCACCCCAATGACGAGCGCAACTTCAGTCCAGCCGAGGTTAAACATGGTGGTAGCGGGGATTGGAGGTTTGTTTCACTATACAGCCTGGGGCCAGAATCCAAACTGGGCCAGCCCTAGGGCGATCGCCCCAGCGTTAACCCTAGATTGCCGCCGCCGCTGCTGGGGCAAAGCGAAAGCCGGCCTGGCGAATGCGATCCATCGCGACGGCCAGGCGATCGCGATCGGCAATCAGGCTGACCCGAATGTAGCCCTCGCCGCCGGGGCCAAAGGCGTTTCCGGGGGTGACAACCACGCCCGTTTCCTGCAAAACCGTCAGGGCGAAGTCGGTGGAGGTCATATCGGGGGGGCAGGGCACCCACAGGTACATGGTGGCCTGGGGTTTCTCCACCGTCCAGCCCAGGGAGGCAAACTCGTCAATCAAAAAGTCGCGGCGGCTGGAGTAGCGCTGCTGCACTTCTTCGAGGTAGCGATCGGGCAGCGACAGGGCCGTTTCTGCCGCCCGCTGTAGGGCCGCAAAAATGCCGTAGTCGAGGTTGGTTTTCAGGGTGCGCAGACCCTGAATGATGTGGGAGTTGCCCACCACAAAGCCCACGCGCCAGCCCGCCATGTTGTAGGTTTTCGACAGCGTGTGAAACTCCACCCCGACCTCCTTACCGCCGGGAATTTCTAGCAGGCTGGTGGGCTGGTAGCCGTCAAAGGCCAGCTCGGCATAGCAGAGGTCGTGCACCAGCAGGATCTGGTGCTGGTGGGCAAACGCCACTGCCGCCTCAAAGAACTCGCGCGGGGCGGTGGCGGCGGTGGGGTTGTTGGGGTAGTTAAAGAACAGCGCCTTGGCTCGCTGGGCCACCTCGGTCGGAATGGCGTCGAAATCAATCAGCCAGTTGTTGGCGGCGCTGAGGTGCAGGTTGTAGATCTCGGCTCCGGCGATCGCCGGGCCGCGAAAATGGGCCGGGTAGGCCGGGGTGGGCACCAGCACCAGGTCGCCGGGGTTGATAAAGGCCATCGCCAGGTGGGTGATGCCCTCCTTGCTGCCCAGCAGGGGCAGGGCCTCGGCGGTGGGGTCAAGGGCGACGCCGTAGCGCCGACCGTACCAGTCGGTGATGGCGGTGCGAAAGCTGGCGGTGCCCTCAAAGGGGGGGTAGCCGTGGGTGGCAGCGTCACCGATCGCGGCGCGGGCTGCCTCCACCACCGGGGCGGGGGTGGGGCCGTCGGGGTTGCCCATGCCCAGGTCGATCAGGTCGAGGCCCTGCTCGCGGGCGCGGGCCTTGAGCTCATCGAGGCGGGCAAAAACGTAGGGTGGCAGGGCGCTGAGGCGGTGGGCCGTAGGCATCCAGTCGAGGGTCATGGCTGCACCTCCGGGGCAACGCTAGAAGGACGAAGGGGGGCCGTCGAGCGCGATTTTTCGCGCAGTTCGGGGCACAGAGGCGACACCATCGCCGCCATTACCGCCTCTGGAGTCACGGTAAAGGGCAGGTGGTGAATGTCAGATCCTTCCCGGCAGGCAAACTCCGCCGCCTGCTGCAGCTGGGTTAGGGTAATGTCGCCCAGGCCCAGGTCGCTCAGGGTTTGGGGCAGCCCGGCGGCCCGGTAAAAGGACAGGAGCTGCTGCCGGGCGGCGCGAGCCAGGGTGGTGTTGCCGCCCATTTCTTCGAGCCGTAGCTGCACCAAAATGCCGTAGGCCACTTTTTCGCCGTGGAGAATGCCGTGGCTGGCGGGCAGCTGGGTAAGGCCGTTGTGTACCGCGTGGGCCGCCACCGTGCGGCACTGGGCTCCGCCGACGCCGCCGACTACTCCCGCCAGCAGCACGGTGGCATCGACCACCTCCTGCCACTCGGGACCACCCCACTGGCGCAGGGCCGCCGGGGTCTTTTGCAGCAGAATGTCGCGCAGCACCCGAGCCTGCTGCACCGCCGCCACAATTAGGGTCTGCTGGCTGGCCCCGCTGCTGACCGCCGCCTCGTACCACTTGGCCAGGCCGTCGCCAATGCCGGCCACCAGGGTGCGCCGGGGGGCGGTGCGAATCAGGGCGTAGTCGAGCACCAGCAGGCTGGGGCAGGTGGCTAGGGCCACATCGTAGCGAAAGGCTCCCTGGTCGGAGTAGACGTTGGACAGGGCCGTCCAGGCGGCGCAGGTGGCGGCAGAGGTGGGCACCGTTACCACCGGCTGGTGGATCTGGTGAGCCAGCAGCTTGGCGGTGTCGAGCGCCTTGCCGCCACCGATGCCAATCACCACATCGGCCTGGTGTTCGGCGGCGATCGCGCGCAGCCGTTCCAGCGTGCTTTCGCTGCAGTCGGGGCCGTAGGAGGTCGCTTGAGGGGTTAAGCCCTGCTGTTCGAGAGCGCCAGTTAACGGTGCGGCCAGCTTCAGGCTGTGGCGGCCGCCCACAACTAGGGGTCGCTGACCCAGACGGGCAATTTGCGCTGCGATCCCGCCAGAAATCGCAGCGCCCTGGTCGGCTAAGATGCCGTCGCCACGGATGACCTGAGCGGGAGCGATGGCGAGGGTGGGGAGAGGGGAAAGGGTGGGCATAGGCGGTGAGAGGCAGGGAACAGGTGAGTGGGTGGGTGAGAGATAAGGCCGTGAGTAAAAAGGTGTAGACGCGGAGCGGCTTCCCGCAGGGTGGGGGTTAACTGGGAGTAGGCCAGTTGGCGCGGTCGATCTGAACCCGAAACGCCTCCTCAGAGCCTTTGGGGTTGGGCTGAATTTGCCCCAGATAGATCAGTTTAGAGACACCACCGGGCTCATGGGCAATAGTGCGGGCGCGAATGGTGGCCACCTGACCCGGCAAACCCAAACGGTAGGGCTTAAACAAGTTGCTGGCGGCCTGGCGCAGGGTGGCATCCAGCGTCTCGGGGCCCATGGTGTTGGGCACCGTAATCACAATTTGGCTGGCCCCCGAGTCGTAGACGGTGGTGTAGGGCATCGCCCCCGGCACGGCAATGCGGGTAAATGGCTCAAAGCTCAGGCCCAGCAGGCCCACCGTGAGCACCGCAGCGAACCCGGCTGCGCCCACGAGGCGAAACCGAATGCCCCACTTAAACACAAAGGCCAGCCCGGCCAGTAGGGCCAGGGCCAGGGTGCCGAGGCCAGCCCACTGGGTGGCCACTAAAAAATCATCTGGGCTGAGCATGTCGCGATCGCATCCGGTAGTAGTTCAGGCAGCAAGTAGAGCAGCTCATCCAAGATATCGCAGAAGCCCTTTCCCAATGCAGAAAAGCGCTCGGGCGATGCGGCACCGTTCCTGCTACCAGGGTTTTGGCCGGGAACGGCCCGTTTGGGATAGCTTGGCAACCCCTGCCCTGGTATTCAGCAATACCCTTTACCTTCATGATCCTATCAGCAGTTTTCCCGTCTTTAGCGTTACCAGGTGCGGTACTGGAACGGGATTGGGCGACAGGCAGGGAGCGATCGCGTCGCTGAAGCGCAGTCTGCTCAAACGCCAGGGGCTAGGGAGCGTTCGTCCCTGGCCCATTACACGCGGCTTAGGCTTCTATTTTTACCTGCGATCGACCGCTTGCTTGGTACCGTCAAAACTCAATAAATTAGGTTGTAAACCTAACCAAGACAGGGTAAAACTTGAAGCCGTAGCAATAAACGATGGCGGCAGCGATGACACAGGTAGCAAGCACAGGTAGAAGCATCAGGCGGCAGGGCATGCGTGGGGTAGGGCTTTTGCTGCCTCTGCTGCTGCTGGGCTGCGGCTCCTCTAAAGTGGCCCAGTGCAACCAGCTGGCCGAGGTGGTCAACCAAACCCAGGGCTTTATGCAGGAGTTTGAGGCCGAAATTCAAACCTTCAGCGAGAGCGCTGCCCAGGTCAAAAACCTGGACGATATTAAGCTAGCCGCCAGCCAGTACACCACCGCCGTCGATAAAGTGGTCACCAACCTCGACGGTCTAGTCGGCGATCTGCAATCCACCACCCTCCGCGACGAAGACCTCAGCCAGTTTAGAGACGAGTACGTTGGCGTTGTGCAGGGGTTTAGCAGCGCCCTGACCGACGCCCGCGAGGCGATGGATCTGGTGGTGCAGGTTGAATCAGAGGACGAGCTACCGGCCAAAATCGAAGAATCTCAGCAGCAGACCATGACCGCCGTGGCCTCGATCGAAACGCTCTCTCAAACCGAATCGCAGCTGATCAACGAGGTCAATGGCTACTGCGGTGCGGCTCAGCCGGTCGAGCCCGTGGCTCCCGCCGAACCGGGAACTCCCGCTGAGCCTGGGGCTCCTGTCGATCCAGCAGCACCGCCTGCGGAGCCGGTCGAGCCTGAGGCTCCCGCCGATTCCGGCTCGTAACCTGACAGCCTCTCGACTTTGACAGGCCTCACAGATGGCTAACGGCTGAGACGTCTGGCTAGCCGTCTCAGCGCTGCCACGCCCGTCCCTAAGAACAGGCTATGGGCTAAACCGCTGATTCTCCAGCCATCCGCAGTTAATTGACGACAGCCCCTAGCTCCCTCGCCAAATTTGTAGCGCTGGCCAGTTTGCTTAGGACATTACTGACTGCCTGTAACCAAGCCTGGGACAGCGAACTGGCGTATAGCCATCGCCCACAGGCTACCTACGAAAACGTCCTAACCGTTGTGGCGACGGCTATAGCTGGAGATCTGGAGTTTTTTCTCCAGCAGAACTCCCTACTAAATATAGGGGTTGAGTTTGGGTTTTCTTTTCGTCTGAGCAGAGCAGGGGCGAGGAAACCTAAAGACCCAGGTGCTGCCTAACCCCTTCTCACCCAAATCAAATGGCGATCGCCAGATCAATCGAAATTCCAGCGCTTATGTTTTTGCTGCCCAAATATGAAGCATTTTCGGCAACTAAATCTATACTTTGAAGCTGAAGTATCCTCTCTATATAGAAACTCGCTACAGGCCAGAGCATAGGCTATGTTAAGAGCATAGTTTGCCCCAGCTGTCGGCGGCTATTTGAGGATCGATCTGGTTGGCTGACCTCGGTTGGGCTCTAGATCTGAGGTGCTGCTGCTGTCGTTTTTAGATTGGGCTTAACCGGCCATCTAAGCTATAGACCCCAGGGCTTCTAGACAGCTCAAATCTGCTTCTTGCTGCTCAAGCTGCGATCGCGGCCTTTCCCTGTTCTTTCCTGTAAATTACTGAGGCTAAAAATTCTGTAATTTACCTAGTCTGAGTAATCGCCATCCTGTGACCTACCAGTCCCAAGTTCCGCCCGACCTAAAACAAGACCTGCTGCGAGCCGTAGACAACAGCCCCGCAGACTGGATTTTGCTCAACCTGGCCCTCAGCACCATGAAAATGGGAGGGCATCGCTATGGGGCTTTTCTAGACGCCGCCACCACAGCCGCCAAGCTCGCTATCTACAGCACCTTCATCGAGCAGGGCAACAACATTCGCAAGACCGGCTTTTTGTACCACGTTGAGCCCAAACGGGTCAAAGCCATTGTGCAGGAGATTCAGGTGGCCCTGGCGGAGGGCCAAAGCCTGAAGGTGCTCAACTCCAAAGAGCCTTACTACCTGATTGCCCTGCCATTTCTCTGGCAGGAGCACTTTCCCTGTAGCGGCACCGAGGCGCGCGTGCGCGTGCAGGGGTTGACCCCAGGCGAGCGCAAAAGCATTGAAGACAGCCTGCCCGCCAGTGCGCCTCAGGCCCGCATTTTAGACCAGGTTGAGTTTACCGAGCTGATGGAACTGCTCCATCAGATGTCGCAGGAAGAACTGCCCAAGGGCCAGCGCATGCCCTTTAGCGACGCCCTGCTATCTCACATCAAGTTTCGACTGCTGCACTCGGGCACCGTCATTCAGATTGATTCGCCCCTGGTCGATATTCCGCTGTACGCCCTGGCCAGCGAGTCGTACTCTCCCAGAGGCGAGCAGGAGCGGGTGTTCGCCATGATTGATGACGTCGCCCGCTACTTTGGCCTGCTGCAGGCCTGGGTGCGCGAAGAACCCGGCGTGCTGCGCGGAGTTGAAGTCTTTGACGTAGCCCCTCAGCAGCGCCAGGCCGCGCTAGAAGAACTCGACGAAATGCTGCGCGCCTGGGCCGACAAGTATCACCAGGACGGCGGTCTGCCCATGGTGCTACAGTTTGCCGCCGGCAACCGAGAGTACGACTAGCCAGGATAGCAGCGAGTATCGGGCCGATCCGCACCCTCAGCCTGGGCTAAACTGAGAGTGTCGTAAAGAAATGTAACGCTATGGGTCGTGCCTCGGGGTTATCTAACCGCCAGGTGGTGGTCGTGGGGGCTGGCATCGGGGGGCTCACAGCGGCGGCGCTGCTGGCCCGTCGAGGCTATGCCGTGCGGGTGTTCGACCAGGCTCAAGTGGCCGGGGGGTGCGCCTCAACCTTTAGGCGGCGGGGCTTCACCTTTGATGTAGGGGCAACCCAGGTGGCCGGGCTAGAGCCCGGAGGTATTCACCACCAAATCTTTGACCAGCTCGATCTGCCCCTGCCCGCAGCAACCCCCTGTGACCCAGCCTGTGCGGTATTTTTACCGGGGGAAACTGAGCCCATTCGGGTATGGCGCGACCCCGAGGCCTGGCGAGCCGAGCGGCAGCGGCAGTTTCCGGGCAGCGAGCCGTTCTGGCAGCTCATGCAGCGACTGTTTCAGCCCAGCTGGCGATTTCAGGCCCGGCAGCCGGTGCTGCCCCCCCGCAGCCCGTGGGATCTGTGGCAGCTGACCCAGGCCCTACGCCCCGACACCCTGGTGACGGTGCCCTACACCTTTGCCACCGTGGGCCAGGTGCTGCGGCAGCTGGGGCTGGAGGATGACCGCCGTCTCAAGACCTTTCTCGACCTTCAGCTCAAGCTCTACTCCCAGGTCAGTGCCGACGAAACCGCCGTGCTCTATGCCGCTACCGCTCTCAGCATGTCCCAGGCCCCGCAAGGCCTGTGGCACCTCCACGGCAGTATGCAGGTGCTCAGCGACAGCCTCGAAAAAGCGCTGGTGCGTGACGGTGGCCTGCTGCAGCTCAACCACCGGGTGCAGCAGGTACAGACCGACCAGGGCCGGGTAACAGGGGTCAGGGTGGAAGATCAAAAAACCGGGCGCACCTGGGTAGAACCCGCCGACCATGTCGTCACCAATGTCACCGTGCAAAATTTGGTGCAGCTGCTGGGTGACTGCGCTCCCCCTGGCTACCGACGACGGGTTGAGTCGCTGCCTGCGGGTAGTGGTGCCTTTGTGCTGTATCTGGGGGTCGATGCCGCCGCCATTCCGGCTGACTGCCCGCCCCACCTGCAGTTTTTCTATAACTACGATGGCCCGATCGCCGAAAACAATACGCTGTTTGTCTCCGTCAGTCGCCCCGGTGACGGTCGCGCCCCCGAGGGGCGAGCCACCATTATTGCGTCGTCGTTTACCGACATCGCTTCCTGGTGGCACGGCAACTACGAGGCCATGAAGCAGGCCTACACCGACGGTGCCATTCAGCGGCTGTCCAGCTTCTTCGACCTGCAGGGCGACCACATCATCCACGCTGAGGCCGCGACCCCCCAAACCTTTGCCCGCTTTACCGCCCGCGACCAGGGTACGGTCGGTGGCCTGGGTATGCGGGTGAGCACCTTTGGCCCCTTCGGCTTTGCCAACCGCACGCCGGTGGATGGGCTGTGGCTGGTGGGCGACTGTACCCACCCCGGCGAAGGCACAGCCGGGGTGAGCTACTCGGCTCAAACCGTAGTGAGGCAGATTGAGGCTCTCTAGAGACAAGACATAAAGCAAAATGGGGCAAATCCTCAAGAAATCTTTAAGAAATGCATCCTACTTAACGGAGAAAACTGCCCCTGACCTAGGTATTATTGACGAAACTATGGCCGTAGTCCGAAATAAGCATCAGTAAGATTTACGACCCGGTATGTTTAGGTGGGTTGAGCCATCCCTCAACCTTGAGTAGTTCAGTTCGCACTATTCCGCCCTGCAGAGAACAGGTGTAAAATCAACGGCCAAGGCTGGCTCCCGCTGGGTTGCCGCTACGTCTACCGCCCTCACAATCAGGTCAGCAGCATGAGTCCCTGGGATTCCTTAGATTCGTGGTCAAACTACTCGAGCCGCCCCCCGGCTAGTCTAGAAGACTTGCTCTACCAGCACTGGCAATACTGGCGCAAGCAGGAAGCTCCCCACGAGCTGATCGAGCGGTTTCGCCGCCTGTTTCTCGACGTGGCTAACTATCCAGATAGTTCGGTGGCCAACGCCCTGCTCAGTTTGTCTGAGCAAGACACCGCCGATCGCGAGTTCAAGTACGTGCTCAACCGCTGCTGCTACACCCTGATCAACCTCTGGTACACTCAGCCCCGCGATCACTGGGCGATTCCTGAACTGGTGCGGCTGTTTGAGGAGCTGCCCCCGGCCAATGGCGCTAACCCCAGGGCCCAAAAGGTCTACAACCTGGTCAAGGAGTTTCCCCAGACCGAGCAGTACGCTTCGCTGGTGCGGCTGCAGCAGATCATGGCTCCACGCGAGGCCGATGTTCCTCAGACCGTGGTGGTGGAAGAACAGCCGCTGGCCTACCGCATTCGCCACTACCCTTTTCTGTACGACAACAGC
The DNA here is from genome assembly GCF_050565655.1 of Nodosilinea sp. AN01ver1. Taxonomy (NCBI): domain Bacteria; kingdom Bacillati; phylum Cyanobacteriota; class Cyanophyceae; order Nodosilineales; family Nodosilineaceae; genus Nodosilinea; species Nodosilinea sp. AN01ver1. The sequence continues at coordinate 51,154 of NZ_JBNXVS010000008.1, read as the reverse complement.
TTGCTCACCAAAGACAGCGGCCAGGAGCAAAAGCAAAACATCAACGACCTGCGCCGTCGGGCCGAGACTGAGTTGGGCATTCGCCTGGCGCGCTACCACGCCCAGCAGCAGGGCGCAGGCCGGTCTGGGCAGGTGGTCAACCCCACGCTGCTCGATGCCGTTGGGCTGGAGCAGGCGCTTAACTTTTATACCGGCAAAGTTGACGGTCGCACCCACCGCGACCAGGCCCGCTGGTTTGCCACCTACAGCAAAACCGTGCGCTCGTTCCGCGACTTTAAAGATGAGTTTGTCGACTACCTGATCAGCCCCATTGCGGCGGCGGAACCGAAGTACAGCGGCAACCACTTTACCCGCAACCTGCGCCAGTACCTGCGCGAAACCCTGGCCGAGTTCGACGCTCAGCCCCTGAACAGCTTTATTCTGGTGGAGACCTGTCGCCGCCTGCTCAACTTTTTGGTGGTCGATAGCCCCCACCGCCCCGTGTTTCGCAACTTTCGCCACCTGGTCAACGATGTGGGCCATACCCTGACCATGGGGCTGCTGCTGCGGCTGGTGCTGTTTTGCTCGGCGGCTAAGCCCTGGCTAGAGCGCTGCTTTTCGGTGCTGTTTAACCTCCATGAGCGCCGCACCTGCAAGGAGGTGCCGTGGCTGGTTACGAGCCTGGAGCACGCCAATGTGGCTCTAATTACCAACTTTGGCGACGTAGGCTACCAGTTCTAGATACCTAACCCATCTAATATTGTCAGGTCTGTTGTGCTGGCAGGTTACCGGGGGCTATAGTCACCAGGAACTGGGCAGCTGGACAAGGTCTGATAGTGGGGAGAACGGGGTTGGCAAAGGGCTGGGTTTGGGTTAGGTGGGTGGCGATCGCAGCGGTGACCATAGGCCTGGTGCTGCGCTTTGCCCATTTAGATCGCAAGGTCTACTGGCACGATGAAGCCTATACCAGCCTGCGGGTGGCGGGGTATGTCGGCCCCGCCGTAGAAGAAGCGGTGCGCGATCGCCCCGATCTGACCGCCGCCGATCTGCTGCGCTACCAGCAGCTGCCGCCCGAGCCATCGCTGTCCGACAGCTGGCTGGCGTTGACCAACAACCCCGAGCACCCGCCGTTGTACTATCTGCTGGCCCACGGCTGGGGCCGATTATTTGGGGCGTCGATCTGGGGGTATCGGGCGATCGCGGCGGTGTTTGGGGCGATCGCGATCGCCGTGATGTACTGGCTGGGTCGTCAGCTGTTTCCGGCTTCGCCTGCGATCGCCTGGGTAGCTGTGGCCCTGCTGGCCGTGGCACCCGTGCAGCTCATCTACAGCCAGGAGGCACGGGAATATACTCTGTGGACGGTTGGCCTGCTGCTGGCCCACGGCACCCTGGTGCGGGCGATGGCGCGAAACACCGTGTCGGCCTGGGTCGCCTACGGGCTGGCCCTGGGGCTGGCCTGGTACGGCTCGCTGATGACGGTGCTGCTGGGCTTGAGCCATGTCGCCTATGTTGCCCTTAGCCACCTTAGCCCTATGGCCTGGCTTAAGTCCGATCAGAAGCCACTTTCCCTAAAAACCTGGGCGGCCTTTGTACTCGCCAACGGCCTGGGCCTGGGGCTCTTTACCCCCTGGCTGTGGGTCATCGTGCGGCAGTGGGCGCGGCTGCGAACCGTAACAGCCTGGGCAAACGAACCTAGGCCGCTGGAGTATTTGGCCCAGTTTTGGGGACTACACTACAGTTCTATGGTGGTCGATTTTAATGCTCCCCTGAGCCACCCATTTACGCTATTTGGCCCAGCGCTAGTGCTGCTAGTGATGGGGCTGGGGCTGGGGCATATTTGGCGGACCCAGCCGCGATCGGTGGCGCTGTTTTTGAGCTGTGGCCTGCTGGTACCGCCCCTGGTACTGATCGGCGGCGATATAGTGCGGGGCAGCCAGTTCTCGGGCACCACGCGGTACTTTTTTCCGTCGTTGGTGCTGCTGCCGCTGGCGATCGCACCCCTGATAACCCACTGGCTAACAGCATCCCAGAGACGCTCCAAAGCCCTGGGCGTAACGCTGCTGGCCCTGTTGCTAGCCGTAGGCATGGCCTCTGGAGTAGCAAACAACCGCGCCCTGACCTGGTGGAACAAGACCGTGGGCTACTCCAATATTCACGTCGCCACCTACCTCAACCAGGTGTCGAACCCAAGGGTACTGCTGGGGGCAAACGGCATTGCCATGGGAGAAGCCCTCTCGCTGAGCCACTACCTCCAACCCAACACAGCGCTGTGGCTGCTGCCAGAACCAGGAATGCCCGCGCTAGCTAGCCTTCAGGCTGTGCTTGAGGCCCAGCCCCAGGCCACCCTGTTTTTGCTCAAGCCGTCATCCACGCTGCTCGATACTGTGCCCCCCGGTTGGCAGACGACCCCGATCGAAACGGGTCAGTTTGCCCCTTCCGATCTGGTGCAGCTCACGCCGCCCCCAACGTCTTAACCCAGTCCTAGCGACACTGTATCGGTTCTCTAGGGGCTGTCGTCAACTAGCTGCTAAACGTTCAAGAATCAAGGGTTACGGCCCCTAGCTTGTCGTTTGGGTCGGGCGTGGCAAGGCTTGATATCCCGAGCTTTTGGCCACAATTAATGACACGCCTTAGACTACGGCTGGGGCCTGCATTTGCAGGGTGCCGGTGGCCGCATCCATGGTGATCGGGCCGCCGATGGGCAGCGTCCACAGCGGCTCCACGTGGCCAATCCACGCGCCCGCGTAGGCGGGAATGCCGAGGGGCTGAATGTGATCGCGCAGAATGTCTTCGAGGGCGAGTGAGCCATAGCCCGAGCCCGGCCCGCAGGCGGCGCACTGGCCAAACACAAACCCCGCCAGGCCGTCCAGTACGCCCGCCAGCTTGAGCTGGGTCAGCATGCGATCGATGCTATAGGGCGGTTCGCCCACGTCTTCTAAAAACAAAATCGCCCCGCTGGGGTCGGGGAAGTAGGGCGACCCCACAATGCCAGAAATCACCGACAGGTTGCCGCCAATCAGCGGCCCGGTGGCCCGGCCAGCGGTGATGGTTTGAATGCGGCCCTGATCGCGCATCAGGCGGTCTTGATCGGCCCCCAGCAGCGGGTTGCTGTAGGTCAGCGCTGCGCCCTCCATCAGAATTTGGCGCAGGGGTTCTACCTGGTCGGCTCGCCAGGCGGTAAGGCCGTGGGGACCGTGAAAGGTGACCAGCCCCGTCTGGGCATAGACGCCCAGCAGCAGGGCGGAGATATCGCTAAAGCCAATTAGCACCTTGGGGTTGGCGCGAATGGTGTCGTAGTCGAGGTAGGGCAGAATGCGGGCGCTGCCCCAGTCGCCGCGCACCGGCAGCAGCGCTTTGATGGCCGGGTCGGCAAACATGGCGTTAACGTCAGCGGCGCGTTCGGCATCGGTGCCCGCCAGGTAGCCGTAGCGGGCCAGGGCGTGGGGGGCAACGCGGGGCACAAAGCCCAGCGCCTTAACCGCGTCAATCACCAGATCGAGGCGATCGCGCTCAAAAGTCGCCCCCGCCGGGCTAACAATCCCTACCGCGTCGCCCTCCCGCAGGCGCGGCGGCAGCAGGGCCGATCGTCCTTGGCGTTCCTGGGCCTGGAGCGATCGCTGTCCTAGCGCCATTCCTGCCGATGCCACCCCCAGCCCGCCCAATAGCTGCCGTCGCCGCATACGCGCTACCTTGAGAAAATCTTGTACGCCACCGAGCATACACCGGAGCACCCCATGACCGCACAATCCCCATCGCCCCTGAGTTCTGACGCCTGGGAAGAGCGCTACCAGGCAGGCCCCCCCCGCTGGGACCTAGGCCACCCCGCCCCCGCCTTTAAGACCCTGCTGGAGTCTGCCGATGCCCCCAAGCCAAGCTCGGCCATTGTGCTCGGAGCCGGACGCGGCCACGATGCCGTCTTCTTTGCCCAGCACGGCTTTGCCGTCACCGCCGTCGACTTTGCCCCCTCCGCCATTCAGGCGCTAGAGGAACAGGCCCAGGCTCAAGACCTGCCCTTAAAACCGCTCCAGCGAGACATTTTTGGCCTGCTGCCCGAGTACGCCGGACAGTTTGACTACGCCATTGAGCACACCTGCTTCTGCGCGATCGACCCCGCCCTGCGCCCCGCCTATGTCGAACTGGTGGCCAACCTGCTGGTGCCCGGCGGCGAACTGCTGGCCGTCTTCTTTACCCACTCGCGCTCCGGTGGCCCCCCCTTTGGCACCACCGCCGCCGAAGTGCGCCAGCTGTTCGAGCCCCACTTTGAAATCGTGACCCTGGAACCCGTGACAAACTCCATACCCTCGCGGCAGGGGGAGGAGCATTTTGGGCGGCTGCGAAAACGGTAGATGGGTGGATGAATTCAAAATGCGAAGTTCAAAATTTTGAACTTCGCATTTTGAACTTTGAATTTTGCACTCCCCCTTCCTCACCGCCTCACCTTCTCCACCCTCCTCAACCTCCTTATACTGAAGAGGACCGTTCACCGTGCACCTTTCCCATGGATTTAGAGCAGATTTCCGCTCAGCTCAAGAGTGAAGATTCCAAAGACCGCATGCTGGCGCTGGCTTCGCTGCGCAATGTGCCTGCGGCCCAGGCGGCACCGCTAATTCGGCAGGCGCTAGACGACAAAAATCTGCAAATTCGCTCGATGGCGGTGTTTGCCCTGGGGATTAAACCCGATGAAGAGGCCTTCGACATTCTGGTGAACCTGCTCACCACCGACCCCGACTACGGCATTCGGGCGGATGCTGCGGGGGCGCTGGGCTATTTAGAAGATCAGCGCGCGTTTGGGCCTCTGGTGCGGGCGTTTTACGAAGATAGCGACTGGCTGGTGCGCTTTAGCGCGGCGGTTTCGCTGGGCAATTTGAAAGACCCCCGTGCCCACGATGTGCTAATGGAGGCTTTGCAGAGTGACGAAACCGTAATGCAGCAGGCGGCGATCGCCGCCGTTGGCGAAATTGGCGACCTAGAGGCGGTGGACGAAATTCTCAAATTCGCGCAGTCGGAAGACTGGCTGGTGCGCCAGCGGCTGGCTGAGGCGCTAGGTCATCTACCTACTCCCAAAACTGAACCCGCCCTGCGCTTTCTAGAGAAAGACTCGCAGTATCAGGTGGCCGAGTCGGCCAGAATTTCTCTCACCCGGCTCCACAAACGCAAGGATAACCAGAGCCAGTAGACTGCCTCACGCTCCAGTCGTGGGGTCGGCGTAGCCGAGGGCATGGAGGATTTTGATGGTGCGATTTTCCGTTCCGAAGACGCTTCGCGAACAGTAGCAGCCTGCCGTAGAGCCTGTATCGCAATGCACCAGAACATTTCAGTTTTGCTGTTGCAGACGCTATCGGTGTCCGATGAATGCCAACGTTAGGCCAAGATGGTGCCAATCTCTTTGAGATAGACGCGGCTGAAGGGTTCGCTGCCGCCCAGGCGATACTGTTCGATCAGCCCTTCGCGGCGAATTGAGATGTCGTCGCCCTCTCGTACCACAACCGTTGAGTGGGGGAAAACATCGCGGGTGAGCAGCATTTCGGTTTCGGTAGGATTGTCTAAAACCACTATGTCGCTGCCCGAGTAGAACATGCCGTCCTGCTCAAAACTATCGCCGCGATATTCTGCAATTAGCATGTCAAGTTTGGGGTTGCGCAGCAGGTTGCGCACATTGGCGTTGTAGTTTGGGCTTAAGACCTTTTCAGAGCGATTGATCAACATACCCTCGCGGCATACTGCGCCGATCACCCAGTTGGGGTGCTGCAGCAACACATGGTCGATCAGCTCCTGCAGGTTGCGCATCGAAACCCGATTGAACGTCATGATCGGAATGCGGGGGCTGGTTTCGGCGGGGAAGAAGGTTTCTAAAATGGGGGAGGTGACATCGACGCGATCGCCCACCGAGGGGTTGAGGTGCATCGAAATTCCGGGGGCCGAGTTAATTTCAAGAATGCCAAAACTGCTGTCTTTCCACGACCTCGATAGGTCACGGGCAATCACGTCAATGCCCAGGCAGGTCAACCGAAAATGCTGAGCAATATCCTGCGCCAAAATGATGTTGTCGGGGTGAATGCTGGGCGTGGCGTCGATGCTGACCCCCCCGGCGGACAGGTTGGCCACCTTGCGCAGATAGACGGTGCGGCCTGCTTCTAGCACGCTGTCTAGGGTGAACCCCTGGGCGGCCAGGTAAAGCTCCATAGCCTCGTCGGTTTTGATCTGGCCCAGGGGCGAGGTGGGGGTGTCGCTGCGAGCGGCGGCTCGGTTGGCCGCGCGAATCAGTTCGCTGACGGTCGATCGCCCGTCGCCGGTGACCGAGGCGGGCTGCCGCTCCATGGCCGCCACAAAGCGACCGTTGACGCACAAAATGCGAAAGTCAGAGCCCGTAATGCTCTGCTCCACAATGATGCGTACCGCTTCATCGGCGGGAATTGAGGCCAGGGCGCGATCGAAGGCGGCGTCTAGCTCGTCGTCGTCGCCCACGTCAGCAGTGACCCCTTCGCCCTTGTGCCCCGACACCGGCTTGATAGCGATCGGGTAGCCAATGCGATCGGCAGCGGCTAGGGCTTCACTGCGGGTAGCGACGATTTCGCCCTGGGGCACCGGAAAGCCCAGGGTGCTGAGAAAAGCTTTGCAGTCGTCTTTGCGGGTGGTGAAGTCTGAATCGAGGTGGCTGTCGGTGTCAAAGGTGGTGGCGACGCCGCGCACCAGCTTTTTGCCGTAGCCGTACTGCATCAGCCCCTCATCCCAGAGATAAAAGGTGGGAATGCTTTTTTCGTGGGCGGTTCGCAGTAGCGCATAGACGGTAGGGCCGCCATACACCGACTGCCGAAACACGCGTTGAAAAATTTCAATCTGGTCTTCAATGTAAAATTGCTGGTCCTGGGTGATGGCCTCGAACCAGTCCCACACGGCAAACACAACCGATCGCGTCGAGCGTCCGTGCAGGGCTTCGACGGCAATGCGGCAGCGGTCACCCCGATGGGTGACGCTCCACTGGTGCAGATGCAGCCCAATATCGAGCCGGTTGACCTCGGCGGCCACCTGGGCAAAGAGATGGGCGTAGGAATCGTAGCTGTGCTCTTTGAGGTGAGGGTAGCGATCGCTCACCGCGTCAATATAAGCTTCGATTGGCAGTGGGTCGCTGTTTCCGGTGAGGGCAAAGTCAAATACATAGGCAGCGGTGTTTAAGTAAGGGTTGCTGCCCTCACAAAACCGACTGTTATAAATATCGAACGCATCGGTTTTACGAGCGTTCACGCGAGATACCGGAAGCTGATCGAGAACCACCTGCTCCTCCAAAGCAAATACTCCTCATCCTAAACAGAGATTTCGTTGCCTCGCATATACCGCAGGCATGAGAAAGGTTGTTAGACCAGCAGTTGGCCCAGGCCAATCATCGACAGGCTGACTACCGATAAAAATAGCCACGACAAGCAGGCCAGGTAGATTGGTTTGATTCCCAGCTGGCTCAGGTTCGACAGGTTTGTCTCTAGCCCCATCGCCACCAGCGATATGCAGAGCAACCACTGATTGCCGTTGAGCACCACGGCCTTGAGCGGCTCGGCCACCCAGCTGAGGCTGTTGACGATGACTAAGAGGCCAAAAAACAGCACAAACCAGGGAATCGGAATCGCCGCCTGTTTCTGTCGGTGGGTTCGCCTGGTCTGCCAGCTCAGGCTGACGATAATGGGCACAATCAGCAGCACCCGCGAGAGCTTGGTGATGGTGGCCAGTTCGCCGCTGATCGCCCCGTTCTGAAAGGCGGTGGCAATCACCTGGGCTACCTCGTGCACCGAGGCCCCGCACCAGAGGCCAAAGGCCTGAGGGCTGAGCTGCAGCAGACTGCCAACCAGGGGATAGGCGAGCATGGCCAGGGTGCCAAAGCCGGTAATGGTGGCGATCGCATAGGTCATATCCTCCTCAGTCCCTTCGATCACCGGGTTAGTGGCCACCACCGCCGAGGCCCCGCAGATCGAGGTGCCCGCCGCAATCAGCTGAGTCAGGCGCGGGTTAACGCCCAAACGCCGCCCCAGCCAGCAGGTCAGATAAAACGTGCTGAGGGTGCCAGCCGTTACCATGGCCAACCCCCAGGGGCCAACGGCCATCACATCGGCCAAACTCAGCCGCAGGCCCAGCAAAATCACCGCCAGCCGCAGCACCCGCTTCATCGCAAACTTGATGCCGGGGCGGTAGGCGGCGGGCACCACGCCCCACTGCCGCCAGCCAATCCCCAGCAGCACGGCGATTAGCAGCGGGTTGAGGGTGTGCAGGTTGCTCAGTCGGTCTAGCCCCAGGGCGATCGCGGCCATCAGCGTCGTCAGCAGCAGCCCCGGCAAAATTGAGCTGCCCTGGGTTTTCCAGTCGCCAGAAGCAGGGCCAAGGGCAGGCACCCCTGGATCAGACTTAGAGGATAGTTTCATGATTTAAAACCGTTTATAGGGTGAGATCAGGCCACCAAAGCCAGCACCGCCACCGTTAGCAAAAGCCCCATCACAAAGCGGCGAAAGAGTGCTTCGTCAACCCGCTTAAAGCACAACTGCCCCAGCAGCTGCCCCAGAAAAAACGCCGGTAACAGGCGGATAAATAGGCCCCCCACCGCCACCGATATCAAGCCGCTGGCCCAGTAAGAGCCCAGAGCAATGACCTGAAGGAGGGCAAAAAAGACAATAAAGTTGGCCCGGTTGGCGGCGGCCAGATTGCGGCTAGACATTTGGTAGAGCACGATCGGCGGGCCACCGATGCCCGCCAGCCCGGTCAAGAAACCGCTGAGCGCCCCTACCGCCCAAGTCCACACCAGGCGAGGCCGGTTGTAGCGACTTTTGCCGCTCAACAGCAGCAGCACAAACCCCAAAATCAGGCCGCCGATGATGCGCCGCAGCAGGGTTGGATCGAGCAGGGCCAGAAAGTGCGCCCCCACCGGCACCATCACTATGGCGCTGACCACCAAAGGCAACACCTGCTGCCACTTGGTCTTTCGCACCGCGCCGGGTACGACCCCAGCCCCAGCCGTCATGTCGATCAGGAGAATGGTCGCTACCACCAGCTGCGGGTTAAATAGCAAACTCAAAGCCGGAGCGAGAATTAGCCCTGAACCAAAGCCAGAGAAGCCTCGGGTAAAGCCTGCGATCGCCACTACCCCCAGGCTGATGAGCCACGTGCTGATGTCCATAGGGGTGCCTCCGGCCAGAGCGAACATTAGAAAAGGATCCTCCGATTGACCAGTTTGAGTCAGGAGTGAGGTATCGGGGGGATCCGAAAGAGGGGATAGGGGGGATGGGTGGGCGGGTGGATGGGTGCATGAACTTTGCACTCCCTCCTTCCTCAGCAAACCGCAGCCAGCTCCTCCACCGCTGCCACCCCAAAGGTCGCATTCAGCCCCAGGGCAATCTGGCCAAAAATCTGGCTCAGGGGGGCATCGGGCAGCTTCATGGGCAGGGGCGTGCCAGCATCGCCCTGTTCGCAGATGCGGGGGTCGATGGGTACCTGACCCCACAGCGGTACTGAGAGATCGGTGGCAATCTGGGCCCCGCCGCCGCTGCCAAAGATCGGCGTCGGTTCGCCGCAGTGGCCGCAGAGCAGGTAGCTCATATTTTCGACCAGACCCAGTACGGGCACACCCACCTGGCGAAACATGTGTACGCTGCGGCGCACGTCGGAGACGGCCACTTGCTGCGGTGTCGTCACCATCACCACGCCGCAGATCGGGCTTTCTTGCACGATGGTGATCTGAGCGTCGCCGGTACCGGGGGGCAGGTCGATCAGCAGGTAATCTAATTCGCCCCAGTCCACCTCATGGAGAAACTGAGTGAGAATTTTGTGCATCACCGGGCCGCGCCAGGCTAGAGGGTGGTCGCCTTTGGCCAGCAGCCCCACCGACATCAGCTTGATGCCGTGGGCCTCTAGGGGCACAAACCGCTGGCCCTCGGGGGTGTCGATCACGCGCACTTCCGAATGGCCCAGGCCCAGCATTTGGGGCACGTTGGGGCCGTAGATGTCGGCATCGAGCAGCCCCACTTTGGCCCCGGTTTTGGCCAGGGCTGCCGCCAGGTTCACAGCCGTGGTCGATTTGCCCACGCCGCCCTTGCCGCTCGACACCGCCAGGGTGGTGCGCACCCCAGGGATGGTGCAGAGCTGGGCGTAGGCTTTTTTGCACCAGGGCAGTTGCCCCAGAGTGTCTTGCACCAATTGCTGCAAATTCAGCTGGTGGCGGCCCACGTAAAGCCGCAGGTAGACGTAGTCATCGACTACTTGCAGGTTGCGCACCATGCCCAGGCTGACCAGGTCGTTGCCCAGGGTGGGCTCGCGCAGGGTTTTGAGCTGGGCGATGACTTCGGCTTTACGGGCGATCGCCTCAGCACTGGGCGCTACCTCAGCGGGGGCCTCAGCAGCGCGGTGAAACGGAGAGGAATGGCTAGACATGGGAGGTTTCCGGCTGAGACTTCTGAATCGCGTCAATGGCCCGCTGGGAGAAAATCCGCACGTCCATATCGGGGTCGTTGAGGGTCTGCTGCAGGGCGGGCAGGGCGTTGGTGTCGGCCAGCTTGCCTAGGGCGGTGGCCGCATCGCGCCGCACGTCGGAGTACTCGTCGGTCAGAGACTTGATCAGCACCGGGAGCGCCTGCACGTCGGGAGTTTTTTGCAGGGCGCGGGCAGTGAACTTGCGCACCTGCCACTCGGGGTCATCCATAGCCTTGACCAGGGATGCGATCGCCGCTGGGTCAGCCAAAATATCCAGCGACTGGGCCGCATTGCGCCGCACCTGCCAGTCGGGGTCATTCGTCAGCAGTTCGCACAGCAGCGGCACCACTTCGGCATCGCTGAGGTGGCCCAGGGTCAGCGCTGTCGCCCGCCGCACCAACTCATCAGGGTCTTTAGCTAAGGCCAGGGCTGGTTCACAGCGCACCACCTGGTTCAGGTAGCGCAGGGTAATCACCGCCGCCTCCCGCAGCTCGGGATTCTCCGACTCAAAAAACGGCAGAATGAACGGCAGCGCCTGGGCATCGTGGATTTTGCGCAGCAGCACCAGCACGTTGAGCTGCGCGTAAACATTGCCCACCTGCAACACATCCAGCAGCTTCATCAGATCGTTGGTGGAAACCAGCTCCTTGAGGGCCGACAGCGCTTCACTGCGGACATTCTCGTGGGGCGAGCTGAGGCACTCGATCAGCGGGTTGATGGCGACTGGGTTGGCAAATTCCCACAGGGTAGTGATGGCAATTTCTTGCACCGTGGGGTTTTCGTCGCTGAGTGCCCCGATCAGGGGCTCGATCGCATCCTCATCGCCCAGGTGTTGCAGAGTTTTGACGGCGACCAGGCGGTTGTCGAGATCGGGCGATCGCAGCAGCTCAACCCACTGGGCAACTTCAGGGTCCATATCGGTGGTGTACATGGTTTGGAGTTTTCTAATGACAGCAGGGTAAGGGAGTGGATGAGTGGGAGAGTGGATGAGTCGGCTTTACCCGCCTACCCGTCTACCCATCCACCCATCTACCTCAGCAAAAACGGAATCTGCACCGTAATCGCCCCCGTGGGGCATTCCTTCTCACAGGGCAGGCAAAACCAGCACTCGTCGTACTTCATGTAGGCTTTGCCGGTTTCAGGGTTTTTCACCAATACATCTAGAGGGCAAACCTCGATGCAGGCGTTGCATTTTTCGAGGCATTTCGATTCGTCAACAATCACGGGTACGTCAACCCGTTGGGTCGTTAAGGCCATGGTTTTTCTTTGGAATGGATAGATTTGTAGTCAGAATGTAGGTTGGGTAGAGCGTTAGCGGAACCCAACAGCGGGAATTGGCGTTGGGTTGCCCTTCGTTTCACCCAACCTACGGGGTCACGGGGTGCAGCACAGGCGGATGGTGGGCGGTGCCCACCTACCGGACGGCGACATCATAAACTTCTTCAACCAGGTCAACATCGACGATATAGGGCTCAACCGGGCGCTTAAATAGCTCCATGTGGCCAGTTTCGCCCTTCTTCAGGTTGACGTGGCAGAACCATTCCTCGTTGTTCTTTTCGGGATAGTCGAGGCGGTAGTGGTAGAGGCCCCAGCGGGTCTCTTTGCGAAACAGGGAGGCGCGGGCGGCCATTTCGGCGCAGTCGCGGATAAAGTGCACCTCCATGCAGCGCATCAGTTCGTGGGGGTCGCGGGCACCCATCAGGCTGAGGGTTTCTTCGTAGGCGACGAATTTTTGCAGGCCGATGTCCATATTGTTGGGCGACTTGGGCGGCTGCAGGTAGTCGTTGACCAGGCGGCGCAGCTTGTACTCCACCTGGGTGTGGGGCACACCGTCGGGCTGTTGCAGGGGTGCGTAGATGCGGGCCTGCTCGGCGGCGAGAAATTCGGGGTCGGGTTCCACATGCTCCAGGTCGCGTACGTAGTCCATCGCATTCTCACCCGCGATGCGACCGTAGACGAAGGCCCCAATCATGTAGTTGTGGGGCACGCTGGCCATATCGCCCGCCGCGTAGAGGCCGGGCACGGTGGTTTCGGCTTTTTCGTTGACCCAGACGCCCGAAGCGCTGTGGCCGCTGCACAGGCCAATTTCGGAGATATTCATCTCGACGCCGTGGGTGCGGTAGCTTTCGCCCCGGCCCTGGTGGAAGCGGCCGCGGCTGGGGCGTTCGTTATCCCACAAAATGGTTTCGATTTCGTTGATGGTGTCGTCGTCGAGGTGGTACATCTTCAGGTGCACTGGGCCTTTGCCGGAGTGCAGCTCCTTGTAGACCTCCAGCATCATCTGGCCGCTCCAGTAGTCGCAGTTGATGAAGCGGTGACCCTCGGCGTTGGCGGTGTAGGCGCCGAAGGGGCTGGCCACGTAGGCGCAGGCGGGGCCGTTGTAGTCTTTGATCAGCGGGTTGATCTGGAAGCACTCGATGTTGGTGAGCTCGGCCCCGGCGTGGTAGGCCATGGAGTAGCCGTCGCCCGCGTTGGTGGGGTTTTCGTAGGTGCCGTAGAGGTAGCCAGAGGCGGGCAGACCCAGGCGACCGCAGGCCCCGGTGCAGAGCACCACCGCCTTGGCCTGAATCACCACCATATTGCCGTTGCGCACGTCGAGACCCACCGCTCCGGTAACGCGACCGTTTTGCACCATGACGCGGGTGGCCATCACCCGGTTGGTGACGTTGACCTTGTGGCGCTTGACCTGGCGGGCCAAAATTTTCTTGAGATCCTTGCCTTCGGGCATGGGCAGCACGTACTTGCCCACCCGGTGCACCTGCTTGAGGTCGTAGTTGCCCTCGTGGTCTTTTTGAAACTTAACGCCCCAGCTTTCCAGTTCTTGAATGACCTCGAAGCCCAGCCGCCCGGTTTCGTAGACGGCCTTCTGGTTGACAATGCCGTCGTTGGCGATGGTGATTTCGCGCACGTACTGCTCGGGGGTAGAGTTGCCTGGAATGACGGCGGTATTGACCCCGTCCATGCCCATGGCGATCGCCCCGCTGCGGCGAATGTTGGCTTTTTCTAAAATCAGCACGTCGCTGTCGGGGCTGGCCTGCTTGGCCTTGATGCCTGCCATCGTGCCTGCGGTGCCACCGCCGACGACTAGAAAATCAGTTTTAAGGTACTGAATGTTCACGTAACCACGTCCTTGGTTTAAACGGCAGTGAAATTGAAATTAATCAAATCCAAGTCCAAAAGAGGAATTTTGACGGCGAGAAAACTAGAGTTCTCAATCTGGACCTGGAATATTGCGGTTAGCTAATGCTTAAATAACGGCAACTAACCCTTGGCTTCTGGGCCTTATGATACGTAGTTTAAAGGAACCCCTCAAAGTGCATCAATGTGGTTTGTAACATTGAATACGGTTTATCCATTACAGCTTTCTATACACTCATCAAAAAAGTAAATGGATTTTAATTCCTGGCCTAAAGATGCGATCTAAAAGCAGTTTGCGAGACAGCTGTGAATAGTTTTTTACTTGCTGGCTAAGGCTTAGATACACGTTTTTGGTGGTTGTGCGATCGCAGTTTTTAGCCCATTTCACACATACAAAACTCAGCAGGCAACTTGAGCCAATAAAAGAATGGAAATTTATCAGCTAAAAGTATTTCTAGAAGTGGCTCGCTGTCTGAGTTTTACCGAAGCAGCCGACGCGCTAAATTTAACCCAGCCAGCCGTGAGCGCCAAAATCAAATGCCTGGAATCTGACCTTGAAACTCCTTTATTTAAGCGGCTGGGTCGGCGCATAGAGCTGACCCAGGCAGGGGCATACCTGCTGGAAGAAGGGCCTAATTTAGTTGAATTAGAAAGCCGCCTGGTAGCGGAAATTGAAGAAATTAAACAGGGCAAATTTAGCACCCTAAAAATTGGCTGCATGCCCGATGTTCTCAGTAACTGGCTGCCATCGGTGTTATATGAATACCGCCGAGTTCATCCCGATGTGCAAACGAAATGTTTTCAGTTCGATACGGTTGAAACACTGTATCGTGCTATCAAGACTGGAGAGGTTGATCTAGGGGTTTCAGATCTAAGCTTTTCGGCTTTTGACGAGATTTTGGGGCTGGCCATTGGCTCCGTTCACTATTCACTGGTAGTGTCCAGCAGTCATCAGCTGGCTCAGCGGCCCTGGCTGAGCCTGAAGGAGTTAACCGATCAGGCCTGGGTCTTGCCGCCCGAGGGCGTGCCGGGTCGCATTATGCTGCAAAAACGAATGCAAGAACTGGGGCTCAATCTCACCGATTTTGCCCATGTCGAAATTGTCGATGCCGCCAGTTTAATGCGCACCTATTTACTCCAGGGTCACTACCTGGGGTTTGTCTCTGACTTTGAATTTCAAATGGAGTGTGAGGCCGGGCTGCTGCGCCGCATTCCCCTAGAAGAATTTGCCCTGGGCACGCCGCTGTTTTTGCTGATGGCTAAGCGGCTGGGTCGCGCCCTGGGGCTAATGGGTCAGCCCGCCGGTCGGGGCAGCCTGGGGGTAGAGCCAATTCGCCAGTTTATAGCTATGGTGCAGGGCCAGCCCGGCGTCATTCTGGGGCATTCCCAGGCACCGTCTCCCAGTCCGTTGGAGGCACCGCTAGCGGCATCCCCTGCTCAAAAGGTACCCCGGTTCCAGGCTCCTAATTTTTTGGTGCGTGCTGGTTCCGCCAGTGGCACCGACACCATTAGCCTCACCATTGGCACCCAAAACCGCACGATTCAAACCGTCACCGCCGGGCTGATTATTCAGCGGCTGGGCTTGCTGGAGCATTTCTTGCCCCGCGAGGGCCGCTACAGTGGGGTGCAGTATCGGCTGCGCTGGTCTGACTATGACTCTGGGGCACCGATTGTGGCCGGGCTGGAGGCCCAGCAGATCGATATTGGCGTCCTGGGCGATTATCCCCTGCTGCTGAGCGCGGCGACCGGTGACAGCACGGCTCCGGCGGCGGGCACCCGCCTGATTAGCTTTGTCGCCAGCAACCTCGATGGCACCGGCAACGACATCATCGTGCCGCAGCACTCGACCCTCGACTGCATCGATGACCTGGCCGGGCGGGTGATTGCGGTGCCCTTTGGCTCGGCGGCCCACGGCATGGTGATGCGATCGCTCCACCACCGCCGCATTCTCAACGCTGTCACCCTCACTTCCAGCGACAGTGCTGGCCCCCAGCGATCAGGCCGCGGCTTGGCCCAGGTAGATGGCTATGCCTACTTCGCCCCGTTTCACGAAATTGCCAGGCACAAGGGCCAGTTTCGTCGCCTGCTGCACCAAAACCTCGACGGGCTGCCCACCTTCCACGGCGTGGTGATTCGCGCCGCCCTGGCCGAGCAGTACCCTGAAATTGCCGTGGCCTACCTGCGATCGCTGCTGGCCGCCCAGTACTGGTACGCCACCCAACCGATGGCCACTACCCTGGTCAGCCGCTGGGTCAATATGGATGCCGCCATTGTGGCCAAAACCCTGCGGGCCAGCACCAGCGATCGCGCCGATGTGGTCTATCTGCCCGAAACCCGGCTGCGCACCGATTGGCTGCAGGCCCACATTCACCAGCTGGGTCAGATTGCCGGGCAAGAACACCTGGGACAGATTAACCTCGATCGCTGGATGCAGCCGGAGTTTTTGGAGCGGGCGATCGCCTCCCTGTAGCCCTGTATCTTACCCACAATGGGCAGGGCAAACGCCGTTTGCCTCTACAGGCACCCCTCCATGCTTTTCATGGTTTCTTCGCGAATGCACTCAAACACCTGGCGGTGCAGGTTGACAAACTCCGCCGAGAGGGTGTCGTCAAAGTGGCGGGGGCGGCGCAGGCCAATGGGTAGCTCGGCCTTGATGTGGCCGGGCTGTACGCCCATAATGCAGATGCGATCGCCCAAAAAGATTGCCTCCTCAATGTCGTGGGTGACAAAAATTACCGTGGTTTTCAGGTCTTCCCAAATATCTAGGAGTAGCTCCTGCATCATGTGCCGGGTTTGGGCGTCGAGGGCGGCAAAGGGCTCATCCATCAGCAGCACCGAGGGCGAGTTGACCAGCGCCCGCACAATGCTGGCCCGCTGCTGCATCCCCCCCGACATCTGGTGCGGGTAGCTGTTGCGGTGCTTGTAGAGCCCCACCCGGTTGAGGTAGTCGTGCACCAGTTCGGTGCGATCGCCCTTGGCCATCCCGCGAATTTTTAGCCCCAGCTCAATGTTTTGAAAGGCCGTTTTCCAGGGTAGAAGTGAATACTGCTGAAATACAAAGCCGCGATCGGCCCCTGGTCGAGTAATCGGTGCCTGATCGACCATCACGTAGCCCGCCGACGGTTTAATAAACCCGGCAATTACGTTCAGCAGCGTCGATTTGCCGCACCCTGATGGCCCCAGCAAACACACAAATTCTCCCGGTTTAATACCCAGCTGAATTTGATTGAGCACATGAATATCCTGGCCTCGGTTGCGAAAGGTGACCGATAAACCCTCTACCTGCACCGCTCCTTTAGTCGTCTTTCGTTGCTCTAACTGCGTCGTCATCACGTCTTAGTCGTCCTTCTGAGTAGCATCAAAAAGTCTTGGTCAATCACAATTTAAGGGTTATAGCTGAGCAAGGTTCGTGGGCGATATTTACCCTACGAGTTACACGCTGCTGCCAACCTTGAACTTGAAACCTAAAAACCCTACTAAACACTGCCCTGTTTTTTAATTACCCGCCAGGGCATCAGCGCTTCCATGGCTCGGCTCACGGCCCAGGAACTGGCGGCCCCCATCAAACCAATCAGCAACATGCCCATTACGATGGGCGGATAGTTCGAGGTAACGTAGGACTCCCAGGTGATGTAGCCAATGCCGTAGCGCCCGGCCAAAATTTCGGCTGTCACTAAGCAGAACCAGGCATTTCCCATACCGATAATCAAACCGCTGGCAATGCTGGGTAGTGACCCCGGCACCACAATGTCTTTGAAGATGTGCCAGGGCCTAGCCCCCAAACACTGCCCTACTCGAATTAGCACCGTATCGCTGAGGGTACTTTCTACCCCACTGATTGTGCTAATTAAAACTGGGAAAAATGCCCCTACAAAGGTGATGAAAATCATCCCGCTCTCAGCGTTGGGGAACATCAAAATAGCTAGAGGAATCCAGGCTACAGCAGGAATGGGGCGCAGCAGTTCTAGAGGCGGCAGCAGCAGATCTTCGACTACGGCGAACCAGCCAATCATAATTCCCAGCAGCACCCCCAATCCAGAGGCTACAACATAGCCCCAAAGCACTCGCCCAATACTGGAGCGAAAATGTACCCAGGGGCTCTCAGTAAAAAAGGTCAGCGTGGCCTTAAATACCTCCACGGGAGAGGGCACAAATTGAAAATTAATGAAAAAGTCGAAGTTGACCGCGCACAGAATTTGCCAGATGCCAAAAAATAGCCCCAGCGCCAGCAGCCGCCGGGCTGAACGGTTGGATAAAAATAGGCTGTTTAAGGCATAGCTCATCTGACTTAGCCAGCGCGAATACCCTATTTGTGGAACCGAAACCGCCATGGTTTGCCTCTCAATTACATCAATACGTGGTAGTTAAAAGCCACAGTAGGGCAAGCAGAGCCCGCTATTCTGCTCTCTGTGACCTACGCTGAGATCCACAAAGTGCAGCGACGGCTACGTTTGGGATGGCTTAGGAAAGAGCGGTCTGCTTGCCTGTGGCTAACTGAATCTGACCGCTATTGCTGAGCCCCTACCAGTACGGGGGTGCGATCGGCATAGAGCTCTTGCAAGCCCCTAAAGGCCGTCATTTGGCCACCTGTGGATGAGGCGTAGGTCTGGGCGTCGGCTTCGACTAAGAAGGCCGCGACCTCATCGCCATTGCTGACGAAGTAGGCGTTTTCGGCAAACAGCTTCCAGCCATTGTTGTAGTCGTGCACAAACATAACGTCGGCGGCTTTACCTTCAGCTTGCAGGGCCGAAAGGGCTTTTACCATATTTGCGATCGAAGCATAGTTAGCCACTTTTTCTTCTCCCTGTACCCAAAGCTGAGCCGCCTGTTTGGGGTTCTCAATCGCTTCTCCGGTCAGGGCATCTTTACCGGTAATTTGATAAGCTTCTGCGGTAGCAATGACTTCGTCGTAGTTCAGCCCTAGTTCTTCCATAGCTGTGCGCAGGTAGCTTTCGTCAATCCAGTTGACGACCTCTTCTGGGGCCACAGGTTTTTCAATTTTGCCCAGGCTGGTTAGAGTGGCAATGCTGTTCTTTAACGCACTGATCTGTACCTCACGAATCGTTGGATCTAGAGGCTGCAGACCAGAGGGGCCTAAGAACATATAAACTACTTCTTTTTCAATGCCTGACCACTCTTCGATCTGGGCAGAAATGCCTTCGGGATCGGCCCGAAACATTTGGTTAGCTTCAAGCACCGCCTTCAGGTAGGCCACGACAATTTCGGGATATTCTTCAGCGAAATCAGAGCGTACCGTAATGCCGTGCAGAGTCGGAACTCCGGTCTGTGCGCCGTCAAAGATTTTTTTGGCAAACCCTCGAAAAGGAAACAGTTCACCAAAGGGCACAAAGTCGGCATGGGCGTCGATTTGCCCAGTGCGCAAGCTAGAACCCCCTACTTCAGGAGCCTGACTAATTAACTCAACATCGGTTTCGGGGTCTAGCCCCGCATCGGTTAGCGCCTTGAGCACCATTCCGTGAGCGGCTGAGCCAAAGGGAACTGAAACCGTGCCGCCCTTTAGATCGGCCAAAGAGGTAGCGTCGCTATCTTTGGGCACTACCACTGCATTGCCGGCCCCGTTAGGGCTGTAGGCTAGGGTACCAATGAAGATTGAGTCGGCATCGGCGGCTTCTTGCTGAAACTTGATCAAATTAATAACGGCTGGAAAGTCACCCATCAGGCCAATATCAATTTGATTGGCCAGCATTTTGTTGGTAATAGGAGGGCCAGACGTATAGCTAGACCATTGAATATCGTAATCTACACCCTCATACTTGCCGTCAGTTGGCAAATGTTTTTCTAAAAGCTCTAGCTCGCGGACTGTGGCCCCACCTACGGCAGTATTAATAACCTGGTCTTGAGTGCCGATCGCAATTCTAATTACCTTACCAGCATTGCTGCCTGAACCTGTAGATTCGCCACCAGCGCTGTCTTCAACCGTTGAACAAGCTCCCATGAAGACAACGGAAGTTATTAATAACCCTGAGGTGATTTTTTTGCGAGACCAACTTAATAAGTAGCGCATTTTTTGCCTGTCTCCAACTCATATGAAACCCATTTATTCCATCAAGCTTAGATAGAGACTGTAAACCGAGATACATCTTGATCATCCCAGTTCTTTTACCCATAAAATTATTTTTTAGATCTATACAATTCGCTTATAAAAAGCAAAAAACGACATTCTTTAGTCGATTATGCGTAGCGCCAAAGAGCTTGATGGCGCTGTGCTGTCTCCAAATATCGTCGTTTTAGCAGGTGGGTTAATTCAACTGTAGGATGGGTTGGCGCTAGCGTAACCCATGTAGGCATCGGTTTACGGCCTTAGGGCAGGCTTTGCCAACGCGCCTCAATCAACCTACATAGTTTTGATAGTTGACTGCGCCTTTCTACTTAGTCTTGATGCTGTTGCTCAGCAGACTTAGAAGATGAGTAGCTTAGAAAACTGGCCATTGAGACAGTAAGGGCCGACTGTTGAAAACGCTTGCGTGCCTGATAGCACACTGGCACACAGCTTGTAGTCACTAGCTGATGCCCTCAGCGACTGAGCCGATGCAATACCTGCAGGTAACGCCAACAGTTAATGTCTGCCCTACTGTCGAGGTCGCCACAGCCGCCCTTTTTTAGACTGAAAGTCCATCTTTACTGGCAGAAAACACCATGGCTAACCCCGAAACTCGTCAAGATACCAACCTCTCCGATTCTGTAGCCCAAAACCCTGGAGCTAGGAAGGTCGCTACTAAAAACAACCCCGAAATTGGCCAGCAAGAGGCCCGCAACGCTAGCGCAGGCGAAAGTCCCAACGCCGCCGGAGGCGAAACCCCCAGCACCGCTGAAGACCACGTTCCCGCCGAGTCCAGTCCTGAGGCCAGCGATTTGCCCACCGCCAACCGCCCCACCCCCGACTAGCCCACTATCCAGTGAGCGATCTTGATTCCTGAGTAGCCGGGGTATTACGGTTTAATGCCCCGGCCAGTTTTAGGGCAATTTTTTTGCTGGCCAAAGGTTTCGATTGATGAACCGAGCCCTAGAAAAAGCCTAGATTTCGTCTGTATGGTGCGAATCAGTTGGACTTTTTGTTGTCTTGTATACATTAATCAACGTTTACCGCGAAAAAATCATGCTCAAAACTTACCTGATTCCCGCCCTGACCACGGGCGCACTGATGATGGCGTTGGTGGCCTGTCAACCCTCTACTACAACCCCAGAGGTGGTTCCACCCGCCCCAGAAGAGCCGACTCAGACACCTGGCGCTGACGATGCGGGGGGCGATATTGAGAGCGATCGCGCGGCCTACAGCGAAATTCCCGTTCCTGAAGGGGCCGTGGGCGCAAACCCTACCGACGTTGCCCTCGCCACCTTTGGCAGCACCGAACCGGGAGAGGGCAACTTTGAAGAAGAGGCTGAGCTAATCGAGCAAACCGACGACCAGGCGCTGGTTGTTCTGACTCAAACAGGGCTGGCTGACGACTCCGTCAACGGTATGCGCTATCGCCTGGAGTTTGTGCCCGAGGGCGACCAGTGGCAACTCGACTGGGCGGGTCGGCAGGTGCGCTGTCAGCAAGGTCGCGGCTCCCAGGAGTGGACTACTGAGCTGTGTAGTTAAGCAAACTGGGGCCGAAGATTATTCTTCGTTAAGTCCGTTAAGACTGCTAAAGCACGCGGTTGCCGCAGGCTCCATCGCCTAAGGATTCGGGAAAAAGGCTTTTCGGATACCGTTCTATAGCACCCACTCAGCGCATTGGCATTCTTACCAGTAGCGGTACTGCCCCGGCCTGCGGGTTTAAATACCCGTCGGCCTCAACAGTATTTTGCCATTGCATAGGTTCAAATTATCTAAAGAACAAGATTTACCAAGCTTTCAAATCTATAAAAGTTTAATTCAAGGCAAAACAAGCATATTAAATATTCATTGACCAACCATATTAAGTTTTAGTTTTTCTTGGCAAACACTTGAATTTTCAATTATAAAATAGGTCTAGGTCAAAAAGCTTTCTCAGTAGAAAGGTAAAAGGCAAATCGGTAGACGTCTGAATTATAGGTAGATGCGTCGAGTGCTAGCCTAGCGCATTTAACTTTCCTGTCGGCAGGTTGTGTCTTGCCGATAACAGACCCTTTAAGGTCGTTTAAGGTCGTTTAATTTAGGCTTCTCCTCAAATTAGCCTCAAAAGGCTCGGCTTTTAACAAAAACCAAAAGGTGATAACCATGAAAATCTTTCTGATTTCTGGCTTAATGATGGCGATCGCTACGTTGACTATAGCTCCTTTGACCAGAGCTTCTCAGGCCAATATGAAGAGTCTAGCAGCCGACTTAAACGGGGACGGCACGGTCACCTTGATTGAGCTACAACAATATAATCGGGATCATCGGGGGGATAACCATAGCTGATCAATATCTAAGTTGATTTTTTTGGTGGTTTGTTTTTTGCCTAACCGCTAAACCTTCAGGAATGCTTAAGCTCCCTGAAGGTTTAACGCATTCTATTAGGATGAAAAAACTTTAACTTAGGCCTATAGTCAGGTGTTTTGAATCAAACCAACTTCGGTCAAATTATTTTGAGACAACACCATGCTGAGAGCCTACCTAGTTCCTGCCCTAGCCACAGGCGTACTGATGATGGCGCTGGTGGCCTGTCAACCCTCTACTACAACCCCAGAGGTAGTTCCACCCGCCCCAGAAGGGCCGACTCAGACACCAGGGCTATATTAGGAGGCAATCTGCCCCTTGCTGCGCCCACTGTGCCAGATTCCTCAATTACTCACCGATCGCCTCTTGCTTCAGCGCGTCGGCGGGCGCTATCGCTTCATTCACAAGTTGGTGCAAGAGCACTTTGCCGCCATGCCACTGAAATCGCGATGAGATTCGAGCCCTACTATTTTGTCTGGTCGGTTGTATTGTTCCTGGTCGAGCTGTGCATCGCCATTTTTGTCGATGATGCCTTGATTCGGCCCTATGTAGGCGATGTGCTGGTGGTGATTTTGGTTTATGCGGTGGTGCGGGCGTTTTTTAGAGTTGCCATTCTGCCTGCGGCGATCGCGGTGCTGCTCTTTGCCTTTGGGGTTGAGATACTGCAATATTTCAACATTGTGGAGGTGCTGGGGCTAGGGTCGTCGGCGATCGCCCGCACCGTCATTGGCACCACCTTTGTCTGGGAAGATCTGGTGGCCTACACCGTGGGCATCGTCATCTTGCTCGCTTTGGAAAGGGCGGTTGGGCGGTACAAACGAGAGTGGTATGTCGTTATTTGACAGATCGGTAGCCTTTGTTACGGCTCTTGATAAGACTGTTAAAGAACTGTTGAAAAGCGGTTCCATCCATAACCATTGGCCTGAGGATGGCGGTATAGCAAACGCTAGCTAGCTTGGGGCCGCCCGTGGTTTGGCGTTATCAACCTGCCCCCTTGACCGGCTTTGGGTCAAATTGTTGTGTCTTGAGCTATCTAGCCTGCGCTTCTTCTGCTCCGGAGAGCCTTTTTAATATGGACGATATTCAGCGCATTGGCATTCTCACCAGCGGCGGCGACTGCCCCGGCCTTAACGCCGTGATTCGAGCGGTAGTCAAGTGCGCCAACCGGCGCGGGTGGGATGTGATTGGCATTCCCTACAGCACCGACGGGTTTATGCAGGTGGTCGATGGCAAGTACGACCCCGACCACCTGCGCCTCACCGACCACGGCTACGACATTCCCGGCATTTTGCAGGGGCTCGACGTGCTGCAATTTCTCAGCGGCACCATTCTGGGCTCGCTTAACAAAGGCCACCCCGGCAACCCCGACGCGATCGCCAAAATTTTGGCGGGCTACGAAAAACTCAACCTGGATGCGCTGATTGCGATCGGCGGCGACGGCAGCCTCGACATCATCTACGACCTGGCCCAGCGCGGCGGCTGGAACCTGATCGGCATTCCCAAAACCATCGACAACGACGTGCCCTTCACCGAAAAATCGATCGGCTTTAACACCGCCGTACAGACCGTCAACAGCGCCCTCTACGACCTCACTTTTACCGCCGCCAGCCACGATCGCGTCATGGTGGTCGAAGTCATGGGCCGCGACGCGGGGCACCTCGCCCTCCACGGCGGCATTGCGGGCGGGGCCGATGTCATCCTGATTCCTGAACTGGTGCCCGAGCTAAACCCGCTGGTGGTGACGCAGATTTGCCAGCACATCGCCGAGCTGCGCCAGCGGGGCCGCAAGTTTGCCCTGGTGGTGGTGGCCGAGGGCGTTCACGGCGAAGACGGTAAACCCATGCACCTGATTGGCGAATACCTGGCTACCGCCATCTCCGATCGCAGCCGTACCCTCTGCCAAACTGGCGACAGCGCCTACTGCGACATGGACCAGGTCGAAACCCGCGCCATGGTGCTGGGCCACATTCAGCGCAGCGGCATTCCCACCGCCAGCGATCGCCTGCTGGCCTCGGCCTTTGGCCGCAAAGCGGTAGACCTGATCGCCGAAGGCCGCTACAACCGCATGACGGTGTGGGAGGCAGGCCGAGTGCGTTCCAAAAACCTCGATGACGTAATCGCCACCGTGCGCAGCTGCCACCAGCGCGGCGTCTGCCCCAGCCCGGTCGAAACCGACAGCACTATGGTCAAAGTGGCCCGGTCCTTAGGAATTTACGTGGGCGACTCCGACACCCTGCCCGACCCTAATGCTGTCATGCAGGAGGCGCATGAGGTATCGGCGCTGGTCTAGCCTACCCGCCGGGGCAAATGGCATTTGCCCAGCCCTAACCTGTGCTCAGACCGCGATTTGACCACAGCTACCTTCCTTAGGGCGCAAAGTTTGCGCCCTAAGGAAGGTAATCTTCGGGTAATCAGGCGGCAGGAGAATGCCCAAAATACTGAATCTCCACCTCGCGGTTTAGGGCTTTGGCCAACACCTGGCGATCGCGCTGGGCAGCCCAAATTTCTAGATCCAGGTTGTCGGTGCCAACTACGCCAATCGTCAAAACATCCTTTGAGATCTGGCAGGACACGGACTTAACTCGCTGGTTCTTCGTTTTGTCTAAGCTGACCGCTATTCGGAGCAGGCCCGAGAGGGTTTGCACAATCTGGCGCTGGGGCTTGGATAGTGCTTTGAAGCGCTTGTGCTTTTTAGTCGGAGCCGATTTGCAGTGGTAGCGGGTTAACATTGCAATCAATAAAATTTCTTCGTCGGTAAAGCCGCGAGGGTTGGTGCGATTGATAATGTAGCGCGAGTTTTTGTGGTGTTTGCGATAGGAAATAAACTGCCCAATATCGTGGAACAGGGCCGAAAACTTGAGCAAATCGCGCTCAAATTCACCGTAGCCGTGCAGCGCCTGAGTTTGATCAAACAGCTGCAGGGCCAGCTCAGCTACATGCTGATTGCGGGGCCAGTCAGACTCATATTTCTGCACTAGCTGAGCGGCCTTGCGATCGCGCAAATTGGTTTCCGGCGGAAAGGACGGCACCTCCTGGGAATGGCGCTGCAGGTAGTCTAAAATCATGCCCTCCCGCAGGGAGGCATCGCAGAGAATAATCTCTTTAACCTCGACCATCTCCAGCAGCTTGACCAGCAAAATGCCGCCCAGGTGAATGGCGTCTGCCCGTTTGTCGCTAATGCCTTCAAACTTGGCCCGGTTGGCCAGCCTGGTTTCGAGCAGTTCGTCGGTGAGAGCTTTGATATCTTTTAGCCGCACCGTTTCGGCGTTGACCGATCGTAGCGCGTCTCCCCCCGCTGCTCGGTAGGCCGCTTCCCCCAGCGAGCGAATGGTGCCCGAGGTGCCGATCACCCGGTCAAAGCCCAGCTCGCGAATCTGGTCGATGGCCTGCTGAGCCACAAATTCAATGTGAGACTCCAGCACGTGGCGACCTTCGCGCCCCACGGAGCCTTTATCCTCAAACATATCCAGCAGGCGCAGCACCCCCAGCGGCAGGCTGTCGCTAAACAAAACGTCTCGCCGATTGCCGATCACGGCCTCTGTACTGCCGCCGCCAATGTCGAAGACCAGCGCGTTTTCATCCGCCAGCGCAATAGAATTTCGCACGGCCAAAAAAATCAGCCGCGCCTCTTCTCGACCAGAAATAATTTTGGGAGCCAGCCCGGTTTGGCGCGCCACCTGGCTTAAAAACGCCTCGCCATTCTGCGCTTCTCGAATGGCGCTGGTCGCCGCCGTAATCACCTGATCTACCCCCACCTGTTCGGCCAGCTGAACGTAGCGATCGATGGTGGCCAGGCCGGTGTCAAAGGCGCGATCGCTGAGGCGATGGGTGGCAAACACCCCAGCCCCAAGCTTGACCATCTCCTTTTCGCGCTCGATGACGTCAAAGTTTTGCTGCGACAGCACCTCCACAATAATCATGTGAATGGAGTTAGTGCCAATGTCGATCGCCGCGAGTTTCATAGGTGGCCTAAGGCGTCAGCTTTGATCATCATGACGCCATTCGCGATAGTTCGCTCATCGGGCCGTAAAGCCGCTAGCGAAAATACCCGAGCTTTTTGCTTTCTCGCCAGGTCGCAGACCCTGCGATCGCGCCGTTCTCAAAAGGTCAGCGTCGGAAACTCGTTTACATCAAACTCAAAGCAGTGCCGCCCCTCGGGGTGCTGCCAGCGCTGGGCTTCGGGGGTAGGATTTCGATTGCTGAGGCGATGGGTGCTGCTGTCGGTATCAAAGGTAGCGCAGAGTTCAAAGGTGCGATCGCTCAGCCTTATGTATTCGTAGGGCTGGTTGGTCAACGGGTCGTAGCGTAAGTTTTCGGGTTCCAGGGTGGTGGGCAGCGGAATATCGCTGTTCGTTCCCAGGTAGCGCTCGTGGAGCTGCTGGGCCAGGGTGGCAATATCCTGCAGTCGCTGGCGATCGGCGGCGATGTCTCGCTGACGCCCCGGCGTACCCAGCACCCAAAAACCCGCTGCGATCGCCGCAATCACCGCCGCCGTTGCCACTCCGGCAAAGGCCCGATCAAAACCTTGACTCTCTGAGACGCTAGCCATACTCTCTCTCCGGCCTCAATTCAAAGTTCAAAGTTCAACATTAAAAGTGCAAAATTCAGGGCCAAACCGCCATTTTGAATTCTGTATTTTGAACCCTTCCAATTCACCCTGCGCCCTGCACCCTCAACCCCTTCGGAGCCGGTTTGCGCCGAATCCAGTCGAAGTAATACCACAGCACGCCGCCGTCGAGCACCAGCACCACCAGCACCTTGAGCAAAAAGCGCAGCGTCAGTTCGCCCCGCAAAAACGAAGTCAAAAAGGCAATTACCGCCCCAATGGCGATGATGGTGGCGATCAGCAGGGTCAGGTAGGTCAGCCACTTGCGCACACCCGAAAAATACTTTTCGCGGTGGGCCGCCAGGTCGCGGTTGATCTGCCGCATCAGCCCCAGGTACACCGGGTAGGCCACAATCAGCCGCGCCAGGGCAAAGGCGACCTGCCACGACGGGTCGCCGTAGTAGTTGTTCAAGCTGTCGGGGATCAGATGATTGATGAAAATAAACGCCATCTCCCCCAGCGCCTGAATCCAGATGCCCAGGGTGACAAAGGCCAGCAGGTAGAAAAACGCATCCCTTGCCAGCTCGCCCGATCCGCCGCGCGGCGTAGGCATGGGGCGACCCACCAGCCCTTCGTACACCTCAAAAAAGGCTCGCTCGACCTCGCGGGAAGGCCAGCCGTAGTCGCGCAGCAGCCTGCTGATAAACTCGTCGGTTGCGCCGCGATCGCGCGCCAGCAGAATAAACTGCACCAGCTCGCTACGGCTGTCGGGGGGTGAAGGAATATCTGTGCTCATGGCCCTACGGTAATGCGCTAGGAATACCCTGACTATACCTATCGAGCCACCTGTTTAACTGGTCTGTAAAATCTGGAAACAGACTGCATGGCTTGGGCTAAGGCCGGTTTGATGGCGAGCGGCCAACGCGGTGCAGATGGGCGATGACGAGTTCCATGCCGCTAGCGGTGCCGACAATCAACGCGATCGCAGCCCGGCTGCCTGCAATAAAAAATCAGCCTCTACTAAAAACAGAGGCTGAGGTGACAAGAGGTCGGTTAAAGGGGGCGAGTCTCTGGCTATTTCCCAAAGGCTAGCCTGCTAGAGCACCCGCCCCTCCAGCCATTAAGCCCAGCCAGCGCGATCGGTAATGCGCAGGGCTTCGGGGTTGTTGCGGCCAAACACCGAGGCATTCAGCGGGTCTTCTTTGAAGTCGCCAAAGCTGGCCACCACCGAGTCCACCGCCACGCCTGCGACCACGGGGTACTCGTTGTTGCCTTCCGCAAAAATGCGCTGGGCTTCGGGGCTGGCCAGGTACTCTAGAAACTGCACCGCCGCCTCAGCATTGGGGGCCGTCTTGACCACCCCGGCCCCGCTGATGTTGACGTGGGTGCCGCGCCCGTTAGCGCCATCCTGGTTGGGGAAAAACACCCCTAGACCCTCGGCCACAGCCTGATCTTCAGCACTGTCAGACTTGAGCAGGCGGGCAAAGTAGTAGGTGTTAGAAATGGCGATATCGCCCAAACCGGCTGCCACCGCCTTAATTTGGTCGGTGTCGCCGCCCTCGGGGGGGCGGGCAAAGTTGGCCACCAGCCCCCGCGCCCACTCCTCGGTTGCTTCGGCCCCGTGGGCGGCAATCATTGAGCCGACCAGCGACTGATTGTAGATATTGGTCGAGCTACGCACCAAAATGCGCCCCCGCCACTTCGGATCGGCCAGGTCTTCGTAGGTGGAGAGGTCGGCGGGGTCTACGGTGTCTTTGTTGTACACCAGCACTCGCGCCCGCTTGGTCAGGCCGTACCACAGACCGTCGGGGTGGCGCAGGTTTTCGGGAATCGCCTCATTCAGCACGGAGGAGGTGATCGGCTGGAACATATCCTCCTGCTCGGCGCGCCACAGACGCCCAGCATCGACGGTCATGAGAATGTCGGCGGGGCTGTTTTGCCCTTCGCTCTTGATCCGCTCGATCAGCTGGTCGGCTTCGGCCTCGACTACGTTGACGCGAATGCCAGTCGCCTCCCGGAACCCTTCGTAAAGCTGGTCGTCGGTGTCGTAGTGGCGCGACGAGTAGAGATTGACGGCTCGACCCCGACCAAAGCCAAACTGAGCATTGGCGGGGCGCTGGCGCAGCTGGCCCAGGGCGACAGCGGTAGCGGCAGCACCCGCCCCCAAAAATGTACGTCTTCCTAATTTCATAGGGTGTTACCTCAAAAAATCGAACCTCAACAGAGCCATGGGCACCTCGGGTGGACCTCAGGTCATTGAGAAGACAGATTGCATTGTACAGCTTATTGAAAGCATTTCTTGATAGAGCGGGTATTAAAGTCAACACTTTGGCGGATGGTTTCAAGATAGAAGCAGCACTTCGCCGCTTTTTCCTACGGTTCTGTGGCCCTGAATGGACCTGAAAGTAGGTACTTGAGCGAAAAACAGAATAGCCTTAGAATGGCCTAAGAAGAATAAGTCTTCTTAGCTTAACCGCATCTGCGATCGCAACCTTTCGACAATGACTCCCAGACTGGCCCCTTCCACCTTCATTCCGCGCCGCGCCACTGCTCAGCAGCGGAGGCAAGCACGCGCCTGGCTGGGGCCGCTGTGTGTTGCCGCCTCTCTGGCAGCCCACGGCGTGCTGCTGGCGCTGGTGGTGCCTCGCCCCCAGGGTGAACCCCAGCCCGCCGCCGTCAGGGTCGAAGAGCCTGCCAAATTAGAAGATGTTGCGGTAACGGTGCTGCCCAAATCTGTCACCACAGCAGCTCCGCCCGCCGAAAATGTGGCCCCGCCACCTCAGCCCAGTGCGGTTGCCCCGAGAGTGCAGCCCACCCCCCAGCCAGTTGCCCCTCAACCAGCGGCCCCTCGGCCAGTCGCCCCGGTAGACTCGCCACCCGCCTCGCCCACGGCAGCTCCCCCCGAACCCGCTGCGTTCACTCCGCCACCACCGCCGCCCACCGAGGCTGAACCCGAGCCCCCCGCTCCCTACGCCAATTTTCCTCACCTAGATGGGGCTCAGGCCGCCTGCGAAGGGCTGGCCGACTGCTGGCGCAGCCCTGTCAGCAGCAGCTGGCGCGGGGCCGCCAGCGATCTCCAAGCGCGGCTAGAGGCCCAGGGCTACACCCTCAACAATGTGACGGGCGAGGTGCTCTCCATCGACTCTGGCGTCAGAATCTACGCCGTCAGCAAACCGGGAGAAGCCAGCTACTACCTCAATCTGGTCTCGGTGCGCGAGGGCGTTCTTTACACCATGACGGCTGAACCCATGACCTCCGATCAGGTGCTAACCCTCCAGCGCTCCTAGTGTTTTGTTAAGCTTTAATTTGTAAGTTAGGCAGAGCGCCAGCGGAAACCAGCAAAGGCTTGCTGCTGTTGGAGTTTCTCATGAGACGCTGCGTGAACACTTCGCTGCACCAAACCTACCCAACCCCCAGTCTTTAAGTTTGCAGTATTTATAAACAATGCCCGGCTTTCTCAGGTACCTGAAAAAAGCCGGGCATTTGACTGTTTGAACCCCAAACATATATGGCTTTGAAAACATTGGCGCTTTTACTCAGGAAATTATCCTTCAGCCAATGCTCCATGCCCAAAGTCGGGGCCTTTGCCAATACCCCAGGCGTCTTTAAGAATTTCGCGAAAGGTAGTGCTCTGGTACAGCATCGACTCTTTCAGCTGCACGAGTAGATCTTGGGCATCTTCTCGGGAGAGCGATCGCACCTGCTGCTCAAACACCTGAAGTTCAAACTGCTGCTCAAGGGGCAACTCTTGACGAATATCCATGGTGACATTCCCTATACTGTGACTTCATATCTATGAATGTAACACTTTATTAAAGGTTTGTTTAATATCTCTGCCTTGCGTGATAGAAGGCTTATCTTGCCGTACCTCTTTTGAAGCCTTCGGCCCTGCATCCGACCCCTCAAGCTGCTGTCTGACCTGGCTATTCACACCCGTGGCTCTTTGTCGCTAAGCCGGCCTACGCTTGACTTGCCTACACAGTACACATTAAGCACTGTCAAGTCTTCGTCCACAAGCTACATGCTCATAGGTGAACTTTCTAAAATGACGTTTATGAGATCAAGTAAGGCAGTGTGGCCATCTAATGAGAGCCAAAACCCCTACTCAAGAAGCTGATCGACTTGAGGCGCTCAGGCAGTACCAAATTTTAGATACGCCTGCCGAGCGTTCCTACGACGACATTACCTCGCTTGCCGCCTACATCTGCGATGTGCCGATCGCATTGATTAGCCTGGTGGATGCAGAGCGGCAGTGGTTTAAGTCTAAGGTGGGTCTCACTGCGCCGGAGACCAGTCGGGATGTTTCATTTTGCGCCCACGCCATTTTGCGCCCGACCATCATGATTGTGAATGACGCGGCTAAAGATGAGCGGTTTGCCGACAATCCTCTGGTGACTGGCGAACCAGGCATTCGCTTCTACGCGGGCATTCCTCTGGTTTCGCCCGATGGGCACGCCCTGGGCACGCTGTGCGTGATCGATCGCAAACCCAGAACCCTAAATAACTACCAGATCAAGACGCTGGAGGCGCTGGCTCGTCAGGTGGTGGTGCAGCTAGAACTACAGCGGGTATCTTCGCAACTCGCTGAGGCACTGGAACAGCTCGAAACGATGGCCGGGCTGGTTCCGATTTGCTCGTACTGCAAGGGCATCCGGGATGATCAGGGCTACTGGTCAACCGTTGAGGCCTTTATTCAACAACATTCAGAGGTCGGTTTTACCCACGGGGTCTGCAACGATTGCATGAGACGGCATTTTCCAGAGGTGGCGAACGTGTTGCTCTCAGACCAGGAGTCTAGCGACATCCTCCAGGAGGATTAAGGCGACGGGCGGCCCATACCAAAAATCCTAAGTGAATGGCAACCCTGTAGGGGCGCAGCATGCTGCGCCCCTACAGGGTTGCCGATGGTGAATCGGGGGTTAGAGCGATCGCAGAAACCGAATCAGCGCGGCGCGATCGTCTGCGGCCATAGTCCGAAACGCCTCTTTGGCCGGTTCGGCCTCGCCGCCGTGCCAGAGAATCGCTTCTTCCAGCGTGCGGGCGCGACCGTCGTGCAAGAAGCCCGAGAAGGGCAGCACGGTTTGGGTTAGGCCCACGCCCCACAGGGGTGACGTGCGCCATTCCTGCCCGCTGGCCTCAAAGTCGGGCCGCCCGTCGGCCAGCCCTGGCCCCATATCGTGGAGCAGCAGGTCGGTGTAGGGATGAATGGTCTGGTTAGCTAAGGCCGGAACTTTGTGGGTGCCGGTGCGCAGTTCGGAGAGGTGGCAGGCGGTGCAGTTGGCCTTTGCAAACAGTCGCTCGCCCTGCTGTACCCGAGCATCATCCAAAAGGGTGCGGGCGGGTACAGCGATGGTCTGCACGTAGGCCTCTGCCGCCTCTAGCGTGTTCATGTCGATATCCGTCTGGCCATCGGCATCGGGAAAGAGAGGGTTGGTAATGCCCATATCGTTGACGTAGGCCGCTGCCGACTGCTGCAGCAGGGTGGGGGTGTTAGCCTTCCAGCCAAAGCGGCCCAGGGTGGGGCGCTGGTCAACCACGTTCCACACTCGGTTGGGGCGACCCGACACGCCATCGCCGTCGCGATCGCTTGGATCCGCCCGCTGCACAATGTCGGCCTCGGGCACGGCCTCCAGCAAACCGGCCCCAAACACCGGCTGCGGAATCCGGTTTGAGATGGCGATATTTGCTGGCAACGGGGTGTTGTCGAGCTGTAACAGGGTAATTTGGGGCGATCGGAGCTGGTATTCGGTGCCATCGGCGTAGGTGCCCGTCTGCTCTTGCCAATCCAGCTGCACAACGGCTTCGGGGGCGTGGCCGTGCACCCCCTGCTCCTGCAGCTGCAGCCCAATGCCGGGTACCACAGGCGTATTGCCTCCCGGCGGTTCAACCTCCCCAGCGTAGGCCTGGGCAGGCGTTGCGCCATGACCCGGCTCCAGCTGGCTGACGCGCACGGCCCGCTGCCCTTTTTCGGGCAGACCACGCCCGTTTTTGATGTGGCAACCGGCGCAGGCGGTGCCGTTGAACAGCGGCCCCAGGCCAGGGTTGACCTGGGCCGGTGCGGTGACAAAGGCGGCCTCAAAGGCCAGATCGCCCACGGCGTGACGTTCGGCCCAGTGGGCATCGAGGTTGGGGGCGGGCTGCTCAAAGGCGCGGGAGGTCCGGCTGTAGATGGTGGTGTCGCCGCCCGCCTGGGGGCGGGCGGTTTGGGCCTGAACGGGCGATCGCAGCAGGGCCGAGAGGGCAACGCCAGCCACCAGGGCCACTAGCCCCAGGACCAGCTGACGAGACCAGGTTTGCCCCCGGTATCGGGGGCTGAGCCGGGAGCGGATCATTGCTGCACCAGGGGCAGCACCTGCTGCTCAAAGGTTTCAAACAGCTCCAGTATGCTGTCCTGGGCGGTTTCGATCTGGGGTCGAGCGCTGGGGTCGCACAGGGAGGCCTCGATGGGGCCGGGAATAGCCGCGATCGCCGCCTGAGCTTCCTCCAGCTGGGACTGAATCTCGGCATCGAGGGCCGGATCGACTGCAGCGACAAAGGTCTGTAGCCCTTTACCCTGGGTGTCGCCCGCCGCAAAGTCGCCCATGTAGGCATTTTTAGCACTGACTAAGTTGTCCTCAAAGTCTTGCAGCGAGCTTTGGGCAAAGCGCGCCTCCAGCAAAAATGGGTTCTGGCTCTCCAGGGCCGCGCCAATTTTGACGTTGCCCAGCTCGTCTAAAATGCCGAGAATGCCCTGTACAATTTCTTCTCCGGCGGCCTGGACGCTCAGGTAGGCCCCGCTGTCTTCGCCCGCCTCGACAAACTCGCTGCGGTAGGCCGGGAACCCGTCAATGCCCTCAGTCCAGCTGAGCAGCAGGGCGTTGGCGGTCTGGTCAAACACCGGGCCAACGGCGGCCAGATACTCTAGCTCGCGATCGGTAAACGCATCGAGGGGCTTGTCGGCGTCGGTGCCAAACAGCAGGTAGGCGATCGCATGGAAACCCTTCTGGCTGGTTTGCAGACTGGCTACATACTCGGGGGTGAGAGTATTTTCGCTCTCTAGCACCGCCTGCACGTCGGTTTCATTCAAAGGCCAGTCGTCGAGTTCGGCATCGAGCCCCAGCGAGGCGGCGGGGCCAAAGGCAAAGGCTTCGCTCTGCTCCCAGGGCTGGCGGGTCGCCAACCAGGCTTGGCGGGCAGCGGTCAGGGTTTCTTCGGTCGGCGCTTCCACGAAGGCCGCGATCGCCTCCGATAGCTCGCCCGATCGCTCGGTCAGCTGCTCGTAGTTGGGTACCACCAGGGCATCGACAAAGTCGGTGATGATTTCGCGATCGCTGAACTGATCTTCGGGCGCAAGCACCACAGCCTCAGACGATTCCGAAGGCATAGCTGCGCCGCCCTCGCCGCCCTCGCCGCCCTCGCCGCCTTCGCCGCCTTCACCACCTTCGCCGCCTTCACCACCCTCAGCGCCGCCGCCTTCGCCACCGCCATCCACAGCGACAGGCTGACAGACAGCTCCCTGGCCCACCAGCGTTGCCTCGGCACTGCTGTCCGCAGTCACGCCAGGCATGACATTCGCGCCCACGGTGGTTTGCGCTCCCACCACCATCAACCCTGTTGCCAAAAACAGGTCAACTGCCTTATATCGAGCGTTCATGAAAAAACCAAATCAAAATACAGAGGATAGTTTCAGACTCTATTTCAAATGCGAATCACTGTCAAATAGAGATTGGCGCAGGATCTAGCTCAGGGGGGTAAACTCTTTCTCTACAGGCCTTTTCAGGCGTAGGACTCAAAAAGATTTGCTTTTGCGTCCATCTCAGGCTGAGTAGTCCATCAAAACTGTTGGCAGCGGTTCCTGACTGATGCCCTATCCATCTTTCCCCTACTCAGCCCAGCGGCGCAGCAGATTGGCGGTAGCTTTGGTCAAAAGGTCAAACTCAGGAGTTTTGCCGGTTTGGGCAAACATCGTGCGCTTCACCGTTTCGAGGTCGAAGAGAATTTCGCGACGGGCGGCATCGCGCACCAGGCTCTGTACCCAGCCCACGCAAACGGTGCGATCGCCCTTGACCACCGACTCCACCCGATGCAGCGTGGTGGAAGGGTACACAATCGCGCTGCCCGCCGCCAGCTTGTAGGGCTGCTCGCTATCAGCCCCCTCAATCACCAGTTCGCCACCGTCGTACTCCTCCGGCTCGCTCAAAAATACCGTAAACGACACATCGGAGCGGTAGAAATTGGCCCCGCCCATCAGAGCGTTGTCGGTGTGCCGCCCGTAGCTCATGCCCTCGCCGTAGCGGCTAAACAGCAGGGAATGAACAATGCGGGGGCAGGCGATCGCCTGAAACAGCGCGTTGCGCGCCAGCGCCTGCCGCACCAGAGCCTTCAGCGGCTCAACCGCCTCCTGTTTCGCCGCCTGCTGGTTTTGCTTGACTAGCTTGGCGTGCCAGCCCGCCGTTGTCTCCCCCGGCACAAACTCCGCCTGGGCCAGGCCGTCGCGCAGGCGGGCTACCTCATCGGCGCTCAACAGGTCAGCAATGCAGACAATCATAGAAAGATCAGCTTGAAAATGGTTAGTTAGGGTATGAGGAGCCGCAACATCCCAGGCTTTACACTCTAATCCGACTCTAATCGGAATGGCACAGTTAAGCGGGTGGACAATGCCCACCCTACGGCTACTCACATCCACCCGCCTACCCATCCACTCACCCACATTCCCGCCACCCACTTCCAAGTAACTGGTGTATCTTAGTCGGGGAACCCCGGCCACTCGCTCAGGCCGTAACCGCGTGGAGGATTCGCAATCCGTGGCTTCCCTACCGCTATTGACCCTGCCCCTGGGCCTGTTCTCCATCCTTTTAGGCACAGGGGAACCCAAGCTGCTAGAGCCTTCGGGCCTTAACCCCACCGCCCTGCAAATTGAGTGGCAGTCGCCCTGGATTGCCGAACTAGCTCGCGACCCCGTGGTGGAGGCGATTGTGGCCGACTACGTGGCCGGGCTGCAGCGGCAGGGCTGGTCCGTGCCCGACCAGGGCGTTTGGATTCAGGTGGGCCAGAGCGTGGTGGCCGAGCACCGGGGCAGCGTGCCGATGCCTGCTGCCTCGTTGACAAAGCTGGCGACGACGCTGGCGGCGCTGCAAACCTGGCCCCTCGACCACCATTTTGATACCCTGGTTGGTCTCCACGGCACGCTACAAAGCGATGGCGTACTCGACGGCGATTTGGTCATCCAGAGCAGCGGCGACCCGCTGTTTGTGTGGGAAGAAGGCATTGCGCTGGCCAACCGGCTGCAGGAGCTGGGCATTCAGCGGGTGACGGGGGAAATTCTGGTGACCGGCCCGTTCACCATGAACTTCGAGGAGGAGCAGGCCGATTCTCTAGCTGACCTGAAGCAGGCCATGTCGGTCGCCACCTGGACTGGGGAAGCCCGGCAGGCCTACGGCAACCTGGCCCCCGGCACCTCCCAGCCCAACCTGCAAATCGACGGCGATGCCCGCTGGATTCCGGCGACTGACCTGGAGAATGTGCCGATCGAATGGGTGGTGCGGCACCAGTCGCTGCCGCTGGTGGCCATTCTCAAAGCGATGAATATTTACAGCAACAACGCGATGGCCGAAATGATGGCCGAGTTGGTGGGCGGACCCAGGCAGGTGATGGCGAAGGCCACGGCAGCGGCAGAACTCCCGGCTGGTGAAATTAGCCTGGTCAACGGGTCGGGCCTAGGGGTAGACAATCAAATGTCGGCAAGGGTGGTAGTTGCCTTGGCCCTAGCTCTGGAGCGAGAACTCCTTGCCCAGGGCTTTTCGGTAGCAGATGTATTACCCGTCTCTGGGGAGGATGTCGGCACGCTGATCGATCGCCACATTCCCCCCACCGCCGCCGTTAAAACCGGCAGCCTGGCGGAAGTGAGCGCCCTGGCAGGCATGATGCCTACGGCTGAAAAAGGGCCGGTGTGGTTTGCCATTATCAACAAAGGGTGGGATATCCCCGACCTGCGGGTGCAGCAGGACCAGCTGTTGCAGGCGATTCAGGCCCACTGGGGGGCTGCCGAAGCGCCCGCCGAGATGCGCACCAAAGTGCGAATGCAGACCGGGCCGTTTCGCTATGGCGACCCCAGCCGCAATCAGGTGGCCCAGGAGGTCGCGTCGGAGTAGGGGGGCTGCGCGTACTGCTGGTGCAGGGCTTTGGCGATCGCCCCTGCGGCCCCCGGCAGCCCCATGCGGCGGCGACCGTTTTCGGCGATCTGCTGTAGCCGGGGGCCATCGGCCAGGCAGTTTCGCAGGGCAGCCCCCGCCTCTTTAGGATCGCTGAGCAGCAGAACCGACGGGCCGAGCAGTCGCGACTGCGCCTCGGCAAAGGCATAGGTAAACTGCGGGCCAGGGCCGGGAAAGGTGACGACGGGTTTGCCCAGGCCCACGGCCTGCTCGGTGGCGGTACCGGCGGTGGCGATCGCCCCGTCGGCCAGGTGCAGGCACTCGGCAAAGGCGCTGGTGGTCAGCACCAGCATCCCGTTGCCGCGCTGAAAGGTGGGGTACTCACCCGCCACCGGCTGCCAGCCCGCGTCGAGCAAAACATCCTTAAAGGCGGCCAGGTTGAGGGCGGGGGCCAGGGCCGCTAGCAGACGAATCTGGCGATCGCCGAAGGTCTCCATCACCGACTCGATCGCGGCTACCATGCGCTGCCAGTTGTCAAAGGCCTCGGGCGCGCGCGAGCCGGGCAGCAGCGCCAGCGTCAGCCGCGCCGCCGCCGGAGGAAAGATAGCGGTAATCTGAGCCAGCCTGTCAGCGCGAGTCTCTAGCTCATCCATCATCGGGTTGCCGGGGTAGAGGGCGGGCACCCCCAGCGATCGCAGCGTGTCGGCGGTGAGCTGATCGCGCAAAAACACCCCCTGACAGCGGGGACGCGCCATCAGCCACCGCTCCCAGGGCACATACACCGAACCCGACCAGCCCTCCAAAAACGGGCGTCCGGGCAGGCAATGGTGCTCATCGCGAATGTAGTATTCTGACTTGGCCGTGCCGATAAAGCTGTAGTCGGCCCCGCTCTGCCAGGCGATCGCCAGCGGCACAATATCCCCCACCGCCAAAATTTTGCCGCCGCTTTTGGCCCACTGCCGCGCCGTCTTGAGCTGGGCCAGCGTCAGTCCCACCAGCCCCCCGCGCAGATCGCGCATCAGCTCCTGGCGATCCATATAGATAAAGCCGCCGGAGGGCATGGCCTGGGTCGGCCCCTGAATGGGAATACCGGCTTTTTCGTAGGCGCGACCCTCCCCCACAATGGGCAGCGCCGCCAGGCTGGGCGAGCCCGGCAGCTGGCGCAGCTGTTTGAGAACGCGAACTGCGATGCCGTCTTCGCCGTGGCCGTTACTAATGCAGAGTAGCTTCATCGTTGCGGATTCAGTGCCACCCACAACCCTAACAGAAAATGTATGGGGCGCAGGAAGTGGGTGGGTAGGCGGGGGGATGGGTGGGTGGATAGGTGGGTGGATGGGTGGATGAGTAGGCGGGTGTTAGGGCTGGGTGGGAGGGGTCTTTGGTCTGGGCTTGGGCTTGGGTTTGGCGGTGGGCTCGGCTAGGTTGGTGTTTGGCCTGGCTTTTTTGGGTTTAACCTCTGGCTTAACTTGCTTGGGCTGAGGCAGGCCCAGGGTTTGGGCGATGTGCTGCTGAATGGCGTCGCGATCGTAGGCAGGCTGCACCGGAAAGCGAATTAGGGGGAGCCCAGCGCTCTTGACGGCCTGGTTGAGGAAGTCGTCGCGCTTGATGCGATCGCTCCGCTGGTGGCTGCTGTCGTCTAATTCAACGGCGGCTAAAATGCTGAGGCTGTCGCGATCGCACAGCACAAAGTCGAAGTGCTTGGCCGAGATTTTGTTAAAGGCCCGCTGCCAGTCGCCCCGGTTCTCGGTCTGGGGCTTGAGCACATCGGCCACGCGCACTTTGCCCAACACGTGATACTGTTCTGCCGCCGCCGCCTGCAGGGCGCGATAAAAGCTCAGCTCGGCCCTGGTAAACAGGTATTTTTGGCGACTGTAGGCGTGGGTCTGCGCGATTTCGGCCTCTGGAACGGAGGCCGTTTGCCTGAGGGCAGACGATTTTGACGTTGCACCTTTGCTGTTGGCGAGTACCGACAACCCGGCGACGACGACCGCACCGATAAGCAGCAAAAAAATAAGTAGCGACACCTGGGTCCCCCGTTGATGGATGGCAAGGCTAGCATGCCCAATCTCCAACGGTTGTGGCTGCCCCAACCGGTTAGGGTCAGAAAAAGACCTGACCCTAACCCTAGGCGGCGCGCGCGATGGTGACTGTCATTCCAATTGATGCCTCAAAGCCCGTAGGGCTGGGGTTGAAGGGCCACCTGGCTGGCGATCGCTTCGTAGAGCCGGTCTGATATCAGCGTGTAGGCTTCATCGGTGAGGCCCACCGGGCTTTGAAACGCCTGCCCGGCAAAGTCTTCGTAGATCGGGTAGAAATTTAAGACCTGGGCATTGGCCGACTGCTGGCTGGCCTGGTTGGCGACGGTGGCCAGCCCCGCAAACCCGGCCCGCATTTGCTCCAGGTAGGCGTTGTCTAGCTCGGCTACAATGGCCGACTCTTCGGGCGTTAGAGAGTCGGGCTGACGGGTCGAAATTTCAGGCTCGATGCCGATGATCAGGCGCTTTTGGTTGGTCGCGGCCCAGCTCACCATCTGCCGCAGGTGGCGACCGTAGCGATCGATGCGCTGTTCGAGTTCGGCCTGGTCGGCGGGCAGGCGATCGCCGAGGGTGGCGTCTAGCGTAGGGGCGTAAAGGTTGAGCGGTTCGGCCTGGCGCGGCGCGGCCTGCTGTCGTTGCAGCACGTAGCGTTTCACGCCCTGCACCACGTAGAGCTGATTAAACCAGTCCTGCACCTGCTCGCTCAGCTGAGCATTCAGCGATCGGCTGTCGCCGGTCAAATACTGCTCTAGCCCCGGTACATCGCTGCCGCGATCGGCGCTGGGCAGCATCAAGTCGGCGTAGCCCCCTACCACCACCACAAAGTCTGGATTGTAGGCGGCCACCCGCTGGGTCAGCATGGCCAGCTCATTGCCCGATGCGTAGCCGGGTACAGCCGCATTGACAACTCGGTACTGCCCATCGCGAATGCGCGGCGGCAGCGCCAGGGCTTCCTGCACCTGGTCGGCGCGAAAGGGCAGCGCGCTGGGCTGAAACTGACCGGGGTTGGCCCGCTGCTGAGCGACCTGGTCGTTGAGGCGGGTTTCTAGCTTGCTGGCAAAGGTGGTCTGGTTGTTGGAGCTGAGCTGGCCAAAGGCCGTCGAACCGCCGAGCACAAAAATTCTGATCTCGCCCGCTGGCTTACTGCTGGGTACGGCTTCTTCGTCACGAAACCCGCTGTCGTTGATCTGCCAAAAATCGCTCTGCTGATTGCCCGCCAGCCGATAGCCCAGCAGGGGGTCGCGAACCGCGTTTAGCTCGCCGTCGTCGGGCAGACCTGCGTAGGGCTGGCCCTGGCGGCTGACAAACCGCAGATGGTAAGCCTCTCTGACATCGGAGGTGGGGTTGGCGGTGAAGCGATCGCTGGTGCCCGTAGCGTGGGTCAGCACCCGCGTGAGCAACTCAATGCCAACAGGAATGCCAATCAGCAGCAGCAAAAATAGTGCCCACCGCAAGCGGCGACGCGACGATTTTCTTCTGTATTGGTAACTGCTGTACATAAACTCCGCCACTCTCAAGTCCGATACATCAACAGGCAAATTAGCAAATTGATTGTAGGCGATCGCTGCCCATTCACCCTGATGCCCCTCAAATTAGGTTGCGGCTGGCTCCCATTCAGACGCGCCGTCTGCCGCATAAAATAACCCCTTAACTAGACCTAGAAGCCGAAGGGGCAATTTATGTTCCGCCAGGGCTCAAAATGTTCAAGATCTCCACAAATCTGGCATGGCTCGAACCAAACCCTGAATGAATATCCCCAACTTGTAGGGGCGCTTTGTAGGGGCGCAGCATGCTGCGCCCCTACAAAGTTCCTGATCATTACTCGGGGTTCATCCTGCCCAGTTCCAAAGACGGCTACGCCTCTTCACCGCCCCGCACCGAGGGAGAACCCGCCAGCGTTTTGGCCCCCTGCTGCATGGCGGCAATATCGGCCTCAGACCAGGGGCGAACCGACTGGCAGTGGTGGGCGACAAGCAACCCCCACAGGCCATTGGGAATGAGCACGGGCACCACTAAATTGGCCCGTACCCCCATGCTGCGCAGAAAATCGCGGTGACAGTGGGCAATGGGCTCAGCCTCAATATCGGCGATCGCCCGCACCCGCCCGGCCAAATACAGCGCGGCGTACTCGTCGTTAAAGCACTCATCTGGCCCAGTAGCGCCAAAGATAGAAAACTGCGGATCGCTCAACACCTCGAAGGTGACCCGCCCTTTCCACTGGCTGTAGAAATAATACAGGAGCACTCGGTCAACCCCCAGCTTTTGCTGCAAATCGCTGGTGACCTGTCCGACCAAGTCATCGCGCTCAAGGGTTGTATAGATGCGGGCCACTACCCGCCGCAAGCCAGAACTCGCCCGCAGTTCTGCATCGGAATTCAGTTTTTCTGGAAAGGGTAGTTCCACGAATCGAGTTACTGTAGCGGTCGAGGCAATTGTATCGATGATCTAAATAAACTTGGAGTCTAAATAAGCTTGGCCAAGGGCTAACTATAACGTCTAGTGGGCCAGCTTAACAGCCCCAACCTACCCGAATCAAAAGCCCTGGGGCAACTATCCGTTAGACATACTTTCTGATGCTGTAGGCACCAGTTCAGCAGCTTTAGCCGTGGGGGCCGGGCTTCTGCGGGTCAGCAGGCGGTACACCGAGGGAATGTAGTAGAGGGCCAGCAGAGTTGCGCCGCCGAGGCCGCCTGCGATCGCGATCGCCAGCGGCGGCCAAAACCCGGTGGGGTCCACCATCAGCGGCACAAAGCCAATAATGGTAGTTACCGTTGTTGCAATCACGTGGCGGGTGGCATGAAAGACCACGTCTTCTACCGCCTGGGGATGGCCCAGCCTGGCCTCGGGATCTTCTTGCAGGGCGGCCAGCACCACAATCGAGTCGTTGATGGCGAGGCCAATCAGCCCCAGGGTGCCGAGAATGGCGGTGAAGCCAAAGATCGAACCAAAGATTTTCAGCGCCAGGGCGGCCAGGCCCACCGAGAGCACCGCCACGGTGCCAATCAGCGCCGCCAGCCCAAAGGAGTTGAACGACAGCACCAGGGTAGCGGTCATCAAAATCATCAGCACGCCGACGGTAGAAAGCAGGTTACCAACGGCGGTGCCCCTGGCATCGGCCTCGCCGCCGTACTCGATGCGGTAGCCGGGGGGCAGCTCAAAGCCCTGTTCTGCAAGCCGGTTTTGGAAGGCGGCCAGTACGGTGCTGGGTAGCGACCCGGCGGTAATAAAGCCCTGCACGGTGTTGATGCGCTGACCGTTGCGGCGGCTGATGCTGGCGGTGTCGGGCACCAGAGAGAGACTGGCGATCGCATCGAGGGGCAGTTCGCCCTGGGCGGTGACTACATCTAGCGCGGCGATCGCCCCCAGATCGCCCTGCTGCGGCTCGGGCACCCGCACCCGCACCGGAATATCGCGGCTGCCATCCAGCACCGAGCCGCCCGTTCTACCATCGAGCGCGGCATTCAGCTGGCCCGCAATAGTTTGATTGTCGAGGCCGAGGCGGCGGGCCTGGGCTTCATCCACCGTCAGGGCCAGCTTGGGCAGGGCCTCGGTCAGGGTGGCGCGGGTGTGCACCACATCTGGGACTTGCGCGAGTTCGGCGCGAAGGCGATCGCCCAGATCCCGCAGCCCCGCCAAGTCTGCCCCGTAGACCCGCAGCTCAATCGGCGCGTCGAAGGGTGGCCCCTGCTCCAGCTGCTTCACCAGCACCTGGGCCTGGGGAAAGGCCGCATCCATCTCGCGCTGCAGGGTTTGAATGGTTTCACGAATGCGATCGGTGCCCGCCAGATGCACAATGCCCTGGGCGTAGTTCTGCGCATTGCGGCGATTGTCGAGCACGTTGTAGAAAAAGGGCGGGGCGCTGCGGCCCATAAACCAGTGCACATCGTCAATTTCTGGGTGGGTCAGGGCCAGATCCCGCGCCGCTTGAATTTGGGCCTGGGTCGCGCTCAGCGTCGCCTGGGTGGGCAGCTCAAACTCGATCTGAAACTGGTTGCGGTTGGTGGGCGGGAAAAACTGCTGGGGCAGGGTGGCAAACACCGCAAACCCAATCACCGGCAAAATCAGCGACAGGCCAACCCCCAGCCAGGGGCGACGAAACACCGCCCGCAGCGTCCACCGATAGCCATTGGCCAGCGCCGCGTTCGAGAACCCCTGCTGCAGCCAGTTCCAGCGCTGGGGCAGCGGGTTCCACTGGTGCAGTCGGCCCGTCAGCGCCACAATCACCGTCAGCGACAGGGCCAGCGAACTCAGCAAGGCCAAAATCACCGTCAGGCCAATGGTGCCAATGAACTCGCCCACGCCCCCCGGCGATGTGGCGATGGGCACAAAGGCCAGCACCGTGGTCAGCGTGCTGGCCAGCAGCGGCACCAGCAGGTGGCGCACCGTCTGCGCCACCGCCTCGGCTGGCGGCATGCCCGCCCGCAGTCGCCCCTGCGCCTCATCCACTGCAATGATGGCGTTGTCGATCAGCAGCCCCAGGGCGATAATAATGCCTGTCACCGACATCTGATGCAGGGGCACGCCCAGCACCTGCATGGTGCCGAACACCGTCAGCGTGGTCAGCGGCAGCGCCAGCCCCACCAGCAGGGCCGACTTCCAGCCCAGCAGTAGCAGCGAGACGCCAATCACCAGCAGCGAGCCAGTGATCAGGTTATTCACGACGCCGTTCAGCCGCTGCTGCACGTACTGGCTCTGGTCGAGCACCACGTGCAGATCCAGCCCTGTCGGCAGCTCGCGGCGAAAGTCTTCCAGCACTTGCCGGGCCTGCACCGCCCACTGGTCCACCCGCTGGGCCGATTCTACTTTGGCCGCCAGGGCGATCGCCCCATGCCCATTCACCAGGGCCAGATCCGTCGGCGGGTCCTGCACCGCTTTGGTGACGGTGGCCACATCCCCCAGACGCGCCACCTGGCCCTCGCTCCCTGCCGTCAGGGGAATAGCGCGAATCTGCTCCAGGGAGCTGAGGCTGCTGTCAACTTCAAGCAAAAATTCGCTGCCGCTGCTGCGGTACTGCCCCGCCGAAACCTTGGCATCGCTGGCGGCAATTTGCTGAGCAAGCGCCGCCGCCGTCAGCCCCAGCCGCGACAGCTCCGCAGCGGCGATATCCACCCGAATTTCTTCGTCCGGTTCGCCAAACACATCCACGGTCTCGGTGCCAGGAATGGCCCGCAGGCGATCTTCCAGGGCCGCCGCCAGCCGTCCCATAATCGCGTAGTTGGGGGCGTCATCCCGCGTCCAGGTCAGGCCCACAATCAGGGCGCTGGCCTTGGTAGAGCTGTCGGCGTACTCCGGCACCGAGGCAGCGGCGGGCAGGTCGGCCACGGCGTCGGCCACCTTGCTGCGCACCTTGGCCCACACCGGGTCCACGTCGGGAATGGTGTCCTTTAGCTCTACGGTGATTACCGAAATTCCAGAGCCACTGGTCGATCGCAGCGACTCTATTTCCTCCAGCTCAAACAGGCGATCCTCGATTTTTTCGGTCACCAGGGTCTCGACCCGCTCGGGGGTGGCCCCTGGCAGAAAGGTGGTGACGCGGGCGAAGCGCTGCACAATTTCCGGGTCTTCCAGTCGCGGCAGGGTAAGAAAGGCCGACAGACCCCAGACGACGATCAGCACCAGGGTAAGCAGCAGGAGCTGGCGGTTGCGGTAGAAGAGGTTCATGGCGGGTGGGGAAGATGAGGGAGGTGAGGGAGATGGGGAGTGGATGGGTAGCGGTCCCTGAGCGGAGTCGTTCGCGTTCGCGTCTCCCGTAGGGAGAAAGGGGGTGGATGGGTAGGGGCAGACGGCGTCTGCCCAAATCTCTAAAAGGAAGGAACTTAACCATCGGTCACCGCTGGCCTGGCCAACCTCAACCGATGGCGTTAAACCCCCAGACTGGCGCGGGTGCGGGAGCCGACGA
Organism: Nodosilinea sp. AN01ver1; assembly: GCF_050565655.1. Taxonomy (NCBI): domain Bacteria; kingdom Bacillati; phylum Cyanobacteriota; class Cyanophyceae; order Nodosilineales; family Nodosilineaceae; genus Nodosilinea; species Nodosilinea sp. AN01ver1. Next base: position 6,579 of record NZ_JBNXVS010000008.1, on the reverse strand, counting down.
CGCCATCGACGGTGAGCCCCCGGCTGGCCTGGAACTGGCGCACGGCGCGATCGGTGGCGGGGCCAAATGCCCCGTCGGCGACTACGGCAAATCCGACGCGGCTCAGGGCCTGCTGCACAAGGCGTACATCGTCGCCTCGGGTGTAGGGGTTGGCGAGCCGCAGTACGCGAATTACCGCTGGCGGGCGCTGGGCAGGGGGGGTGGGGGGCGTCTGGTTTTGCAGCAGGGCCAGGGTTTGTGGCCCGACAATACCGTCGGCGACCAGACCCCGGCTGGCCTGGAACTGACGCACGGCGCGATCGGTGGCGGAGCCGAAGACGCCGTCGGCGGCGATCGCGATTCCGGCCCGAGCCAGGGCCTGCTGTAGGCTGCGCACGGCATCCCCCGCAGTAAAGGGGTTGGTGAGCCGCAGCAGCTGACCCTGGGCGGGCGAGGGTAGCGGCTGCTGCGGCTGTCGCTGCAAAAAGGCCCAGGTCTGGGGGCCGACGATGCCGTCAGCGACTAGCCCCTGCGATCGCTGAAACTGCTCCACCGCTTGCTTGGTCGCCGGGCCAAACTCCCCATCGGGCATGATCTGCGCCCCCCACCGCACCAGGTCGGCCTGGAGCTTCTGCACATCCGGCCCGCTCAGGTAGGGACTGGTCAGAGCCAGCAAGCGAGACCCTGGAGCCACGGCAGGACCACCGCCGCCGCCCGAACTGCCTCCCGAACCGCCCGCCGTTACAGTGGGCCGATTGGCTAAATAGGCCTGGGCCTCGCGGCTGAGCCTGGAGCCAGGTACAGGAGTGCGCCCACCCGCCAGGTATTGCTGCCCGGCGGGGCTGAGGGCCACCCCTGGCGTCCCGGCTAAAAATACGTTGGCCTCCGAGAGACGGCGGCGCAGCAGTCCTTCTTCTACATTAGTGCCGGGGTTGCGGTAGAGAATTATCGCCGCCTCCAGGTTCTGCCACTCCTGGTTGCGCAGCACCCGCGAAATGGTTTCAAACCCGCTGGCCCCGTAGAAGTTGGCCCCCAAATTGTAGGCGAAGCTCAATATCGCGCCCTGCTGGTTGGCGTTGAGGCTGTCCCAGCCGGGGATGCGTCGCTGGGGCGGCAGGTAGGTGTTGGCCACCTGCATCATCAGCAGTTCGTCGGCCTCCTCACGGCTAATGCGATCGCCCAGCTTGAAGGGCTGACCGTTCTTGTTGCGGGTCGAGCCCCAGCCGATGGTAATCGGCAGATTCCCGGTTTTTGGGTCTGGGTAGGCCTGCAAACTCAGACCCTCAAAGGTTTTGATCAGGTCTAGACCTGGTGTGGGCACCCCGGCCATAGCAATTACCTCGCGTAGAAAGTCGTACAAACTTACCGCAAGTGTATCGGCTCTCTGCAATGTCCTAGAGATCAAGGATTTAATCGCTAGGGATAGCCGTCTCGGCTGTTCACCATCAGGCAGAACGCCCAACTGACGAAACGTAGACTGAGCCAGATCCCTATGTCTGAATCGTTTTTGAACAGGCGCTGCCAGCATTACGAGTTACCCAGTCTCTACAGTCGTAGCCCAGGCGGTTAAAAGGCCCAAGCATTCAATCGAGAAAGCTGACGGCTTGACCGGGCACCACTCGATGGGTACCGGAGGTGATGACGCGATCGCCCGCATCGACCAGCCCCTGCACCAGCACCCGGTCCCCTTCGGTATGCACAATTTCCACCGGCTGACGCGCCACGGCGGCGGCATCCTCACCGGGTTCAGCCACATACACCGACCACAGCCCCTGCTCCCCCTGCACCAGGGCCGTTGAGGGCAGCCAAAATCCGGCGGTGGCTTGAGTATCCTGCAGAATGAGGCGCGCGGTTTGGCCCAGAATAGACTCTTCTGGAACATCCAGAGAAAGCACGACAGTGACGGTACGGCTGGTGGATTCCAGCTCCGGCAGCAGGGCCGTGACGATCGCAGGAAACGGGCGCTCGCCCACCTGCACCGTCTGGGCGCTGCCCAAGACGATGGTTTGAGCTAGATCGGCGGGCACCCCAATGCGGGCCTCGGTTGCGCCCCCCTCGCTGAGCTGCAGCACCGTCTGGCCGCCGCTGACCACCATGCCCTCATCCACGGGGCGATCGCTGATTCGACCGCCAAAGGGGGCCGTAATCACCGCTTTTGCCAGGTCCACATCCACCGCCTGAATCTGGGCCTCTAGCTGGCGCACGCGGGCCTGCTGGGCGGCGATCTGCTCGGGGCGGGTGCCGGCCAGCAGTTCGTTTAGCTCGCTCTGGGCCTGGGCCAGCCGATTTTCTAGCGCTCCGGTACCAAAGGTTTGCTGGTCGAGTTCTTCGCGCGAAATTGCCCCCCGCTCGTAGAGATCGACGCGGCGATCGCGCTGGGTCTGCGCCAGGGCCAGCTGTTGTTCTAAGTCACCCACCGCGGCCTGAGCCGCCGCGATCGACTGCTGACGGGGGCCATTCTGCAATTCGTTCAGGCTGGCCGCAGCCTGGTCGCGCTGGGCCACGAGCTGCTGGCGCTGGGCGGTCAAACTGCGGGTATCGAGGCGGGCCAGGGGCTGACCGGCGACCACGCGATCGCCCTCCTCTACCAGCACCGCCACCACCGTACCGCCCTGCTCAAACCCCAGAGCGCTGCGGCGCTGCGCCACAATTTCACCCGTGTACTGGCGCTCCACGGTATAGCCCTCGACTGGCGTCAGCGCCACGGTTTCGACGGGCAAAGGCGGGGTGTCGGCGATCGCATCGGTCGGCTGATTGAGCTGCCGCAGGCCCACTCCCACCGCCAGGGGCACCGTCACCAGCGGCACCAGCCACCAGCGCCGAATGCGCAACCGCCTCGCCCCGCCCCCGTCGTTTACGGGGGCGGGGCGAGGCGGGGCAGAAATCAAATCAACTGAAGCGGGAGCGTCGGCCATGACGGCACCTCTAGCGATGTAAATGAACAGGCGAGAGCGGGCAAAAGCGGAAAGGGGGCCTGGCGGCGTTTAAACCAGTCCTATTCAACTTGTGGATATTCAAACTGTAGGTATTCAATAATTAGGTATACAACAAATAGATATTCAAATTGTTGTGTACCATGCCCAAAGGGTATACTCAAATAGTTGAGTATGTCAACGGGCAAACGAACCTATGGCCCTGTCCCACACGATTTTGGCGGTGCTGTCGCGCGAGTCTCTCAGCGGCTACGACATCAGCAAGCGGTTTGAAGAAAGCGTTAGCTGCTACTGGCAGGCCAGCCAGCAGCAGATCTATCGCGAGCTGGGCAAAATGGAGCAGCAGGGCTGGGTCACCCACGAAACCGTGCCCCAGGTGGGTAAGCCCGACAAAAAAATCTACGGCATTACCGATATGGGCAGGGCCGAGCTACTCCGCTGGTACGTTGAGCCCACCGAGCCCACCCCAATTCGAGAAGATCTGTTAGTCAAGGTACTGGCGGCCCCCTATGCCTCTGTAGACGTGCTGCTGCGGGAGCTACAGCGCCGCCGTCAGCTTCACCTGGAGCGGCTAATCAACTATCAAGTGATGGAATCGAAATATCAGGAGATAGTCGACCCGCCCCAGGCCGAGCAGTTTCGCTACCTCACCCTGCGGCGGGGTATGCGCTACGAGCAAGACTGGATCGACTGGTGCGACGAAGTACTCGATTTTTTGAAGGCTGCCGAATAGCCCTAGGGCCAAACGGTGCCGGTGGGGCGACAGTGGCCAAAGACCTCATGCCAGCTGACCACATGGCCAATTACGGCGATCGCAGGCGCTTCAAACCCGGTTTCGGCCACCTGAGCCACAATCGTCGCCAGGGTGCCAATCAGCGTTTCCTGGTGCGGATAGGTGCCCCAGCGAATCAGCGCTACGGGCGTCTCTGGGCTGAGGTCGGCGGCCAGCAGTTCAGCGGTAATGGTGCCCAGGTTGTGAATGCCCATGTACACCACAATCGTTTCAGACCCCTGGGCCAGCGCCCGCCAGTTCACCCTGGGGCGGTACTTGCCCGCCGACTCGTGGCCCGTGACAAAGGTCACCGACGAACTCTGGCTGCGATGGGTCACCGGAATGCCAGCATAAGCCGGTACCGCCACTCCCGCCGTAATGCCCGGCACCACCTCAACCGCAATACCAGCTTCTACCAGAGCTGCCATCTCTTCACCGCCGCGCCCAAACACAAAGGGATCGCCCCCCTTCAGCCGCACCACCACAGCGTTGGCCCTGGCCTGGTCGATAATCAGCTGATTGATGTCTTCCTGTAGCAGCGAGTGACGACCGCGCCGCTTGCCCGCGTTGATTACAGCCGCCTGGGGGTTAATCATCGCCAGAATGGGAGCGCTCACCAGGGCATCGTGGATGACGACATCTGCCCCCTCCAGCAGCCCCTTGCCCCGCAGCGTAAACAGGCCCGGATCGCCGGGGCCAGCCCCCACCAGATATACCTTGCCGTAGGGTTGGCCCCGATCGGGCCTAGACGCAGCTGACACCATAAGCGTGCTCAAAACTCAAACCGTAGTGACGAAAGCGACGGCGTAATGCCTTAACTATTCTTTAAGAATAGACCGTTGATGACAGGATGCGGTGGTCGAAAACCGGCCCTATGGGGCGATCGCCAGGTACCAGTCCCAGGCGGTAGCTGGCCTACGACACCATCGAAGAAGAATGAATGCCGTGACGAAAGGCGACTCGCTGCATGGGCACCGGAGACTGCTGTCCCCAAGCGGGGACCCGATCTAAGGCTAGATCGATAACCAGGCGAGCGAGTTCTGGCGAGGGCCCCAGGGGCGGCAGCAGGTGAAACCCCATCTTTGGAAAGCGCTCGGCCATCTCTTCGGTGAGATGGGTAATGGCATCGGTAATCGTGCCCGCAAACAAGAAGTAGGGCAAAATTGCCACCCGCTGCACCCCACTCTGCATGTGGTGAATGACCTGAGACTCCAGACTGGGGGCCACGGCCCAAAACGCCGCCGTTCCGCCCAACGCCTGGGCCAGCGCACAGATGGCGTCGTTACCCCCTGGACGGCGGCTGCCGTGGGCCAGCACAATGGGGGTCTTAATCGCCGTTGTCTGCAGCTTCTGGCGCAGAAGTCCTTTCAGGCCGGGGTGGCTGCCCAGGTGGGGGCCAACTTCCAGGGTCACATTTGGCAGCGCCTGGCGGGCCTGCTCGACCTCAGCCGGAATATCTTCCATCACGTGCACCCCGGCCAGCAAAAACAGAGGCACTAGCCGCACCCGCTGAGCCCCAGCGGCGCAGGCCCGACGGCTAAACTCAACAATTTGCCGGTGCAGGGGCAGCGCCTCGGCCTCTAGGCAGGCCGTACCGACGAGAGGCCCATGCACCGCATCAGGTACCAATACCCTGGCCCGGTAAAGACCCGATGTGCCCAAAAAAGAGGCATCTTGGCCTGGATTCAAGCCATCGGTAGACGTACTGCGCAGCAGCAGCGACGCCTCGCCGAGGGCCAGCCGGGCGGAGGCCGATCGCCTGCTATCGCTACGCTCTTTAGAGCGGCTGCCAGTTGCCCAAAGCCCGGCCTCCTGCGATCGCACAAAGTGGGCCAAGCGCTCCATGGCTTGCCCAGGCCGGGGGTCACGGCTACCGTGAAATACTAGTAAATACGCTGTCGATGCAGATGCAGACACAGGCAAACCCTAACTCTTTAAGACAACAGCAGCTAACCAATCCACCCCACCAAAACTAGCCCTGAGACCTTGCTCGCCCCATTTGTTCAGTCCTGTGTGTGTCCCTTGAGGCCTCGCTGACCGGGAATAACCTCTACCGCTGCTAACCAGCGGTTTAGTGTTTCATTATAAAGATCTAACCCAAAGCGTCTGGTATCGTATCCATCAAAAGGCGGCTGAGGTGGGTTCTATGCCACCCACTCAGTCCACGAGAGGGGGCTCCCCTGTGCTCAACGGCCAGCCACAATGTGATAGAATAGCTACTAATTTGCGGGTGTAGTTTAGTGGTAAAACCTTAGCCTTCCAAGCTAATGATGGGGGTTCGATTCCCCCCACCCGCTTTTTTGCCGTTGCCCAAACAGGCAACATCAGCTGTCAACTTGCTAGCAGTCAGCGGCTCCGTTGCCCCCACGGCTGAGATACCAGTCGGGCTGAGCCCTTGGCAACGCCAGTACTCGATTATTTTGTACCCACAAAGCAGCTTCAAATCGCCTTGAGCCTAGAAATGATGGAAAGCATTGATAAAACAAATGCTTTTGCTGTCTTTGGCGCTTGATCTTAGGCTGTCAACCAAGGTACAGGGACAAAACTCGAATGAGCGCAGAGGGCTAGAGCTGACGGGGATTTGACAAATTGGAGGGAGAGGCGGTGAGCTAGGAATTACCACACCCCTACCATCACCACCTCATGAACGAGATTACCCGAATTCAAGCGGCTCTGCGACCCCACTTGCCTTGGCACGGTGCCCGACTGCGATTTCTAGCCCTCTTCCTAGTGGCGTTGTTTCGCATCGAGAAAGTGAACTTAGATAAGCTTGCCAGTGTCTTTGCCAATCAGGCGCAGAGTGCGTCGAGCTATAAGCGCCTGACCCGCTTCTTTCGCAGCTTTGCCGTTGACTTCGACGACATCGCGCGAGCGGTAGCGAGTTGGAGTCAGATA
>NZ_JBNXVS010000089.1:0-10813 GCF_050565655.1 Nodosilinea sp. AN01ver1 | reverse complement strand
CTGCAAAAACCTCATCATGCCAACAAAATTAGCCGTCAACAGCCCCACTAGCACGGCTAAAACGGCGACTATGACCGGGCTAATCGTGCCGTAGCCAGATCTCATAGAGGCCACCACAAAACCGCTGAACCCCAAGGCAAGACCAAGAACGACGGCTGTGACAACCCACCGCCCTACTGCTCTGTGGCCAGGTCGCTGCGGCGTCTGCACCCACTGGGCCAGTACCCAGGTCAAACTTACCGCCAGCAGCACGGCCAGGGTAAAGCTGGCTCGAAGCCAGGCTGTCTCAGAGACCCACTGTAGCCAGGGCACTAGAGTACCAGCGTTAGCGCTGTTAACCTCAAAGCTGGGGTCGCGCAAGGGCGAGGCCCAGTGCAGCAGTCCTGCTAGCCCTGCCGAAACCAGTACCAACCCGCCAAAACCGATGACAGAAAGCCGCTGAATCCGTCGCCCCATGGCCATTCACCTCACAGCAAACTGGGGTAGGTTAGAACTCGAACAGAATGTAAGACGCTAAGGCTGGGCAATGGTTGCCGTCATGCGCGCCGCGATCCCGCGCAAATTGCCCTTCGGGCTTGGTCTTAGACCATCGGCCCTGATCTAGTGGGCAAGTGACAGGGCTTCGTGGTAATCAGAAGGCAGTAACGGCGTGGTTTTATGTTCATTCCTCCCGGTTTTATGCAGCGATCGCTGGTTCTCGACCAGGGCACGGTGGCCTATGTTGAGGCCGATCCCGGCTTGTGGCCCGGGCCAGCGCCCGATTCAGTACCGCTGCTGTTTGTCCACGGGTTTGGCGGTGGGTCATCCAGCTACGAATGGTCGAAGGTGTACCCGGCCTTTGCTGCCGCGCACCCGGTACTGGCCCCAGATCTGATTGGCTGGGGCTATTCTGACCACCCCGATCGCCCCTGCACTACCGCCGACTACCTCGCCCTACTGAGCCAGCTGATTGACAGACTCTGCCCGGCCCCGCCTGTTGTAGTTGCCTCTTCCCTCAGTGCCGCCATGATGGTGCGGGTCGCGGTTGACTCCCCCGATCGCCTGCGAGGGCTTATTTTGGTGGCCCCGGCGGGGTTAGCCGACTTTGGCCAAGACCCTAGCGGCTCGGTCATCAACCAGATCGTCAAGCTGCCTGTAGTCGATCAGTTGCTCTACCGGGGAGCGATCGCCACCAGCGAGGGCATTCGATCGTTTTTGGCCCAGCGCCAGTTTGCCGACCCCAGCAAAATTGCCGACGAGATGGTGGCGGCCTACCTGGCATCAGCCCAGCAGCCTAACGCCGATGTTGCCGCCCTGGCTTTTGTGCGGGGCGATCTGAGCTTCGATCTGGCCACCTATCTGTCTCAGCTTACTACCCCTACCGCCATGTTCTGGGGCGAAATGGCCCAGCTCACCCCCGTGGAAACTGGTCGTCGTTTAGCGGCCCTCAACCCCGCCGCTATTCGGCGCTTTGAAGTGCTGCCTGGAATCGGGCTCACGCCTCAGCTTGAGCAGCCCGGGGTCACAATTGGTTTAATTCAGCAATGTCTGGGTGACCTGGTCCCGTAGGGCTGCTCCAGTAGGGTTAATCCACAGCTTGAAAGCCCGCACCGGAGAGTAAGTTACCCTCGGTATCGATAAAGCCCCAGCCGTTGTCCACCTGCACCCGCGCCCGTCCCTCAGAAAATGGCCCGGCGTTGCTGTATTGAGGGTCTATCGCCCAGTCTCCTGCCGGGGTGATATAGCCGTAGCGCCCGTTTTGCTGCACAGCGGCTAGCCCCTCTGAAAAGTCAGCCGCGTAGGCAAACTGAGGCGTAACGGCCACTTCGCCGGTGCGGTCAACATAGCCCCACTGGCTATCAATCAGCACGGCGGCCAACCCCTCGGCAAAATCAGAGGCAAAGGGTAAGGTCGGCTCAATCACCATGCCTCCAGTCGTGTCGATAAAGCCAAAGTTGCGGCCCTGGCGCACCCGAGCCAGCCCCTCAGAAAAACTAAAGGCTCCGTCATAGCTGGGGGCAATAACCATAGCGCCACTGGGATCGATGTAGCCGTAAAGCTTGTCTATTCTGGCCACCGCCAGCGATTCAGAAAAACTCCAGGCGTCTCTGAACGTCGGCGGTATGGCGGGGCGGCCGGCGGTGTCGATATAGCCGTAGGTTTCTCCTAACTTGACCAGGGCGCGACCGCCCACAAATCGCTCAGCCAGGTCAAACTGGGGCTCAATCACCCACTCGCCCTGGGAGTTGATGTAGCCGTATTTGGTGCCCCCCTGTACCGCCGCCAGCCCTTCAGAGAAAGACTTGGCCTGGCGAAACTGCACCGGTATAGCCCACGCTCCCTGCCGGTCGAGGTAGCCAAAGTAGGCCCCCACCTGGGCCACCGCCAGCCCCTCGGCGTAGTCAGCGGCCACGGTGACATTGTCATCGGCAATTTGAATGTTGAGCCTGCCCTCGCGATCGATATAGCCCAAGCGCGACTTCAGGCGGACCAGGGCTACCCCTTCGGCAAAGTCTGACACCGTATCAAAAAGTAGGGGGCTAGTCATGGCGCTGGCCAGGGCGACGGACTGAGGGTTTATGAACTGTAGCATTGTAGTGGCCTGCCGCGACGAGCGATCAAACCCCTCAGCTAGAGGGATACAGGCGGCCACAGCCAGGAGCCCCAGACCAGCCAAACTCTTTTGCTGCCAGCGCCAGGCTCTGTGCGATCGCGCCATAGCTCCCCTTTGCTCTCGCCAAACTTATCAGGCAAAGCAGCCTTGCCCTGCGGCTCCACCTATTTTCACCATGACGGATCTTTTTGCGATCGGGGAGAAATTTTAAGAAAAGCTCAGATTAGCGCGCCAAACTATACCCGTAGAGCAAGAAAACAGTGAACATCTGCCTGCGTACCTTGGCTCGGTTAATCGCCCAGGTTGAGCGACAGCTGCGGTGGGTGGAGCTCGTGGTAGAGCGCCTCCAGGTCGCGGCGGCGATACAGGTGGCGGTTGCCGCGCCGCGACGTGCGCCGCTCACAGCCCTGGGCATCGAGCTTTTGCTGTAGCTCAAGGCGGGGGTGGCCAAAGGCTTTGGCGGCCTCTCGCAGGGGCACCCACTGTTCTTCAAACTGCTGTCGCAGGGTCTCGTCAGAGGTGTTGGCCAGACGCTCTAGCAGCAGGTTGGCCAATAGCCAGCAGGCTTTGGTGTCGGCCATGGCTCGGTGCGATCGCCCGACGTCAAAGCCAAAATGCTGCACTAGCTGGGGCAAACTGCGGGAGGGCAAGTCGGCCAGCAGCAGCCGCGACAAAATCACGGTGCAAAACTGCTGGGCCGCGGGGCGCTTAAACCCCTGCCCCAGCCGCTGGTACTCGGCTTGAATAAAGCTGTAGTCAAAGGCCAGGTTGTGGCCCGTCAACACCCCCTGGTCGAGGGGCGATCGCAGCGCCTGCCACACGCTATCGGCGGCTGTACCCTGCTCGACCATGGCCGTAGTAATGCCCGTCAATCGGGTGATGGTAGCTGGGACTCGCACCTGGGCATTGACTAAAAAGGTCGCCTCGTGGGTAATCCCCTGTTCCAGCGACCCCTGCACGACCGCAATTTCAATCACTCTGGCCTCGGGGGGCCGCGACCCCGTGGTCTCGACATCTACCACCGTGAGCATGGCCTTGGGCAGCTGGCGATAGTAGGCCAACAGCTGGTCTGTAAAGAGCGCAGACTGCGCAATGCCGCCCACCGATACAGGAACCATAGTGCTACTACCGCAGGGAACCCTCCTAAGGTGCCACATTTTGCCCGCCCCCAGCCCTCTCAGGCTGCAAAATGCCGTAGATCTTTGCGTGGCTGAGGCAGAGAACCCTGGTCGCCGCTACTTGACGACTCTGACGACTCTTTGGAGGGGCCTCTACTGAGTTTATCGGAGGGACTTAGACATCTTTAGAGGCCGACTTACGGCGGAGGCGGGCAAAACGTTCCTTAATCACCAGCCACAGGAAGGGAAAGTCGTCTAGCAGGTAGCGCTTCCACAGCCGTCCTGGCTCAGTGCTAAGGCGGTAGAGCCACTCTAGCCCCAGCTTGCTCAGCAATTCTGGCGACCGGGGTTTATTGCCAGCCTCAAAGTCGATGGCGGCCCCTACGGCTAGAAAGATATCGATATTGGGCAGCTGGTCGCGGTACTTGGCGATCCACTTTTCCTGCTTGGGTGCCCCGACCCCAACCACCAGCACGTTGGCAGGGGACTGCCGGATCATCTCTAGAATGCGATCGCACTCGGCCTCATCCTTTTCAAAGCCAAAGGATGGTGAGTGGGCCTGCACAATAATCTGTCGACCAATGCGGGCATTGATGCGCTCCATAGCCTGGGCCGCAATTCCCTCGGCACCCCCCATTAAAAAAATCTTAATCGCCTCGTTGTGGCGGTGGTGCTCACAGAACATTGGGAACAGATCGGAACCTGAAATTTTGGCCTTCAGGGGTGTACCCAAAAACTTAGAGGCAAACATCAGCACCTGGCTATCGCAAACGCGATAGTCGGCCTTGCTGTAGGCCTTGACAAAATCTATGTCTTTTTGCAGCTTCATCAGGTGATCGACGTTGGGAGTGAATACCACGCCGTGTTTGAGCTGACTTAAAAAATCGTTAACCGAGATATTGTCGATTGGAATGCTCAGAATTTCGACCTGAGTTTGCAGGTGATCGTACTGCTGCTTGCGCAGTTCCCGAGCCGTAGACTCCAGGGCCGCCTTCCGAAACTGGCGGTAAAGCTGCTTGACCTCTGTGGCTGGAACAGGCTGGTTGGCCTGCCCCGCGGCGGTGGCAGTCGGTGAGGAATCAGCAACATCAACATCAACTAATGACGGATCGTCGATCCCTAAACCCTGCTCGACAGCATTGTTGATTACCGCATTATTGATCGCCACGTCAGCTGTTGATGACGTGAAGACCTGTCCGGTAGACTGTGACTCCATAGGATTATCCAAACTTCAAGAACCAGAGAGGTAACTGCCTAAACTACAGCGATTGAGAACAGCTCAACCCACTGCCGAATGATTTCCATGTTTATCGCTCAACTCTCCAAGGCCCATTGGCTGGGCAAATGCACCCGTTGCTACGCGGCAAATTATCGGTATAAAAATTAACTATACATGGCGGTGTAACTACGGTGTTTGCAAGGTGTGCTCATGGGTTGAAACGTCTTTTGTAAGAGGCTTAGAACCCGAGTTGAACAAATCGCCAGCGGTTAGCTTTCAGTGGCTCATTCATACTAAGGTTAGCGGTCAAGAAAGCACGGGCATCCCCAACGCGGTTCACAAAAGCTGAACACCTCTGTAAAGTATGGGTCTAAAGAAAGCTGGGCTTGAAACTATCCCAACTCTAAACACAGAGGGTGTCACTGCCCCATAGACAGATATGTGACTCCTGATCCTTTAAAATTAGTTGCAGTGGTCTTCGTCTCATAGCATTTCTGACCGCTGTGCGCCAGCCTGAGTACAGGCTACCCACAGTGCTCTCTAAACCTGCCGTTACCCATTGCCCATGACTTCTCCTCCCCGCGATGTTCAGCTTTACGCCATGGCAGCCGGCACTACGGTCCTGCGCTGCCGCAGTTGGAACCGCCTACGGTTTGAGATTGAGTATGGTTTAGAGCGAGGAACCACGGCGAATAGCTATCTGATTCAGGCCGATCGCACCGCCCTGATTGACCCTCCAGGTGAGTCATTTAGCGAAATATTTTTGGCGGCTCTAGAGCGCCATATTGACCTCTACCAGCTCAACTACATTGTCTTAGGGCACATTAACCCAAACCGAGCAGAAACTTTAAAGATTTTGCTGAAGCGGTTGCCAGATGTGACGGTAGTGTGCTCAAACCCGGCGGCGCTCGCCCTTAAAGATCTGCTGCCCGATGTATCGCCCCGGCTGCGGGTGATTCGCAGCGGCGACGACCGACTCGATCTGGGTCAGGGGCATCATCTCCAGTTTGAGCTCATCCCGACGCCGCGCTACCCGGGTGGGCTAGCGACCTTCGACCCTTACGCGGGAGTGCTTTACTCAGACAAGTTTTTTGGGGCACACCGCTGCGACGATGCTGTCTTTGATCTCAGCTGGCAGGATTTGCTAGAAGACCGACGCTACTATTTTGACTGTCTATTTGCCGCCAGCGCCCGTCAGGTACTGGCGGCCCTGGGCCGATTGACCTCGCTGCCCTTTCAGATTTTGGCCCCAGGTCACGGGCCGGTGGTGCGCTACGGGCCTCATGAGCTGGTGCAGAGCTACCGCGACTGGGCCCAGGCCCAAACCAGCCAGGATCTGTCGGTGGCGCTGATCTACGCCTCGGCCTATGGCAATACCGCGACCATTGCCCAGGCGCTGGCGCGGGGCATTACCAAGGCGGGGGTATCAGTAGAGTCGATTAACGCCGAGCAGGCCAGCCCCGACGATATTAAAGCCGCCGTCGAAACCTCTGCCGGATTCTTGATGGGGTCGCCCACCCTGGGTGGCCATGCCCCTACCCCTATGCAGACGGCCCTGGGCATCGTGCTATCGACGGCTTCGAAGGCGCAACCAGCGGGGGTGTTTGGGTCCTTTGGCTGGAGCGGTGAGGCGATCGATTTGCTGGAGGGCAAGCTCAAAGACGGCGGCTACAGCCTGGCTTTTGACCCAATCAGGGTGAAGTTTAAGCCCACCGATGTCACCCTGAAATACTGTGAAGAGGTGGGGACTGACTTTGCTCAGGCGCTCAAAAAAGCGAAGCGGGCCAAGCAGCCCCGTACCCCAGCCTCGGCGGTGGAGCAGGCGGTGGGGCGGATTGTCGGATCGCTCTGTATTGTGACGGCCCGCCAGGGCGAGGTGTCGAGCGCTATGCTGGCCTCCTGGGTATCGCAGGCTTCTTTTGCGCCGCCGGGGTTTACGGTGGCGGTGGCCAAAGATCGGGCGATCGAGTCGCTGCTGTATCCTGGCAGTTCCTTTGTACTGAATATTCTGGCGGAGGGGCGGCACCTGGGACCGATGAAGCACTTTCTCAAGCCCTTTGCTCCTGGCGAAGACCGATTTGCAAATGTAGAGACTGAGGTGGCTGAGAACGGCGCACCAATTTTAACCGATGCGATCGCCTACCTGGAGTGCACCGTAGACCAGCGTATGGAGTGTGGCGATCACTGGCTGGTCTACGCCACCGTGCAGGCTGGCCGAGTGTTAGATGGCGAGGGTAAAACTGCTGTTCATTATCGCAATACTGGCACACACTATTAAGCTGCGTGAACGACTGGCGCTGAATTGACTACGCCATAACTGAATATGCTACGAGTAAGAATACTGGCCGAAGGGCTGAGCGGCTTGACTGGAGCACGTTTCAGCCTGCTTTAGGGCCTCGATCTCAGGTCCGGTGGGTCAGGGTAAACGTGGTCGTGGCGCTGGTGGTTTGGGCTTTTTAAGTCTGGGGCACCGCGGTGGTTTGGCACCATTTGGCCTGTACTGCCGACCGCGACGTTAAGCAAACCGCTTTAAAGTTTCAAAGTGTATGCCCGTTGTTTCTCACTGCTCCAATCGCGGCCAGACGTTGCAGTCGGTCTACCGATTTTTAGATCGTCGGCTTAGTCAGGTGAGGCAGAGTCATCAGCCCCAGCTGGTGACCCTGAGTTTTGATATTCCTCCGGTAGACCCGCTGCTGGTGCTGGCCCGATTGGCCCCCAGCGGCGATCGCCACCTGTATTTAGAAAATCCCGTAGCTCAAACCTCAATGGTGGGCTTTGGTACGGCCCTGGTGTACGAAACGGCAGGTGTCTGTCGGTTTACCCAGGCGCGCCAGTTTATCGACCAGTGGCGGGGCAAAACCCACCGCTACAGCGAAGCAGGTATGTCTGCTTCACTCAGCGGGGCCGACTGGGCCCGATTTTTTTGCGCGTTTACCTTCTTTGCCGATCCTCGCGGTGCTGAACCCACGTTTCCGGCGGCCATGGTTATGTTGCCCCAGTGGCAGCTGGTGCGCCAGGGCCATCAGGGGGTATTGACCCTTAACCACTTGATGACCGCAACTACCGATGTAGGAGCTGTTCTAGACGCCCTAGCCGACCAGCTGCAGGCAGTGGAGCGCTTAGGTACTAGTCTCTGGCGAGACCTGCGGCCCTCGGCCCGACTGCCCGTGCAGCCAGCCTCTGATGCCGGACGGCAATTTAAGTCGGCGGTTGACCGCGCCCTGGACTATATGACCCGGCATCCGGTGCAGAAAATCGTGCTGGCCCACGCCCTTGACTGGGTTAGTGCTGAACCCATTCAACCCCTGGCGGCGCTGAGTCGTCTGCGGCAGCGCTACCCTGACTGCCATATCTTTTCGGTGGGGCAGGGCAATGGCCAAACCTTCATGGGAGCCAGCCCTGAACGGTTGCTGAGTCTTGCCCAGGGGCAGCTTGTGACCGATGCGCTGGCCGGGTCGGCTCCTCGGGGCACAGCCCCAACCCAGGATGACTGCCTGGCTCAGGGGCTGCTGCACAATCCTAAAGAGCGGGGTGAGCACCGCCTGGTGGTCGAATTTTTAGCCAGGCAGCTCCAGGGGGTAGGGCTGTGCCCTCAGTACCAGCCCTGGCCTGGGGTGCGGCGACTCTCCAACATTCAGCACTTGCATACGCCCATGCGGGCCAGGGTGCCGCGTCATATTCACCCGCTGCAAATTGTGGCGGCGCTGCACCCTACCCCTGCCGTAGCCGGTGTTCCCACCCGTGAGGCCTGCGACCAGATTTTGCGCTTTGAAGACTTTGACCGCAGTTTGTATGCCGCCCCCCTGGGGTGGGTCGGGGCGAATGGCGACAGCGAGTTTGTTGTGGGCATTCGCTCGGCGCTGGTGGCCGATACCTGGGTGCGGCTGTACGCTGGGGCTGGTATTGTGGCAGGGTCTGACGCCGATCGCGAGTGGGCCGAGATTAAGCTCAAGCTGCGCGCCCTGGGCGAGTCGCTGGTTTAGCCGTTTGTCCCTGACCCATGACCTTTGACTTTCGCAATACCAATACGCTGTGGGCCTCGGTGCTGGCGGCTACCCTGGCTCGGCTGGGGTTAAAAACGGCGGTGATTTCCCCCGGCTCGCGCTCAGCACCCCTGGCCGTGGCGTTGGCCTGCCATCCTGCGATCGAAGCGGTACCAGTGTTGGATGAGCGCTCGGCGGCCTTTTTTGCCCTGGGAATTGCCCGGCGCACGGGGCTGCCGGTGGCGCTGCTGTGCACCTCGGGTACGGCTGGCGCTAACTACTACCCCGCTGTGATTGAGGCTAAAGAAAGCTGCATTCCCCTGCTGGTGCTGACCGCCGATCGCCCGCCGGAACTGCGCGACTGTGCTTCGGGCCAAACCATTGATCAGCAGCGGCTGTTTGGAGCGTACCCCAACTGGTTCACAGAGCTAGCGGTGCCGGTCGCAACAGTGGATATGCTGCGCTATCTGCGACAAACCCTGGGGCAGGCCTGGGGGCGATCGCTCTACCCCGTCGCGGGACCCGTGCACCTCAACTGTCCCTTTCGCGATCCCCTGGCTCCGGTGGCTGACGATTCGGTAGTTGACCTGAAGGAGGTGCTGGACGAGCATTTTTTAGACGGGGTGGCGGCACCGGCAGCGGCGATCGCGCTGGAGAAGCTTCACCCCACCGCTGCGCCCCTCCTGGAAATTTGGCAACGGTGCGATCGCGGTCTGATTGTCGCCGGGCCTGCCCAGCCCACCGATCCGCTGGCCTACTGCCAAGCGATCGCGGCCCTGGCCTCCTACTTAGGCTGGCCCGTGCTGGCCGAAGGACTGTCGCCCTTGCGCAATGCCGCTGCCCTCAATCCCTACTTGGTGAGCACCTATGACCTGGCCCTGGGGCAGTTTGGTCAGGAAGCGGACGGGGTGAGCGCAGCGCTGGTACCCGATCAGGTCATTCAGCTGGGTCCATTGCCGACCAGCAAACGCCTGCGCGAGTGGCTGCAAGCGACCCAGCCCCGCCGCTGGATGCTCGATCCTTTGGGGACGAACCTAGACCCGCTCCACGGCCCGACTACAGCGGTGCCCACGACCCCACAAACGCTGGCGCTGGCTATCCCTTCAGGGCCGGGCGATCGCGACGGTTCTCCACAGCCCGTTTTAGACCGCCCGCCCTATCTCAAGCAGTGGCTCACCCTGGAGTACAGGCTGCGCCAGTATCTCGATACCACGTTGGCAGGTTTGGAGGACAGCTTTGAGGGCAAAGTACCCTGGCTGCTGGCCCGCTGTTTGCCGCCGGGAACTCCCCTAATGATTGCCAACAGCATGCCCATTCGCGATGTGGAGTGGTTTTGGCCGCCCGGCGATCGCGGCCTGCGCCCCTACTGCAACCGAGGGGCCAATGGCATCGACGGCACGCTGTCTACGGCCCTGGGTCTTGCCCACGGCGGCCCGCCCACGGTGCTGCTAACCGGCGATCTGGCGCTGCTGCACGACACCAACGGCTGGCTCAGCCTGCCCCGCCTGCGCGGTCATCTGAGCGTAGTAGTTATTAACAATCGGGGCGGCGGCATCTTTGAACGGCTGCCCATTGCCACTGTACCTACCCCCGGCGAAACCTGGTTTGAAGATTTTTTCGCTACCCCCCAAACCGTTGACATTAACCATCTCTGTGCCGCCTACGGCGTCAGCTACGAGCGGGTCACTACCTGGAGGCAGCTAGAGGCCAGCCTCAGCTGCCTGCCCGAGCGAGGGGTGCGGCTGCTAGAGGTAAGGTGCGATCGCAAGCAATCCCACACCCTGCGCCAGCAACTCCTCACTCCCCCCCAAGACCTGCTAACTCTAGACTTTACGCCCTGAAGCTACCAGCAACTCCATCTATCCACACATCTACCCCCCTACTCCCCCGCCCCCTACTC
>NZ_JBNXVS010000088.1:0-10888 GCF_050565655.1 Nodosilinea sp. AN01ver1 | reverse complement strand
GAGGGTGAGGGGGTGAGGAGGGGGAGGAGGGCATCCCAGTTGAAGCAGGTGTGGCCCAGGTGGGCCAGGCGATCGAGAATTTTTGGCAGCTGCGGCAGTTCGGCGGTAGGGACGAGGCCGAGGTGGCGATCGGGCAGGGCGATCGCATCCTGTCGCCGCAGCACGCCGAGAATGGGGATCTCCAGGCTGGCGATCGCCTCGGTGAGAAGTTCGAGGTGGCGATCGCTGCCCACCCGGTTTAGCACCACGCCTGCGATGTGAACCCGAGGATCTAGCGTGCGGTAGCCGTGGACGATCGCCAGCACAGAGCGAGACAGGCGACTGCAATCCACTACCAGCAAAACAGGTAAATTTAGCAGGCGAGCCACGTGGGCGGTGCTGGCCACATCTGACAATCCTGATGCACCATCAAACAGGCCCATCACCCCTTCGACCAGGGCAAATTCGGCATTTTGGCAGCGGTGGGCAAAGCACTGCTGCACATAGGTTTCTGACGTCAGAACGGGGTCGAGGTTGTAGCAGGGGTGGCCCGTAGCCTGCTGGTGAAACATGGGGTCGATGTAGTCTGGCCCCACCTTGAACGACTGCACCCGGTCTGACTTCTGCGCCAGGGCCGCCAGCAGGGCCAGGGTAACGGTGGTTTTGCCCACGCCGCTGCGATCGCCCGCCACCACCAGCCCACCCGAAAAGACATTTGCACTCAACCGCGAGTCCTCTAGCGTGAATTTGTCTAGGGCAATCTTATCTTGACCTCAGGAGGTCAACGATCTGGCGCGCCTTTGAAGCGCTGAGGTAATGCCTTTAGAATTAAACCTATGGATATTCAACTACTTGGCACCAATCTGGCCGACCTGGTGTGGGCCCTGAGCGCAATTTTGATCAGCACCTGCCAGCTGCTGGCCATCTTTGTGATCTCGGTTGGCATTATTCGTGCCCTGGCGATTTTTCTGCGCTCGTCACTCTTCAAGCCGCAGACCACGACCGCCTTTCAGCGCAGCCGTCTGGCGATGGGGTATTCTTTCTCGCTGGGGCTGAGTTTTTTGGTTGGGGCCAGCATTCTCAAAACCATGCTGTCGAGCCAGTGGGAAGATATTGCCCGACTGGTGATCATCATTGCCGTGCGCACCGCGCTCAACCTGCTGCTGGAGCGGGCAATTCGCAGTAGTCAGGCAATCAGCGATGAGCCCCTGACGATCGCTACCCATGGTAAAGAAACCGCCCCTGAAGCCGCGATCGCAAATTCCTAGGGCGTGTCATCAATTGTGGCCAAAAGCTCGGGATATCAAGCCTTGCCACGCCCGACCCAAAAGACAGGCTAGGGGCTGTAACCCTTGTTTTTGTACATTTAGCGGCTAATTGATGACAGCCCCTAGTGCGGCTGCGCGACATTCAAAATGTAAAGTTCAACATGAAAGAGCGCCGGTGTTTTAAGCTCCCTGAACCGTTGGCTGATCTCGGCCTTGCTGTACTGGCATCTGTTCAATTCAGCCCGTCCTGCTCTGGCAACCCCTCGCCCCTTGGAGTTAAGTTTGGGTACCTTTGAATGAGCAGGTTACGGCCAGGATGCCGATGATGTCACCTTCACTACTGGAGCAGGCTAAAGATGGCGATGCAGCGGCGATCGCGGCCCTGCTCACCCACGCGCTAAAGCCCAAAGGCATTACCGTGCGGGGCGATCGCCAGAGCTACTGCCTCCAGCTCTGGTTTACGGGCAACCCGGTTCCTCCCCAGACGGAAACGGTGGCCTACGCCCGCCGCGCCCTAGAAAAGCTGCAGGTCTCGGCCATAGGCATTTTGCAGGTCTACGGCGAACTGGCGGAGGGGGCGCAGCCGCTGTGGACGGAGGAAATTGCCCTGCTCTCGGCACCGCCGGTCGATCTCGACGTTGAGGCCTTGCCTGAGCCAGACTTCAGCCCGCCGCAACCTGTTCAGAATCCGTTGCCTCCGGTATTTCAACCCCTTACCCTGGATGACTCACCGTCGGTTGCGATCGCCCGTGCCTACCAGGAGCTAGGGCTAGAGCCAGGCGCATCCCTCGCTCAGATAGAAGCGCTGTACTTTAAACGCCGGGCGACGCTGCTGCGCCAGGGCGACCGCGCTGCCCTAGAGCCCCTCAAGTGGGCCTTCACTACCCTCAAAACTGATCTGGAGCAGCCGCAGACTGACGAGATCGCGACCTCGAATCCGGCTATGCCGGAAACAGCCTACGTCGCAGGGGCTGGGTTGGCCAAGCGATCGCAACCATCGATTCCGCCCCGCCCCGCTGCACCCGATCTTCCAGACGACACCGATATTCTGGCCTTCGACAACCGCTACAGCAACGGGCTGATTTTTCCGGTGCTGCTGCTGGCGGGCATGCTGATGAATGCCATCCCCATCGTCAATGCTCTGCTCTGGGGCATCAAGATTTGGATCCATGAGTTTGGTCACGCCACGGTAGCCTGGCTGGCGGGGCGGCGAGCGATTCCGTTGCCGATCGGCTGGACGAGCGTGGACCCGAGGCGATCGCTGTTTGTTTACTTCGGCATTCTCATTCTCTTGGGATTGCTCTACTGGGCGGGGCGGCGAGAAGAGAAGCGCTGGCCGGTCGTGCTGGCGATCGCGATCGCGATCGTGCAGTTCTTTCTAACCTGGCTGATCCCCGCCGACACCTTTGACATGCTGCTCTCCTTCGGCGGCGTGGGCGGCGAAATTTACCTGTCGGCCCTGCTGATGGTGGGCTTTTACCTGCCGCTGCCCGAATATTTTCGCTGGGATTTTTACCGTTTTCCAACGGTACTGGGAGCAGCCTTTTGCTTTTGGGGCCAGGTGTGGCTGTGGCAGCAGGTGCCGCGCGGCAAGGCCTCGATTCCCTTTGGCAGCCTGTGGGGCGAGGCCGACCACGGCGACATGAACCAGCTAATCAACGTCCACGGCTGGACGCCGGGGGACATTATTGGCACCTACAGCACCCTGACCCACCTGTGTCTGCTGGCGATCTTCGCCGTCTACGGCTACACCCTCTTTCGCCAGCACAAGGAGATCTTTGTCGCCTTAGGGCGACAGTGGCTACCTTAGAGTATTCCACCTAAATAAACATCCCTGCTGAGTCACAAACTCGGCTCCTTGCGCCTGCTGCCATAACCCCTGGGTTCAATATTTAGATGGAACACGCCTTAGTTGAGTTGTTTATCCTTTAGCGTTAGGCCATACCGAGCAAAGTCGGCTGTCTCTACGCAGAAATTTTTTGCTCCACGAACGGCGTGCAGTAGTGGAGAGACAGCAGGAATACTGTCTAAGCGACCGGGGTTGAGATTGCTAACGCTGCTCAACGGCCAGCCTAAATTAGGCACGGCAGCCAGAGTAACGAGATCTGGATGGCGATAGCGAATCTCATTCATGTACCCATCAAAATAAGTAGGGCCGCAGTCTGGATGATTCTTAGGTCGCTCAAAAGAAGCCTCCATAAACTCAACCAGTTTAGGAATGGCTTTTCCCTGACAGGCCCAGAAATGGGTTTCACGAACATTCTGGCGCACATTGACCTGCGAAAAAAAGTGGTTTGGAGTTGCCTTGATAGACACTTTTTTACTATTGGCTTCGTCGTCTGAGAAAGGTTGACAGCCAAAGTAGGCAAAATCCCAGCTGCGATTGGCTAACTCCTGGAGAACACTGTGCTCTTGACGTATGAGTCGCTGACTCAAGACGCAGTCTTCTTGAAACAACAGCAGCCTTTCAACCTTATCCTGGGCAGCCTGACGAAGAATCTCATAGTTGCTCATGACGCAGCCCCTAACGCTGGCCTTAGGAAATTGACCGGCCTCGTTAAATTTCAGGCCTTTGAACCACTGGACATGGTCCTCTATGCCCAACCGCTGAACCTGACGCCGCATGCTCTTCAGTCGCCTTTTGCGTTCAGGCAAATAGACAATAGCAATACGATCAAAGTAATTGGTGAAATTCATTGACTTACCCTGATGAGACAACACGTAAGCGTCATAGACCGTTTAAGCAGGTCTCAAAGGATGACGGACTGAATCAGTCTGCTCATTCTTGAAACCACATGTCTAGCTACTTATACCAAAAGGACTAGCTTTATTAAAGGCTAGAAACCTGATAGAGAAATGAGAAACGTCCTTAGGTATATTTTTAAGCCCCTATACAGGTGCGTTTACAGAACAATATTTTCTACAAACGCACTGAATCTGCGCCTAGCAAAACAAGCGAATCACAGATTCACGCAGGCTGCAAGAAAACCAGACGAATCGAAGGCTAGCTAGTGCTCAAGCTACAACAAACAATGCCGGTATGATCAGAAGGCTAAAGAACTAGGCTCGTTTTGCATATTGAAAACTACAAACAATGGAACTGATGCTGCAACGACCTAAACACAGCATCGGTGCGACCAGGAATATCTTTTGTTTGAACCTGGATAATCTCGCCTAACTAAGCGAATTAAGCCAGGACAGACATGCTTGATACAATTCGTATCACAAAGGATACACTGTGCTCAGTATTGCTGAACACAGTACTTGCTCAAGTTGGTTAGTAATTTTTGACATGGTGTCCTAACTCCGTAGGATTATTCCGTTGGCACCCACGTGCTACAGAACTAAGACAGCCCGCAGAGAATTTTGTTCCGATTACTAAATATGGGGTTGGCCAAATTACTGAGAGCCGTTGCAGTAGTACCTATTTATAGAGTTGGCGAGATCAACTAAACATCAAAAATTCAGTAATCGCTAAAGTTAGAAGGGCAAGCTGGCTCACAACCCTGTTTAAGGAGGTGAGCTATAGCAATCACTGCCGGGTCGGGACATGAAAGCAGCGATGTTTTTTATACAACAGCAGTTATGAATCTACTAGTATCTGAAGGTTGAAATATGTCCACCGTTTTGGCGCGCTTGGCTCCCTATCTCCCCTGCTCCCTAGCTTGCAGAAGTAGTCCTAAACTTCTGCCATGGAGTACTAGCCATCACTATGACACGTTCCAAAATGGCCTCCGCTATACGCTTTAGGGTCAGCGCTGTACCAGCGAATGATTAGGCCCACCCCAAAGGATAACTGCAGAAGTTGGCGCGCCAGTACGTGGGTAAGGGTTGAAATACCGCCCCCTTCACTCACAAACAAGTGCATTAGGTACACAATTCTCGCTGGAGATTAGCTCCAACCCCGGTTCAGACCGCACCTGAACCTGAACAAGGATAACTAAGCTGCTGCGCTTTGGGCCAGCACCCACTGTACGAGAGTGCGTACTCCAAACCCCGTACCGCCAGGATTGTTGTAGCCGCTCTCTTTCTCCGTCCAAACGGGGCCGGCTACATCGAGGTGTACCCAGGGGGTGGAGGTAACAAACTGCTTGAGAAACAGGGCGGCGGTAATCGATCCGCCAGGGCGAGGGCCGGTATTTTTCATGTCGGCAACAATGGATTTGAGCCCGTCGAAGTACTTCTCTTCCATCGGCAAGCGCCAGAACTTTTCGCCGGTGGTTTTGGCGGCGGCGGCGATCGCGCCCGCCAGTTCCTCGTTTTCGCTAAACAGTCCGGCGATGTCGTCGCCCAGGGCGATAATGCAGGCCCCGGTGAGGGTGGCCAGATCGACGATCGCATCGACGCCCAGCTTTTCGGCAAACACCAGAGCATCGGCCAGGGTGAGGCGGCCTTCGGCATCGGTGTTGTTGACCTCGATGGTTTTGCCGTTAGAGGCGGTGAGAATGTCGCCAGGGCGCATGGCGTTGCCGCTGATCATGTTTTCGGCGGCGGCGCTGATGAAGTGGACTTCGACATTGGGCTTAAGCTGGGCGATCGCCTTGGCAGCCCCCAGGGTAGCGGCGGCACCGCCCATGTCAATCTTCATCATTTCGATGCCGCTGCCTGCCCCTTTAATATTGAGACCGCCCGAGTCGAAGGTGAGCCCCTTACCCACGATCGCCAGCTTGCGTGTGGGAGTACCGCTGGGTTTGTAGGTGAGGTGGATAAATTTGGGCGGTAGATCCGAGGCTTGGGCTACGCCCAGGTAGGCTCCCATTCCCAGGGCTTCGCACTGCTCTCGCTCTAGAATCTCTAGCTCCAGGCCGTGGGCCGTGGCAATGTCCTGGGCCGTCTGGGCCAGGGTTTCGGGGGTGACCAGGTTAGCTGGGGCAGACACCAGCTCGCGAGCCAAAATAACGCCGTCGCAGATGGCCTGAGCAGCTTGCAGGCTGCTGTCCTGGTCGGACAGATCGAGCAGATGAATGTGTTCAACGGTGGTTTTACCGTTTTTGTCTTCAGATTTGAAGCGGTTGTCCTGGTGGAGGGCCAGCGTAGCACCCTCCGCCAGGGCCTGGACCGTGAGAGCCGCATCGTTTTGAACGGTGGGCACGCTGAGGCCGAGGGAGGCGCATTTCTCTTTTTTGGCCAGCCGGGCGGCAGCGGCAGCGGCGCGGCGCAGGGTATCGGCGGTGATCGCGTCGGTAGCCCCCAGACCGACGACCCCAAGCTTGCGCACCTTGGCCCCGCTTCCGACTCGGGTGATGGCGGTGGAGCCTGCCTTGCCGGTGAACTCAACCTCGTCGATCAGCTCTTGCAGCAGCCCGGAAACCCGGCTATTGAGCTCGGCGAGGGTACCCGAGAGGGGGATTGCGTCTTCGCTAAGGCCAAGGATGAGGGCGTCGCCAGACCAGTCTAGACAGGAGGTACCAGATGCGTGAAATTCCATTCAACCTAGGGGCTAGTTTTCTGTGTTTACTATAAACCTACCGCAACCTGGCCAGGAGAGTTGGCTTTAGACAAAACCAGCGGCGGGCAGGTTCGCTACTATAGGACGGATTAGCGATTTGACCCGGCTAGGGGTCGGCGCTAAGGGCTGGTGTTTTGCTAATCCACCTCAGCAGAGTTGACAGGCGTGCCATGGTGAAACGATTAAAGGCAAATCTGCCCCTAGTGGCGATCGCGGGGGTCAGCGCCCTATCGCTAGGCATGGGGGCGGCGCTGATCAATACCGTGTCGTCGAGCGGCAACCCGGCGGTGGTCTTAGAAGAGTCACTACTGCCCGGATTAGGAAACCTGACCGCCAACCATACCGACGATCCGGTGCTGGCGCTGGCGCTGCAGCTGGCGGAACAGCGGCAGGAGGCGCTGCAGCTGGCGATTGAGGGTAGAGAACCCCTGAGCCGCAGTCGAGCGAAGTACTTGCTGGCGCTAGATTTAATCAACAGCGATCGCGGCGGCCAGGCCATTCCCCTGCTGGAAGGGCTGGAGGGTGAGTACAGAGCCATGTCCCCCTACGTGGCGCTGGCGCTGGCGTCGGCGCAGCGGGCAGCGGGCCAGGCAGAAGCCGCTCAAGCAACCCAGCAGCGAATCTTAGAGGAGTATGGGGACGATAGCGCGATCGCCCCGCTTTTATTTGACCTGGGCCAGCAAGACCCGGCCTACTGGGACCAGCTGGTGCAAAAGTTCCCCACTCACCCCAAGGCGGTGGAGGTGGCCCACCAGCGCCTGGCCGCCGACCCCCACCGGGCTGACGCCCTGCCCATGCTGATGGTTGTGGCGCGGGCCGGGTTGCACCACCCCGATGCCGGGGCGGCGCTGCTGCGGCTCAAGACCGAGTTTGCCAGCCAGCTCAGCCCCGAGGACTGGCAGACCGTGGGCTTTGGCTTTTGGCGCATCGATAGCTACGGCGATGCGGCGACAGCCTACGCCCAGGCCCCGCCGTCGCCGCGCAACCTGTACCGGGCGGCGCGGGGCTACCAGGTGACGGGCAAGCGCGACCGCGCGATCGCCCTCTACAACCAGCTCGACCAGCAGTTTCCTGAGGCACCCGAAACGGCGACCGGGCTGCTGCGGCTGGCCCAGAGCGTGCCCGATCAGGCGGCCCTGGGCGTGCTCGATCAGGTAGTCAATCGCTTCCCTGACCGGGCGGCAGAAGCCCTGCTGGAGCGAGCCAAGGTTCTAGACAAGCTGAACAGTGCCGACTCGGCCCAGGCCATCCGCGAGCTAATCCTAAAAGAGTACAAAGACTCCGATGCGGCGGCGGAGATTCGCCTAAAGAATGCCCGCAATGCCGCTGAGCAGGGCGATTTGACCATGGCGCTGAGCTGGGGCGGCGACGTGCTCAAGCACAGCCCCGACAGCGACCTGGCCGCCGATGCTGGCTACTGGGTGGGCAAGTGGGCCAGTCAGCTGGGGCGGGCCGATGTGGCCCAGAATGCTCTGGAGAGCGTGATTGCCCGCCATCCTGAGTCGTACTACGCCTGGCGAGCCGCCGTGGCCCTGGGCTGGAATGTGGGGGATTTTAAGACGGTGCGATCGCAGACTCCAGCGGTAGCCCCCATAGCTCAACGCACGCCTCTGCCCACCGGGTCTGACACGCTGCAAGAGCTGTACCTGCTGGGGCAAGACCAGCGGGCCTGGGAGCGCTGGCAGACAGAATACACCAATTATCAAGACCCCACCCCCGAGGAGCAGTTTACCGATGGGATGATGCGCCTGGGCACCAATGACAACATCAACGGCATTTACCAGGTGTCGAGCCTGAGCCTGGCCGATGACCCGGCGGACAAAAAAGTGGTACACGACTTGAAACAGCGCCCCGACTTCTGGCACGGGGTCTATCCACTGCCCTACGCCGACCTAATTACCACCTGGTCGGCCCAGCGCCAGCTCAACCCGCTGCTGGTGGCGGCGCTGATGCGTCAGGAGTCGCGCTTTGAAGCCAACATTCGCTCGGGGGTGGGGGCGGCTGGCCTGATGCAGGTGATGCCCGCCACCGCCGAGTGGATTAAAGGCAAAGCAGGGCTAGAGAGCTATGACCTCAACAACCCCGAAGACAACGTCAAGCTGGGCACCTGGTACCTCGACTACACCCACGCCGAGTACGACAACCACTCGCTGTTTGCGGTGGCCAGCTACAACGCCGGGCCTGGCGCTGTGGCCGGTTGGATCAACCAGGGCGGCTACGTCGATGCCGACGACTTTGCTGAGAAAATTCCTTACCCCGAAACTAAGGGCTACGTGCAGTCGGTGTTTGGCGGCTACTGGAACTATCTACGGCTGTATGATCCGGCGATCGCGCAGCAGGTTGAAACTCTACAAAAGCGCCATCGAGGCTTTAAGGGGTGAATTGATCCGGCTGTGTAAGAGGCAAATCTACTGTTGACCTGGTTGGGGGCAGTTACGCATTAAAGCCGTGTATCCTGCCTGGGCAAAGTGTTTGTCGTAGGCGAGGGCTTCTGAAATGACTTGCTCCTCCATAATTTGAAAAGACACGCAATCGGTCTGACTCCATTCTTTATCAGGGCGTTGCTCATAAAGGGTTAAGGCAGTCTGAAACTGAATGGTGGTTTGAGGAATGACGGTGCTGTTGGGATGTTGGTAAAGCCCCTTGATCAAATTCACCGCTAGATTCCGGAAGTACTCACCTCTGGCTCCAAAGTCGTTCAACAACTCGGTTAGCACCATTTCACTGGTAACGATGTGGACGGGATGGAGATCCTTGGAGAGTTTTAGGGCTTTATCGTGCAAGTCATCTTTGGGATTCAATAGGGCAACCCAATAGCCTGTATCTGCAAATACAACCCGCATCTAGTCTTGTCCTTGCTGCTATCGCTGTCGCTGGTAGTGGTCAAATCTTTTGGATAGGTCGGTAGGAAGTTTTTCCCATTCTTCGTCGGGCACCTGGGCAGAGAGCTGGGCGGCAAGTTCCCAGATGGGGGTAGCAGCGGCATCAAAGGTGAAGGAGTTGGACAATGCTTTTGCTTGACTGGCACCGTTTTGGTCTTGAGCGGTCTGCTTTTCTGTCAGCAAGTCGTCTTGGTTGAGCGAAAGGTCGTGTTCTTCGTTCTGTGATTGATTGGTTGGCGTACTGGCACCAGGGACAGCGAGTGTAGTGTCCTGGGGAGATTGCACCAATATCTCAACTTCTGTACCTTCGGGGAGCTCGAAAGCGGTCTGGGGGATAAAGGCACCGTTACGATAGATAGCCCGTAATGGTTGAGTCATGGCGTTTACCCATTGATGGGTGTTCTATTTAAGGATAGCTGAGGGGGATGGCTAACTGAAATTAGCCATCCCCCTCATGGTTTTGGTTAGCGGTGAGTCTAAGCGGCGGTGTCGCTGGCTTTGGGGCGGCGTTTGCCCAGGGCTTTGAAGCGTTCGCCGAGCTGGTCGGCGACACTTTTGAGACCGGGGGAGTGGCGGGCGGCGGCTTTGGCGTAGTCGTAGACGAGCAGGCTGCTGCTCATCGATTCGCTGCCGACGGCGAGCAGGGTGTCGTCAACGGTTTCGGTGAGCTGCTCTAGCAGGCCGAGCACTTCGCTGAGGGCGACGGTGAGCTGGTAGTCGCGGTTAAACTCGGCAATGTCAAAGTTGCTGGGCACAATGCTGGGATTGTTTTGGGTGGCGGTGACGCTGTTACGGACGAAGGCGAGGCTTTTGTCGCCCATTTTGAAGCGCTTGCGGCGTTCGTCGGGGGTGAGGTTGATGAGGAAGGGGAGGTGTTTGTAGATGGCGGCGACCGCGCCTTTGATCTCGGTCATGGCCTGGTCTGAGACCGTGGCGCTGATGTTTTCGTAGGGCATACCCTGATGACTCCTTATTTTTAGATGCGGGTAATAGCTGTCTGAGCGGGCAGAACGTTTGAATGGCTGCTCGGTCATAGGGCTAAATATTCCCGGCGAGCGATCGGAGATACCACGATGTATCGTTATGCTTGCGGTTTAGCTATCAAGCTGAGGGTAAGCTCACCACTCTGCTACGAGGCTGCATAAGGGTGTTTCGACATTTTGATAATTAGAATTAGGGATACGTGCGTATTTGCATAACTTCGGCACCTAGTTGCATCAACTTCGGCACCCCCTCGATTGGCGAGGGAAAAACAGCATAGCTGGGCAGGTCAGATTCATTATGCAGTCTGTGAATAGATCGTGAGAATA
>NZ_JBNXVS010000087.1:0-11338 GCF_050565655.1 Nodosilinea sp. AN01ver1 | reverse complement strand
GCGACGATCCCCAAAAGCACTGCCCTCCAACGTTTCAGCGTGAATCATAATAGGATTCTTCACGGCGATTGCCCCATGATTACTGCCGCATCCTACTACAACATGACTTATGTGTACTTAGTAGCCCGCTCTGAGAGAGGGGCTAGGGGTGAGGGCCTCCGTATTCTCCCCGATGGCTCGCTCTCTACGGCGGAACCTGGCGAGGCCATTCTGCCCAACGACCCGGATGAACGCCTTGCAGTGGCCCGGCGCATTGTGGCCGATCGCTGCCTGTATGGGGTAGATAAGAACCCGATGGCGGTGGAGATGGCGAAGTTGTCGCTGTGGCTGATTACCCTGCAGAAGAATCGGCCCTTCACGTTTTTAGACCATGCCCTGCGCTGTGGCGATTCGCTGCTGGGGGTGACGAGTCGCGAGCAAATCGAATTTCTGCACCTGAACCCGGATAAGGAGGCGGTGCAGCTCCGCACGGTGTCGGAGATTTGGCGACCGCTGCTGGCCCAGGCGATCGCCAAACGCAAGGAGCTGGAAAGCTTTACGGTCAACGACATTCAAGACCTGGCCCGCAAAGAAGCCCTGCAAGCGGAGGCGGAGGCACTGACCCGCAATATCAAAATTGCGGCGGATTATTTGATTGGCGAGGCTCTGGCCCAGGCGGGCAAGACGGGGAACCTGAAGGTGGAAGACCTGGGGGTGTTGTCGGGGCTGGTGACGGATGCCCTGGAGGAACCGGATGAGCAGCAACGGGAGAATAAGCTGCGGCAGATACGGGAGAAAGCCCAGCGGATGCTGAATGCAGGCAAGCCGGAGGGGCAGCCCCCGAGGGAGCCGTTTCATTGGGCGTTGGAGTTTCCAGAGGTGTTTTTGGATGCCCTTGACTCTAACCCTTTCCCTATGGGTTCTGGAGGTGGAGGCGGATTCTCCGCCATTGTGGGCAATCCACCGTTTCAGGGCGGCAAAAAAATCACCGGCACCGTAGGCACCGACTACCGCACATTTTTGGTGGAATACCTGGCGAAGGGCGCACGGGGCAACGCCGATCTTTGTTCCTATTTCTTTTTGAATGCGGGAAATTTGCTGGCCAAGGAGGGTAATTTTGGCTTGGTGGCCACCAACACGATCTCCCAGGGAGATACCCGCGAGGTCGGGCTTGATCAACTGGTTGCCCAGGGCTACGCTATCCCCCGTGCCGTGCCTAGTCGCCCGTGGCCAGGTACGGCAGCGTTAGAAGTAGCTTATGTATGGCTGTATAAGGGAGACTGGCAGCAGAAATTTGTGCTGAATGAAAACTTGGTAGAAGGTATTACAGCCTATTTGACAGTGCCAGGTAAGTCTTTAGGCCATCCCTATCGACTGGTAGCTAATGAAAATAAATCTTTCCAAGGTTCCATTGTTCTAGGGATGGGTTTTGTGTTGGAACCAAAAAAAGCCCAAGCATTGATCGACAAAGATCCGAAAAATAAGGATGTGCTGTTTCCCTATTTGAATGGTCAGGACTTGAACAGCAACCCCGACCAATCGCCAAGCCGCTGGGTGATCAATTTTTTTGACTGGCCATTGGATGCTGATCATGATGATCCCAAGAGTCCCAAAGGTGCGCCCTACGCAGCAGATTATCCTGATTGTTTGGCGATTATCGAAGAGAAAGTTAAGCCAGAGCGTACCCGCAAGAAGGAGAATGGTGAGTTTGCCTTACGAAAGCCGTTGCCACAAAAATGGTGGATTTATGCGGATAAACGGCCAGCGCTTTATGGGGCGATCGCGGAGTGCGATCGGATACTAGTATTTGCACAAACCAGTAAAACTAAATATCCTGCTTTCTCGAAGACAGGCATTGTGTTTGACCAAAAAGCTATCGTTATTGCCTCTCAAGAAATAAGCTGGTTTGCTTTACTCTGCTCACATATTCATTATTTCTGGGCAATAACTTATGGGAGCACCAGGACGGCTGATCCGGTTTACACACCCTCTGACGTTTTTGAAACCTTTCCCTTTCCCGAAAATATAGACACTTTAGAATCTATCGGCGAAACCTATTATGCCCATCGCCAAACCATCATGCAAACCCGTCAAGAAGGGCTCACCAAAACCTACGACCGCTTCCACGACCCCACCTGCACCGACCCCGACATCCAAACCCTCCGCCACCTCCACATCCAAATGGACACCGCCGTCGCCGCCGCCTACGGCTGGCACGACCTTCCCCTCAACCACGACTTCCACGACACCAAACAAGGCCTCCGCTTCACCATCAGCGAGAGCGATCGCCGCGAAGTGCTCGATCGCCTCCTCGCCCTCAACCACCACCGCTACGCCGAAGAAGTCGCCCAAGGGCTACACGATAAGAAAAAAGCCAAAGGCAAAAAGAACAATACCGGCAAAAAGAAATCTCAGCCTTCGGACTCAATTCAGACAAGGTTGTTTTAGTGAGTTTATCACCTCAAATATTCCCAACATCTATAGACACGATTCTCTACCCGCTTGTCCTTTATATCTCACCCAAACTAAGCTATGGAACAACCTAAAGAGTTAACTGGCGGAGATCTACGCAAAGCTCGACTCAAGGCCCTTGAAGACAAGAATATTATTTATGGTTGCCCATTTGAAACCATTGCCAAAAATTTCTTAAAAGAATTCCTGGGCTATGCAGTTTTTACCAAATTATCTTTCAACGAAATTAGAGATCGATACATTACTAAATTTAATCGCTTTTTGACGGGGACGCCGGACAAGGAAGACGCCTTTTATAAATTTATTTGCTCGGAATACCTTGAATTGGACAAAGAACCTAGAACTTGTCTTCTGTCTCTTTATCAAGGAGCTACTAAAGACCTTTTGCAGATAAAAGAAAATATAAATAAGTGTGATTCTAAGCCGAAAGATTCCGAGAAAAAGAGTGGTAGTCAAGCCAAGAAAGATGAAAGTAATCAGAAAAAACAAGATCTTGAGAAAAAAAGTAGCAGTCAGTCCAACGAAGGTGAAAGCGATTATAAAAAGTCGCTTCTTGAATATTACAAGAACTTAAACATTGCTGCGAGAGACGAAATTATTGAATTCATAACCTCTGAAGAGATATACGGTCTAGCACTGAGAAGAGCGTATAAGAACACTTTCGCTCTTCCAGATTTTCATGTAGCATATAGCTACCTTAGTAATCCAGCAAGATACGATCCCGATAATTTCTCTGAGATTAGCAATAAATTTCTGGACTTGCCTCATGCAAGATTTCGAGAAATAAATGATCTATACAAAAATAACAGGAATGAATTTTATCGACAAGCCTTCTATTACATAAAAGAGCACAAGGTCATAGATGAAATCCGCCAAAGAATTCGTTCAAACCATATTTTGAACGAACGAAGAGATATTCTTTTGCCAGCCTTAGACACTTATGAAGAGAATAAACAGATTTTTGTCAATCTAATACCTTTGCAGATCGAAGGATTGTTTTATGAATACTGCTTGGCAGTAGATGTTCCAGAAAACAAGCTTCAGTTGCCAGCTCTTGGAGAGAAACTTGATAAGATTAAAAGTCGAAATTCTGGATTTTATGATTTTGAATATTTCAAATTTGTTTTCCCAGTCACTAGAAATAGAGTTGCCCATGGCAAAATGATCGCTTCAGGAGATCTCGAAAAGGTCGCAGCCTTTATGTTGCTTGATCTGGCGGACGTTACCGAACGCATTGTCACTGACGCTCTCCCCATCAATACGATTCTCTTAGCACTCAAGAGAGTGCAGAACGGGCGTCCATGTTTTGATGAAGATCTCGTTAGGATTGCTTTCTTTATGGCAAACAAAAAAGAATTACCACCCTTCTATAGCCTAAACGATTCTCTTCAAACGATAAAGGCTCAATTTTCAGGAGATCATTTTTTTGGTTTTGCTAAACGACTCTCCCAGGTTGATGACTATACTCTTCTAGTCGGTCTAAAGATGGCTCTAGGATGGCTCAAAAAAGAAAACTCTAGCTTGAAAGTAAAATGTGTCGAGGTATTTCGTGAGATACACAAGACTGAGCAAAGGCTAGATGAAAATGAAAAATCTTCAAAGCATCGTGGACATATCTCATTATTTGATTTTTTCAGCAAGGTTGACCAAGCGCTTGAAATATTGCCCGACCTGTCCTAAATGTAGTTCTAACCAATTTGCTGGTACCTCCCAGCTTGAAAATCACACTTGTCCCTATTGCAAAGTCGGCAAGTTTGCTGCTGACCCAAGCTTCTGATGGATTTCCTAGCTAAATGCGAGCAATCTAGCTCTAATAAGGGACTTGATACTAGTGCTTAAATTCGTAAAAATTGAAATCGCAAATCTTTTGAAAACCCAATTTCAAATACAAATCATAACCCTGGGCTGTTGCACCTAGGGTTACGTGTTGATATCCTCGCTGCCGAGCCTTTCGTAAGACATCGATTAAGATTGCAATCCCAAATCCCCGCCGCCGATAATCGGGATGTACACAAACAAAATAGACGCCAGCAGTATCTCCACAATTGAGTAGAGAGGCTGTAGCTATTGGGCTACCTTCAAAATAACCCACGTAATGCTGGAAAGGAGCCTGATCACCCAAGCCGAGACGCTGGAAAACTTCACCTACCCAAACGGAGTCTTCGAATCCATGGGCAAGGATACCAGCATAGACATCTAAAGATGCTTGATTTCTTACTGGCTGAACTTCCAAATCGGCTCGTTGAGGAGGAAGAGAGTCAGTCTGATTTAGATCGTAGAAAAGTTGTGGTTCTTCCTCAATGAAGGTAAATCCGTGTTGAACCAATAGCGCAGCCAGCCCAGAGGGTTGGGTTGACGGAGTGATGAACCAATGCCCAAAAACTTTCCAATACTGCAACTGCTCAATAAACTTCTCTATCTCACTTGAGACCTCATGACTCTGGAGCTGAGTTTGCAGTACGGCATTGTAATAAGAAACAGGCGATCGAGGAACGATCCAATGGATCCTTTCGCGATCATATTCTTCAGGCTCCATACACCTACCTATGCATAGCAGGAAGTGTCGTAAATTCTTTTCAGCGATTTGGGTCATGTTGAACGTCATAGGGCATACCTAAAACCTCAGTTTGATGCGTCACGTGTCGCCAACGCATCTTATAGACAAATACTGCTTCTTACTTAATACCTGATAGTCTACGCTGATGAGCGATCGCTTCCCCAGCATCGAAGTCTCCACCGACGCTGCCTGTGCTGAAGAAGCCATGGGTTAGCAAGTAAATAGCAGCAACCTGCTGCATTTGCGAGAAGAACTGACGCGAAAATCTTGCTTCTAGTTTGGCAAGCCCCCAACTTCCGCCTCTGATTTCCTGTGAGGCGATTTACTCAGTAATATAGGCTGTACCGCTTTAGCTACACCCAAGGAGCCTTAGATGCCAGCAAAGAAGTCGGATTTAAGCTCATACTGTCCCTGCTGTGTAGTCTTACTGCGCCATGGCAGTAGGTTTTGAGCTCTTTTCAAGCCCAAGCTATCAGACTCCTAACGAGGCTCCTACCACCATTACCTCTGCGACAAGCTTCAGACCAGCTATTCTTTCGCCTCTGCTTCATCACCTTCAATATCTGGGAAAGGCTAGAACTCACTCTACCGGCCCACCAAGTCGTCTTCGACGCTTGCCGATTTTTCGAGAATCAGCGCTATCAGCTTGTTACTTTGGTCATTATGTCCGGCCACGTCCGTATGCTGATCCAGCCCCTCCTAAAACAGGCACAGACGGCAGCCCGAGCGCTGTGGTCGCATCATTCGCAACGACCAAGAGTTTGCAGTCGTTTAGGACTATATCTGCCAAAATCTAGTTAAAGCTGACCTATCCACGCCTTTGGGGAAATATCCATTTCTCTATATAAGGCACACCTAGCCCTGTACCAGCCTTGACCATCTGCTGCTGCTCTCCCCAAAACAGTCAACAGTCCTTAGCCTGACTGCCTGACACATCTCTGGAAGCCCCTGATTTCTCGTTGGAGGCGTTGCCCACAAGCCTCTTAGACTAAGCCTTTCAACCCTGGGCCGTAAATCAGAGGCTTCAGCTCTGAGGTGACGTATTTTCAAGGCTTTTGGGACTTGTGTCAGGCAACCAGGTCCTTAGCTCCATAGATTCGCCACTACTCAACAGGTGCTAGCCCTACATGTAGCGTTTAAAAAAAATTAACATGTAGATGTAGCGTTTTTTGCGGATCCTTGACTAGCATGGTACGCAAGTTCTTGAAACCCCTTACTCTTGCTGGGAGGTCACCTATGGTTAAGCCGCGCAAAATTGTTGATGCGAGAAGTGATAAGGATGGCAATATCAGCCACGTCCTGCTTGAAGGCAATCAAAACTTTACGCCTGTAGATAAGGCGGTCGGTATGGCTGACCAAGGCAAAGTTGAAAACGCCCATGCTGTTCATCCCAAGGTTGGAGATCCATATCTGAGAAGTAACCCTGACGGAGATACCAAAAACAACTTGGATGAAATGGCAAAAAGCTAAGCGCTCATATTGAGCCTAGACCTTAGGCAAAGCAAGGGCAACACATGAGGCTCTGTTTGCTAAGGAAGCCATGATCGGGGTGATAGCCATTTTCAATCACTCCTCTCTATATTCAACTACAGGTGGCCTCATCCGTGAGTCGGAAAAGGATTCCAGATAAGGAAATCAAACTACTATGTCTGCAATCAGGAAGAGTATGTGCGTTTCCAAACTGTGGAAAATCGCTGGTTCAGGAAGGAACAGCTTTAGACGATCCTGTTGTTACAGGTGAAATTGCTCACATCGTTGCCTATGAGCCTGGTGGCCCACGGGGAGACCCTAACTTTCCTGAGAATGAGCGCAATAAGCATACTAATTTGATTTTGCTCTGCGGCGATCATCACAAGCTGATTGATTCTCAGTTGAATACATACAGTATTCCCGTTCTACGGGAAATGAAAAAAGCTCACGAAACAAGAAGCTCTGAACTCAATCAGTCAAAATCTCCTGAGACTACAGCTAGTTTCATTCAAGATAGCTTACACAGTAGCCTTGTTGCAGTTTCCCATCTTCCCGCTATAGTGTTTTCGGCCCCTACTGACTACAGCGATCGTCAGGAAAATCAGGTCAAAGAGCAGATTTGCTATCCGGCTGATCCTTGGGAACTAGCTCCTTTCCTCTTGAAAGAAGGCCGTCTTTATACCTTTCATGATCTAAGAGAAGCTGGAAACCCGTTCCATTTAGTAACGTCTAATCGGGATATCCAGCAGATACAGACTCAAACACTATGGAATTCCGCAGAGGGAAAACGACGGTATCAAACTCTATTGAATCGTGCGCTCTACAAATTTACCGCTCGACTGGAAATTCGATATGATCCTAGCCATCATCGTTATTTCTTTCCAGCTGGCAAAGAAAAGAAGGAGCGAAGCGTTCTCTATCGGCCTCTAAATCAAAAGCAGTCTAAGCGAAAGGTCGCATGGCCAGCGAAAAACAAAGCAACTGGGGATACTAAAGGTTTTTGGATCCATTTTGCAAGTGCGCTTAAGTTTTATGAAGTAGCACCGTTGCAATGGTGCTTGAGCTTACGCCCCGAACGCCACTTTACATCAGATGGATCTACGCCGCTTCCTCCAAAGCAAGTTGGTCGTCGCGCGACAAGCATTAAAGCTCGCATGTATAACGATCTTTACTTGGGTGAGGTTCACTTCTGGCGAGACTACCTTAGTCAAGGCAAGCCCCAAATTCTCCTTAACTTTGGCAACCAGTCAGCCATCATAGATACATCACAACTCCTGTCCTTCAATATTGAGTGGCCCGGAGTTATTGAAGATACGAAGCCGTTTAAGAACCAGGTCGCCACCCATGATCTATTCAGCTATGGCGAATACCTCCAGGCGCTCGAAGGTGAAGACAGCTACTATACGGATCTGGACGATGATGAGGACGGTCACATTAATGATGAGGAGTAAATTAATACAGTGGTGAGCAAGATTAAACCGCTCGAATTGAATGCTCCTCAACTTTCTGCCCATTTTTTTGACGAGCCAAATCTTCTCTTCGCTGGTGACAGAGAACATAGCGATCCCAAAATTGGTATTGCCCTATATGGCCCTCGCTCGCTCGGCACTAGTCGCCATAAGCAAGAAGTCCATATTGGCTTCATTGGCACTGGCGAAGGTATGGTTGCCGCCAGGAAGTTTTATGGAGATCTGACTGATGGCGTTGCTGGAGATACTGGGCAGATTTCATTTCCTGGATGTAAACATGATCGAGGTTTTCGCTGTGAACTCCGCATGGATGAAAATCTTTTTGAGGCAATCACGAGAAAAGAAATCCTTGAAGTCCTGAACATCAAGAATCACAAGGATCGCTTCGAAAGACTTTTGGGCATTCTACAAACCAAGCTAGAACTGCTCACGCAGAGAGATTATCCCCTCGACTACATTGTTTTTGTTCCACCAAGCGATATTTTTAGAAAGTGTCGAGTTTTAGACTATCGAGTCAACAAAATCCCCATTCATCGAGATCTGCGACGGGCATTCAAAGCTTTGGCGATGACGTTTCATAAGCCAACACAGATCCTTCACGAAACGACAATAGGCCTCGTTGATTCTCGGCGACAACTTGATCATCCCTCTCGCATTGCCTGGAATCTCTTTACTGGTCTCTATTTTAAGGTTGAAGGACTACCCTGGTCTCCTGTTGGCCTGACGCCAAGCACTTGTTTTATTGGGATTAGCTTCTTCAGACCACTGGGTAGCGCCAATACTCTGCGAAGTAGTGTCGTACAAGCTTTTGATGAGAACGGGGAAGGGCTAGTTCTCCGTGGGCCGACGTTTCATTGGGATAGCCATCAAGATGGCCAATCTCCTCATCTATCTGAAAACATGGCTCATGAATTGCTGAAAATGGTACTTGAGCGCTACCGTAGCGAACGACGACAACTTCCCCGCCGGGTTGTCATCCATAAAAGCTCTCGATTTGAACCAGAAGAACGATTAGGCTTTGAAAAAGCGCTGTGCGTTTCTGGCGTTGAGGAATACGACTTGGTTTCCCTACGCATCTCAAACGACGTTCGCTTGATTCGGGCAGGGCAGTATCCACCTTTACGGGGGGCCAGCTTCAATGTAGGGAAAATTTCCTACCTTTACACCACTGGTTATATTCCTGAGTTAGGAGGATATCCGCACGGTCACGTTCCCTCGCCGCTTCAGGTCGCTGACCATATCGGTGATACTTCTGACGCTCAAATTAAGCAGGAAATACTGCTTTTAACAAAAATGAATTTCAACACGGCGGATTTTTCATGTTCATCTCCTATTGATCTGCGATTCTCAAAACAAGTCAGTGAGATCCTCCGCGAAATCCCAACAGACCAAGCACCTGAGCCAAAGTACAAATATTACATGTAGGGTTACGGACTAGCACAAACCTGTAAAGAGCCCCAGGAAGGTGTTGTACCAGTCTCAAGGATGAGAGTAGTCTGTTTTGATAAGCAACCGCTTCCCCATCATCGAAGTTCCTACCGATGCCGCCTGTGCAGAAGAAGTAAAAGCCAAGGTGAGGCCTACGCCGCTCCAGTTTCGCCTACTGTGTAGCCTCACTGCACCGTGGATAGAAGGCTTTGAGCCCTTCTCAAACCCGAGCTATCAGCCCCTTAGCGAGGCCCCTGCCACCCCTAGCTCATCGACATAATGACCCTAACCGCTCAACCTCATATTCGTCCCGCTCAACCCAGCGACAAAGCACCGATTCTCACCTTTTGCCAGCACACTTGGGATGACGAAGCCGACTACATCCCCGATGTATGGGATGTCTGGTTCGCCGACCCCACAGGCCACATTCTGGTCGCCGATCGCAATGGCCAACCCGTCGGCATGACCCGCCTCGTGCAACTCTCCGATACCGAAGGCTGGTGGGAAGCGCTGCGAGTCGATCGCGCCTTTCGCCGCCAGGGGATTGGCCACCAGCTTACCCAAGCGGCCCTGTCCCTAGCCCAATCTCTGGGCCTCACCACCCTACGCACCTGCGTCAGCGTCACCAATGCCTCAATGCATCCCTTCATGAAGCACCAAGGCTTCAGCCCCCTGGGTGACTACGCCGTCTACAGCGCTACAGCCAGTGAGGGTGCGCCTACGGCCCTACGGTTGCTAGGGGTAGATGATTGCGATCGCGCCTGGGCCGCCATTGATAGCTTTGTGGCTGAAGAGCGCGATCTTCTCTTTGTCGCTCGTGGTGCAAAATGGCAAACCCTCACACCCAATAACCTCGGCCAGCGCCTTGCCCAAGGCTGGGTCTGGGGCTGTTTTGAGGGCGAT
The DNA here is from genome assembly GCF_050565655.1 of Nodosilinea sp. AN01ver1. Taxonomy (NCBI): domain Bacteria; kingdom Bacillati; phylum Cyanobacteriota; class Cyanophyceae; order Nodosilineales; family Nodosilineaceae; genus Nodosilinea; species Nodosilinea sp. AN01ver1. Next base: position 1,060 of record NZ_JBNXVS010000087.1, on the reverse strand, counting down.
ACCGTAATCAGCCTGTTCATCCGTAGCCAAATGGAAGCCCCCGACGGCACCCTCTGGATTGGCTGGCTAGGCGGCACAACCGCTGGAGTTCAAACGGCATTAAATGACATGCGATATCTGGCCCACTCACTGGGTTTCAAGGCCGTTGGCGGGTTCCTAGCCCAGTCCGAAACCTTAGCCACTCTTCTAAAAACGGTTGGCTACGATTTTTCTGACACCAGCGTCTACAAACTTTACGAAAAACCTTTGGGCGAGCAATGAGCTTGTTCTCCGCTTCAGATAGCCTCAGGTCTTGAAGAAGACTCAAAATCAAGTGTCATCGGCACTTCAGCTCCTGGGTACCATGGGGACGTTAGAAGCACCGTTCAAGCTTCTACAGTTCTGACACGGCAATGGGTATGGGGTTGAGTGACATCCTAGACAGCTACATTTACTTAGATCTGGAGGTGGACTTAAAAGGCCAGATCTTCAGCTACGGTCTGATATCGTCTGCCCATACCTTTCAGGCCTCTCAAGAACAAGCGCAGGATGTTTACAGCCAACTCATTCACGCGCTTCAGATCCAGGGCACACTCTGCGGCCACAACTTCCGCCGCTTCGACCAGGTTCACCTCACCCGCCAGTGGCCCGAGCTAGAGTCGTTACAGATTATCGATACCCTAGAACTCTCGCTGCTGGCCTTTGCCCTAGAGCCCTCCCACCGGCTGCAAAAAGACTACAAACTTAGCGACTACGCCAGCAACGACCCCCTCGAAGATGTCAGGGCCACCCGCCTGTTGCTCGAACAATGCCTGAAAAACTTGGGCCAACACCCAGCGCCCCTGCGGCAGCTCTACACCTGGCTGCTCACCCACGGAGAAACCACCGCCGATGCAGCTTACCGTGGCTTGTTTGAGCCCCTAGGCTGGCTGCCAGAAGCGCCCCCGGCCTTTGGAGATATTGTCAAATCTGGTGTATGGCTAGGATCTAGGCGGCATCCTGCATCTGGGTCATATCGGCGTTGTCATCAGCCCGGTATCCATCTTTGAACGGAACTCCTTCAATTACGTCGGCGAGGTGT
>NZ_JBNXVS010000086.1:0-11494 GCF_050565655.1 Nodosilinea sp. AN01ver1 | reverse complement strand
GGGTCACCGCTTGCGCGATACCGCGCTTTAAGCTCGTCGGCTGAAAAATGAGGTTCGAGATGGAGGGGTCTAGGCATTCCCTAATCCTACACCATTTCAGGGGTAGCCAAGTCGGATTTAGTATTAGCCGAGAGAAGCTGGGCTATGACATTGAGTCTCGTGACCCTACGACCGGGCGACTGCAGTTTATTGAGGTCAAGGGCCGCATCGCTGGGGCTGAGACGGTGACGGTGACGAAAAATGAAATCATCACAGCGCTGAACCAGCCAGAGGCGTTTATTTTGGCGCTGGTGCAGGTGCCAAGATCAGAGGAGTTTGGGGCGGGGGATGCGTTTCGGGTGCGGAGTACGGAGGGTAGTTACAGCGCTGGGGATGGGGAGGGCTGCGTGGTGCGCTATGTGCGGCAGCCGTTTCAGAAGGAGCCAGATTTTGGCGTCACCAGCGTGAATTATAACTGGCAAGAACTGTGGCAGAGGGGACAACATCCGTCTTGATGCAAAGCAGTGAGTATGATTCTCATTCTCTATGTGTTGCAGAGGTAGGGGCCAAGAATCCAATGCCAAGGTTTATGCTTTTCAATAACCAAATATTAAATTAGAACAAATGTATTGCTAATCCGCCTCGTTTGCATTAAATTGGTACTTATGAACTATTTTAGTTTTGCCAGGTGCTCATCTCCCACAAACTTTACGCAAAAAAAACATGTTTAAACGCGGAGAAAATCAGTATGAGTGGGAACAGAACTGAAGGACTACTCAACGAAGTTGAAGCCACATTTGAAGGCTTAGCTGGATCTGTGCAAGAACTAGCAGATCTGGAAACCCAACCCGCTCATAGCAAAGCACTTGTCGAAGTGATCGATGCCTTAATTGTGATTCAGAATTGGATCAAATATAGGAAAGACTTTCTAAAAAGTGAGCGAGAGCAACTAGCTGATCAAATCATTGAGCGTGAATTAAATCTTCATGAAAATCGAATGAAGGCCAGGCATGAGCAGCCTCCTTTAACCCATAGATTCCTTAAAGATTTGTTTTAGTCTACTTTATTCTTTTGCTTTCGTCCTGAAGGCCAACTGCTTACCGCGGATAAAGACTGTGTACATGCAAGCCTAGCTTTGCTAGGGAATTGGCGATGCCACAGTCTAACATGGATGGTTTTCTCAATCAGGTTGAGGCAATGCTAGCTGAGCTAGAATCAGCACTTCGGGTCATTGATGCTAGTGCTAGCATCGGCAACAACTATACGCGCAGCACCTTTGAAGACGTCCAACAATCGCTGATTGCTATCGAATCTTGGGTTGATGAGCGGAGAGGCTTACTAGCCGCCGACAAGGAGCAAATTGCTGACTTGATTATTGATATTGAGAGGAACAGGTTCTATTGCAAGGCGAATCCTTCCTTGAAAGCTGAGATTTGGACTAGACTAAGAAGGCTTGTAGACACCTTGGGTTTTGGCAGCTATTAACTTCCTCTGTTGTTATTGCCATAAGCTATTAGAGCTTCAAAATACTTTTTGATAATTGTCTTTTCCTCGCTGGGTAGACTTTGCTCTGACTGAGTTAGAGCAATGATCTCTTGCAGGGCGAGAAGATAGAATGATGATGGCAAAGCGTGTCTTGGAAGTCTGCTCCAAACTTTTTGAAGCCCATCCGGATGATCTATCTGAATCATACCTGCTGTCATGGCAATACAAGTGGAGATCTCGTCAGAGAAATTCTCAGTTTGGCTTATATGATCTGGGCTTTTCTCTAACACCTTTTTAGCTACACTTTGACTAATCTCAGTCTGGTTATCGTATAACCAGTTGCTCACACGCTTATCAGCTCTTCTATCTTCCTCGGTAATTGATAGGGAATCCAGTAGCAAGGCGACTTTCCCATGCAGACTGGAATTAATCATTGTCGGGCTTTGTTTCCCATTTTTGTCTTGCTCTTGGCCTTTTACTTTCGCTTCTAGTCCATTTAATAATTGTCGAAGCTCCCGAAAGGTTTCATCTTCTACGGCATTAAAGTTTTGAAGTCTCTCCTCTAATTTTCTCAGTCTTTTACTATTGTTTTGCGATCGCTTCAAAGCTACCCAGCCCACCACTAGCGCTAGCGCAGTGCCGGTAGTCGTGACAATTCCCAAAGCACCCATGGTATTTTTTGGTAGAAGTGCAGGACAGAAAAATTATCCTAATGATAATTCAAGCTGTTCTCCATCAAGTACCAAACATGCACAAAAGCTGGTTGAGGCGTCTAATAAAGAGCATCCGCCGTCTGTGGATCTGGACCAGACCGTTCCTGAGGTACTTTTTATTTGGAATAGCAGCTTTTGGCATACTGCTAGCTGTTCCAAGCCTTGAGGAATGGTTGAAAACCAAATCCTCCCTTATCAGTGGTGCCCTTGAATCTCTGGAGGGTTCAGCTATAGCAGGCCAGATAGAGGGAATCAGCATCATCATTGCCATGGTCTTGGTTTTTACAGAGAGTCGCAAACGATCGCATTACGAAGCGCATCAGGTCGTCGACTCAGCTAAAGGTAGTGGTACCAGCTTTGCCCGCATTCAGGCTCTCGAAGACTTAGCGCGGGATGGGCAGGATATTAGATGCCTGGAAATCGAGGAAGGAGCTAACCTGCAGGGCATAAATCTTACGGCTGCCAAACTCCACAAAGCCCAGTTACGGGCAGTTGTCCTGACAAATGCAAGGCTTTGGGAAGCTAATCTTCAGGAAGCTGATCTGACCAACGCCCACCTGGAAAATGCAAACTTGATTGGTGCTAATCTCATTGATGCAGTGCTAGAGGGAGCGTGGCTCACAAAGGCAAGGCTTCGAGGTACCAATTTACAAGGGGCTGATTTATCCCATAGCCATTTAGCGGGAGCCGACCTGAGAGGGGCTAACCTACAACGGGCTATTTTCCAGGGGGCAGATTTGGCTGGCACTAAGTTTGCTGGGGCAGACTTGAAGGGATCCAGCTTCCTTGGGGTAACTTTCGTAGATGCAAACGAGATACGGATGGCCCGCGACTGGCAAGATCCATCTATTCATTACAGCGATGAACTGAAGCGGTTGCTTGGCATACGCTCCAGTCCTTAAGAAATGTTACCTGGCGCTAGAAACTGTGTGGCCCATGCTTTACCACCTGGAGCGTCCCAATTGGGGACAGTTGTCACCCAAAGTTCCCTTTTGTCACAAGGAGACTTGACGAAGCGGTATAAGACTTATACTTCAGAACCCGCAAACGTTCATGATTGTTGCCTTTTGCGGCGGTTCGCAAAATCCTGGCTTACTCTGGGGTAGACACGCTTAAGTAGGCGAAACCCTTGACGGTCTTCATGCCCTGGTGGTGAAAACTAACCACCGACATGGAGATCATCAAAAGCATCGTCTGTACCGTTCATTTTCTACCCCATGACCTATCGCAAGAAGCTGATCGAAGTCGCTCTGCCGCTAGAGGCCATCAATATGGAGTCGGCGCGGGAGAAGTCGATTCGCCATGGGCACCCGAGTACGCTGCATCTGTGGTGGGCGCGGCGACCGCTGGCGGCATATCGGGCGGTGCTGTGGTCGTCGCTGGTGGATGACCCCTCAAGCTGGCCAGAGAAGTTCCCCACTGAAGACCACCAGACGCGGGAGCGGCAGCGGCTGTTTGATATTTTGGGGCGCATCACCATTGAGGAGACCCGGAGCGGTACGAAGCAGGTGGTGCGGGGTCTGGTGTCGTGGGATGACATTAAAGACCCGGCGGTGATTGATGAGGGGCAGCGGGAGATTGCTAGGTCGCTGGCCTGGGGCCGGGGAGAAGACCCGCCGACCCAGCCCGATGCGGTGCGGGAGTGCTAAGTATGCGCCGCCGGTCTATGACCCCTTTGCTGGGGGTGGCTCGATACCGCTAGAGGCGCAGCGGTTGGGGCTAGAGGCCCATGCCAGCGACCTAAACCCGGTGGCGGTGCTGATCAATAAGGCGCTGATTGAGATACCGCCCAAGTTTAAGGATATGCCTCCGGTAAACCCGGAAGACCGCAAGCGGGCGACGTTGGAGTCGTGGAAGGGGGCGCAGGGCTTGGCGGCGGATGTGCGGTACTACGGCAAGTGGATGCGGGATGAGGCGTTTAAGCGGATTGGGCACCTGTACCCAAAGGTGAAGGTGGTGCGGGAGGAAGATGGCAACTACCGCCATGCGACGGAAGCAGAACTGTCAAATCCAAAGAAATTTAAGGTTGAAGAGCTTACAGTAATTGCATGGATTTGGGCAAGAACGGTGAAGTGTCCGAATCCGGCCTGTGGGTGTGAGATGCCGTTGGTGCGGAGTTTTCAGCTCTCAACAAAGAAGGGAAAAGAAGCCTGGGTAGAGCCTGAGATTGAACAAACATTTATACGACCACAAGTCAATTTTGGAGTGAGAACTGGAAAAGGAAAGGCTCCTCAGGAAACAGTAGGGCGGAAGGGAGCAAGATGTTTAGCCTGCAACACACCTGTACCATTAGAATTTGTGCGTCAAGAGGGCCGTGTAGGACGCATTGGGCACCAATTAATGGCCATAGTAGCCGAGGGTACTAGGGGACGGATTTATTTACCGCCTATCAAAGATCAAGAAAATATTGCATCTAAAGATAAACCTTCATGGAAGCCAGAGGCTGCCGTTGCAGGTCAAAATCTACGTGATATTAAACCTCCAACTTATGGCATGACCACTTATGGAGATCTTTTCACCAATCGTCAATTGATCGCATTGACAACCCTTAGTGACTTAGTGATGAGTGCCAAAAATCAGGCAATGCATGATACTAAATTGGCGAACCTATCACACGATGAAGTGCCACTGTCCAAGGGGGGAACTGGAGATCAAGGTTATGTAGAGGCTATCGCTACTTATTTAGGAATGGCAGTAAGCAAATTGGCAGATGCCTCAACTACATTAGTTCGATGGAAACCAAGTATGGATCAAGCCATAGCAACTTTTGGTAGGCAAGCTTTGCCTATGGTTTGGGATTACGCTGAATCGAATGTATTTAATGGAGCGGCAGGCGATTATTCAACTACTTTGAACAATATGCTTCGCGTTGTCAAGGAGCAAACCACTTCGAGTCAAGGAATAGTTATTCAACATGAGGCAACCACACAGCATAAAAATGGCATAATTCCAAAGCTTATCTCTACTGATCCTCCCTACTATGACAATATAAGTTATGCCGATCTGGCCGACTTTTTTATATCTGGCTGCAACGCTCTATCGGCTTTATTTACCCCGAACTTTGTAGTACTTTGCTCGCTCCTAAGATTCAGGAACTTGTTGCTTTTCCCTATCGATTTAATGGAAGCAAAGAAAAGGCTCAAATTTTCTTTGAGGAGGGATTAGGCAACGCCTTCAACCGCATACATTCAATCTCTCATGTAGATTTTCCTTTTTCTGTTTACTATGCTTTTAAACAAGCTGAAACAGATCAGCAAGGAAAAAATGATGGATTGGTTGCCTCAACTGGCTGGGAAACTATGCTGGAAGGTTTAATAAAAGCAGATTTTAGTATTGACGGTACCTGGCCCATGCGAAGTGAGTTGAGCAATCGCATGATTGCAAGTGGCACAAACGCTCTCGCCTCTTCCATCGTCCTCGTCTGCCGTCCCCGCCCCACCGATGCCCCAAAAGCCACCCGTCGCCAGTTTCTCAACGAACTCAAGCGTGAACTGCCCAAAGCCCTCAAAACCCTGCAACAGGGCAACATCGCCCCCGTTGACCTGGCCCAGGCCAGTATTGGCCCCGGCATGGCCATCTACTCCAAATACGCCGCTGTTCTAGAGTCAGACGGTGCCCCCATGCGCGTGCGCACCGCCCTACAACTCATCAACCAAACCCTCGACGAATTTCTCGCCGAGCAAGAGGGCGAGTTTGACCGCGATACCCGCTGGGCGCTCACCTGGTTTGAACAGCACCAGTACGCCGATGGCCCCTACGGCGAAGCCGAAACCCTCTCCACCGCCCGCAACACCAGCGTCAAAGGCATGGAAGAGGCTGGCATACTCGTCGCCAAAAGCGGCAAAGTACGCCTGCTCAAACGCGATGAACTGCCCCAAACCTGGCAGCCCGAAGCCGACAGCCGCACCCCCGACTGGGAAGCCGCCCAGCACCTGATTCGCACACTGCTCGACCAGGGCGAACTCGTCGCCGCCGAACTGCTGGCCCGCCTGGGCGACCAGGGCCAAAACGCCCGCGACCTGGCTTACCGACTCTACACCATCTGCGACCGAAAAGGCTGGGCTGCCGAAGGCGTCGCCTACAACAGCCTGGTGATCGCCTGGCCCGAACTCACCCGCCTCGCTGCAGAGTCTGGGCCATCCGAAGTGCAGGGGAGTTTCTTGTAAGTTCTCCGTGCCTCTGGGGTGAACTTCAACCATAGCGACCGAGAGAGCAAAGAGAAAATCTGTTAACGCTTAAACTGTAGAACAGGCACTCTGAGAGAACTGGCCATGAACACGCAACTCGTAAACTCCATCATTCAGGTTGTGCGATCTCTCCCCAGAGACGAGCAACAGTTGCTCATTGAAAGCCTAAACCAACTCCTTCTTCAGCCATCCCCTGACGAATCTAATCCGTCAGAACCAGAAGAAACCGCCGATATTCTCTCTGATGAAGCCTTAGAAGAACCAATCGACGAAGATGCCTGGGCAGTTTGGCAATCTTTGGGAGATAATGCGGTGTCGGGTCAATTAGAGAACCCGTCCGTCAAACACGATCGTTATCTTTACGCTAAACCTCAATGAACCGGCTGTTTGTCGATACCAGTGCCTTCGCCGCTTTAGCCGATCGGGATGACGACAACCATGCCAGTGCCGTCGCCTTCAACAAACAAATGAAGGGGCATATCCTGGTATCGACAAACTACATCCTGGATGAACTGTACACCCTGCTGTTACTCCATGCTGGCTATGCCAAAACCGTATCCTTCAAAGCGGATCTGGATATTCTGGTTGCTAAAGGACTGTTGAGAATTGTCTGGATTTCAGATGCGATCGCCCAATCCTCTTGGGAAGTATTTGAGCAGTTCAACACTGACAAAGAGTGGTCTTTCACAGACTGCACTTCCTACGTCGTCATGAAACAGCACCGGCTAACTGAGGTTTTCACCTTCGAACATCACTTCTCCCAGATGGGCTTTACTCGCTTGCCGATTTAGCTTGTCCAAATCTCTATCAGTCGGTGTTGTCAGAGAGGAGTACGGCAAAAACACGAAGCAGAAGTGCAGGAGATCTACCCTCATCCTTCCTGGCAAAGATTTCAGCCTGTGTAGAACGAATTAGTGGAATGGAGCGGTCAAGAAACCATCATTTCATTAAGCGAATTTATCCAATGCCCACCTATTTTGGCAGGTCTGTTAGCAGCTGCCCCCGTTCTGGGGATACTCCTAAGGGAACAAGCTTCGGCAAGCTATCAATCACACGGAGCGGAGAGAGGCGATGACGGTGACGGAAGACTTTGATTTTGAGGCCGCAGTCAAGGCCGCCCTCAACGAGGCCTTGCGAGAGCGTGGACACGTCAATATCTTGATCGCCGGACGCACTGGCGTCGGCAAGAGCACGCTGATCAACTCTGTCTTCCAGGGCAGCTTCGCGACGACTGGTCAGGGACGTCCCGTTACCCAAAACACGCGAGAAATCAAAAAAGAAGGGGTTCCCCTTTCCATATTTGATACTCGGGGCTTAGAAATGGCGGACTTTTCCGAGACCCTAGGGGCGCTCAAGTCCTTTGTGTCAGAGCGTTCCAAAAGTCCCGATTCCAACCAACATGTTCACGTAGCGTGGATTTGTATAGCTGAAGACTTTCGACGGGTAGAGCCCGCCGAGGAAGAACTCGTCAAAATGCTGGTTGACCGAAACATACCTGTCATCGTTGTAATCACCAAAGCCAGGTCTGACAAAGGCTTCCGTGCCACAATACTGGAAATTCTACCTGAAGTGACCAATGCTGTTCGAGTACGCGCCATTCAGGAAGAACTCGATGACGACATCGTATTGCCGCCAAAGGGGTTGCATGAACTGGTCGAGTTAACCATGCAGGTCGTCCCAGAAGGCCGAAAAAGAGCCTTTACGGCGGCACAAAAAGTTGACATCGAGTTAAAAAAAACACAATCCCACACCATCGTAGCCGGATCGGCCATTAGCGCAGCCGGGACAGCGGCAGTCCCCATACCATTTTCGGATGCGATCGCGATCGTCCCTATCCAAATTGGAATGTTGGCGGGTATATCAGCAACCTTTGGTTTACCAGTAGACAAAAGCTTCCTCAGTACCCTGGTCGGCAGCGTCCTTGCCGGAGCCGGAGGCACCTTAGCCGGGCGTTCAATTGTGTCTGGCTTACTAAAAATGATTCCCGGTGCAGGTTCTGTCGCCGGAGGTGCGATCGCCGCTACTACAGCCGCTGCACTCACCACGGCTATCGGAGAGACTTACATTGCTGTTTTAGTCATGTTGTTTGTCAGCAAAGATGGTGAACCTCCCACATCTGATGAAGTAGCAGAGGCTTTCAAGTCCAAATACCTACAGCTCGCTAGCAGTAGGTAACGCCCTCTATTAAAAATTAGGGATGTCATAAAGCATTCCGAAGAGTGGCCAGAGATGCCATCTGAATCTAAATTAAACTCACTCAAGGTAATTTTTGTGGAAGCCCGTAACCGTAAAATTAGCGAATGGTATACCAAGATTCTAGGTGGAGAAATCAAACTCCCTCGATTTCAACGATTTGAAGCTTGGGATAACCATCGAATAGCCAGCTTGCTACAGACCGTCATCCACAACCTGCCCCTGGGCATCACCCTGATACTGGAAGTCGGCGACCAGGAAAAATTCATCTCTCGCTACCTACAGACTGCACCCGCTACCCACAACAAAGTGCAGGAACACCTGCTGGATGGGCAGCAACGTCTGACGGCTCTCTGGCGAGCATTCCACAACAACTATCAGTGGGAGACCTACTACGTCTATCTCCAGGAGTTCGACAGCTACGACAAAGACGAAGAGCGAGATGACTTGTCAATCTACTGGCGAGGACGATACATCAAGCAGCAAGACGGAAAGCGATACCCGCTATGGTGTGACAATCCGGCGAGGACTCTGGAAAGGGGCTTGATCCCAATTAATTTGCTGCGTCCCGATAATATTCAGGACGAAATTGATGGTTGGCTAAATGCAGCTCTTCAAAGACCTTCTGCTGAAGCAGGTGTGGAAGCCTTCGAGCAGTTCTTCTCCCTCAAGGAACGATTAAGAGCCAAAGTTCAAGAGTTGCGTTCCACGATCGCCAACTACAACCTACCATTTCTGTCCTTGCCGACTTACACCGATAAGTCCGTGGCCCTCAACGTGTTCATCAACATGAACACCAACAGCAAGCCCCTTTCCACCTACGACATCATCGTGGCCGAAGTAGAAAGCGCTATGGGGCAATCTCTCCACGATTTAGAGGCTGACCTCCACCAAAAACATCCTGCCATCAGTCGTTACGCTTCCCTATCTAGCCTGATTCTGACGACATCGGCACTGCTACAGGGCAATCTCCCCAACCAGCGGGGAGCTTGGGACATGGATAAAACTCGCATGGTCGAGCAGTGGAGCAGCCTGGAGCGAGGCTTGAGCCTAATGGCTCAATTCCTCAATGGCGAAGGCATTTACGACGACCAACGGTTACCTACCAACGCTGTCCTAGCCGTCATCGCCGCTCTCTATGCCAACATCCCAAAATCTGGAGACAAGCGAGGGCAAGACGAACTGCTGCTGAGGAAATACATGTGGTACGGCTTCTTTAGCGATCGCTACGAGAACTCCGCTGCTACCCACGCTTTCGCCGACTTTAATGTGCTGAAAGCTATCATCACGGGCAAGCAGAAACCCGATGGCAGTCCTTACACCACCGCTGATGTCCCTATCTTCGCCAATCACTCTCTGGTCGAAGCCGAGGAACTAACCACTGCTGAATGGCCCAAGCGCACCACCATTCGTGGACGCGGTGTTCTAGCCGTTATGTGTCGTTTAGGAGCACTAGACTTCTTCACCGCAGAACAACTGAATGCTCAGAATATTGGTGAACGACACTACCACCATGTTTACCCTGACGCCCTGTTGAAAGAAGCTGGTCTAGAAAGCTTCCTGGCACTGAACTGTGCTCTGATTAAGGACAAAACCAACATGTCTATTGGGCGAAAAGATCCGCTGGTGTACCTGAAAGAGCGCTTCCAATGGGTCTCCGAAGAAATTGTGCGCGATCGCTTGCAATCTCACCTGATTCCCGTTGACGAGCTAGCCAACGGCGGCTACGAAAGGCTATCAGAAGAGGAGAAAAATCTTAAATTGAAGCAAGACTTCGAAGCTTTCATCCAAAAGCGGGCCGAATTGGTTATGGCTGCTGTCAGAAAACTGATAGACGGACGCCAGCTTAGCGCTGCGGAGGTTTACAAAGAGGTTGAAAGCTCCCCAACGGTTGACCGACAACCAGCAATGGCACAGATTAGTGGCTGAGCCATACAGGCTTCCGCAGGAGTTTCCTGACTCAGTAGCAGGGGTAACCGTTCAACAGCTTTGTCCAGACACTTTCAAAGCCTTAAGGTTAAGGCCATGAGTAATTTTGCTGACTTTCTTTCAATCCCTGGGAAGAATGAAGCAAGGGTAAAAAACTTCAACAAATCAAGCTGAAATCGTTCCACAAGCTCAACATAGGGGGCAGAACCCCCACAACTCAGCAGCAAACATACTATGGCTATCAGCAACCACGAACGGGTCGGGCGGGCGCTTCAACTGCTTCAAACGGGGGTATACCCCTACTTGGAGCGAGAAATGCAGGCCACTTACGGCCAGCACTGGCCAGTGAGAGCCGCCACCTACCTCAACCACAAAAACGAAAGAGCCGATGAGGTGCTTAAGAACGACCTCTATTCGGCCCTGAAGGTGATGTGGAACGAGTGGAACGATGTATTTCGTAAAACCCTGGGCAAGTCTGAGCGATCGCTGCTCTCAGAATGCCAGGATATTCGCAATACCTGGGCTCACACCACGACCTTCTCTACCGAAGATGCCTACAGAGCACTAGACAGCATTGCCCGCCTGCTCTCTGCCCTCTCTGCCCCCGAAGGCGAAGAACTCGAAAAGCAGCGCTACGAACTTCTCCGTACCCGGTTTGAAGAGCAGGCCCGCAAAGCGACCCGTCGCGCCGCCACCGCCACCACCGAGGGGCAACCCCTAGCGGGGCTCAAACCTTGGCGGGACATCGCCACCCCCCACCCCGATGGAGATATTGTCAAATCTGGTGTATGGCTAGGATCTAGGCGGCATCCTGCATCTGGGTCATATCGGCGTTGTCATCAGCCCGGTATCCATCTTTGAACGGAACTCCTTCAATCACATCGGCGAGGTGTTTGAAGCCTCGGATCCTGAGCCAGTTCTTTTGGGCACTCTCAACCAACTTGAACACCAGTGCCAAGATAGTGTCCTTGGAGACACAGCCTCGGGTCTTGTCAGTTCTGAGGCGCA
>NZ_JBNXVS010000085.1:0-11612 GCF_050565655.1 Nodosilinea sp. AN01ver1 | reverse complement strand
TGTCGCTCGTAACTTCGCGCTCAATCTCTACCGCTCCAACGCCTTCTCCAATATGGCTCAGGCTGAACGATTCTGTAAATTCGGCCTAGATACACTCAAGACCGTTTTTAGAATGAAATAGCCCTGAGAAGGTAATGCTCCAATCATCTAAGTGCAGCTATCCCCGTTTAAATAGCCTATTTTTCAGTGTTCTTCTTTGAGCGGTGAATTTTCTTGTAGATTGGTTCACCAAAAATATCTTCTTCCAATTTTCGCCAACGTACACCCACAAATACTTCATGAGCCGCAAATTCTAAGAACGTGGCTTTTTTCACGAGGCTAGCATAAGACAAAGTTGCCTGGTACCGCCGTTTCAACCTTACAAGCGTCTCTGGAGTACAATGCCCTCTAAAGACTTCCATCTCAGCCATACAGCTTCTGAAATCCTGATCAGGAAATATTAGCTCAGCTGCAAAGATCTCTGCACCAATCTCAATTTCCTCGCCTTGGTTGTTGTCAGAGCAAAGGACACTGCCTACATCTCGGTCAAATAGAAAGTGCTTAAACTCATGAGCCATGGTGAAAATAGCCGGTTCATTCGGCAGATCGCGGTTCACCATGATGGCTGCACCTGATTCATCGCAAAAGAAAGCTCCCCTAAGCTTTTTAAATTTAGCTGGGGAGCGCTCGTTTTTGATGGGCCATAGATCAAAGGCGATGCCGTGGTGTTTGAAGATCTTCCGTAAATCAGATCGACCGACCTTTGGGGTAATCAACCCAAACTGGGCTCGAACCTCCCGAGCCCGAGCCTTTAGTTGTTCATAGTATTGAGTTCGACTCATCGATCTCGTACAAGCTAGATGTGGAGTAAGCCCGTGGCAATTCAGGGAGCCTTGACCCTACTGCTAGGGTAGTACAAATATTTGGATTCGACTAGTCTGCTTTCTTCTTGCTCCTGGACGAGGGCTTCTTGACCTGTTGGTATAGACCTCTTGCTTTACGAAACTCAGCATAGCGGCGAAGCTCCTCTAAATCTTCATCTGGCAAGTCTTGTGCCGCCCTTAAGAGGGCTTGAAGCTGGTCACTCTCTGGCTGCTCCTCAGGGGGAAAAAATCCTAGGATTGGTACGCCAAAAAATCTTGCCAATTTCTCTAAATCTTCAATGCTGGGACGATGGGTCGCTGTCTCCCATCGGGAAATCGTGTTTTTAGCGACGCCTAAGGCCTGCGCTAAGGCATCTTGAGAGATACCGTCTCCACCTCCATAGCCCTGACGTAGTTCACGAATCCGCCCTCCAATATATTTCAGTAAGTCCATACCGTTCTAGCGCTCTGCTTGCTTGGGTAGTAAAAGTATCGCACAGCATGTTCCCCAACAGGGAACCAATGTTCCCCCTGGTGTTGACAGTCCATGGAGCCGGAAGCTATGATCCCGTTTAGGGAACATAGATCACCATAAAAAGGAACAAGGAAGTCTTATGCAAGTAGATACCACCAACAAGCCAGGGAAGCCGCCAGTCAGCATCACTGTGAAGGTTAACGAGCGTCCTGTGACATTTGCAGATCGCAAGACTACAGGGTTAGGCATCAAGCAGGCTGCCATTCAGCAAGGGCTACCTATTCAGGAAGATTTCGTTCTGTTTGAGGTAAGGGGCAATGCTCCTCTGAAGCAGATCGGCAACTCTGAGCAGGTCAACCTGCGCGAGAACCAAGTCTTCCGTGCCATAGCCCCTGACGACAATTCATAGGAGGCAAATGATGAAACCTGATATAGCAAACGCGATCGCTGAACTCAAAGCTGCGTTTCCTCGCCATCAGGTTGAAGTAACCCCCGATGCCCGTGGAGGGGCCAGCGTTATTGTCCATGGCTTATCGATTGGCCAACAATACATCCCCTCTACGAGTTGGGTGGGCTTCACCTTAGTAGGGCAGTATCCTCATGCCGATGTATATCCCCATTTCATGGATGAGGGTGTTCGCTTTGCTAATGGCGAAGGCTGGAAGGCTGGATTGTCTGCCGGTAAATGGGCAGGTCGCAGTGCGATTCAAATCTCTAGGCGTTCAAAGCGCTGGAATCCAGCCGTAGATACGGCTGCAACCAAACTTGTCAAAGTTCTTGAATGGCTCAGGTCACAATGAAATACCCTGTTTCTCTTAGGATCACTCAACCACTCTATAACCAGCTGTACCAGCATCTATTCCCAGGCGATGGGGATGAGCATGGAGCCGTTCTTTCGGCTGGCATAGTCGAAACTTCAAAGGGAACACGGCTGTTGGTTCGTGATGTTTTTCTAGCTAAAGATGGCGTAGATTATGTTCCGAGTACCCGTGGCTACAGAGCGTTAACAGCCCAATTTGTCGCAGACAAGTCTCACTATTGTGCTACCCAAAACCTGTGCTATTTAGCTGTCCACTGTCACGGTGGGCAAGACCAGGTAGCATTTTCGGTTGACGATTTAGCATCCCATGAGCGTGGCTATCCTGCCTTACTGGATATCACTAAGGGCGGGCCTGTAGGAGCCTTGGTATTTGCCAAAAATGCCGTTGCTGGCGATATCTGGACATCTGAGGGGCGATATCCTCTCAATAACATGGTAATTATCGGTTCCCAAATTCGTAGCCTTTATCCTTCTCCTAAGCCGCGCCCTCGAACTGCTGATCCAAAATATGACCGCCATGCTCGGATGTTTGGCGATGTTGGTCAAGAAGTTCTTTCCAACCTCAAGGTCGGCATCATTGGGTTAGGTGGGGCCGGGTCACTGATCAACGAATGGCTATCTCAATTAGGTGTAGGTCATATTGTCGCTATAGACTTTGACCGAGTTGAAATAACTAACCGCCCTCGAATTGTTGGTTCCACTAGATGGGATGCGATGGAATGGTTAGTTAGACAACCCTTTCCTTGGGTACAACGGCTAGGAAAGAAGCTGGCAAAACACAAAGTTTATGTGGCCCAACGGGTTGCTAAACGAGCGAATGGGTCTATTCGATATGATGCGATCGTAGGCAGTATCGTTGATGAGTCGGTAGCTAAGAAACTTATTGATGCTGATTTTATCTTTCTGGCAGCAGATACCGCTCAAAGCCGACTTGTTTTCAACGCTTTGGTTTATCAGTATCTTATTCCCGGAGTTCAAGTTGGCGTGAAAGTGCCAGTGGATCAAAAGACTGGTGCGATAGGCGATATTTTCTCGGCTACTCGTCATGTTCACCCCTTCGCAGGAGGTGGATGTCTAAACTGTCACGAACTGATTTCACCAAGTCGTCTTCAAGAAGAAGCTCTCAGCCTAGAAGAACGAAAAGAACAGCAGTACATCAACCATGAGGATATTCCTCAACCGAGTGTTATTACGTTGAATGTGATGGCTACTGGACAAGCTGTCAATGATTTTTTAATGATGTTTATAGGTCTATTTGAGCCTGACCAGCTTCTATACCATCAGATGAATAAGGTGCGGCAAAGACAATCAGACCTAGTCGAGCCCATGATTCAGGCGGATTGTCTTCACTGTAGTTCTCATGAACGTAGTAATCGAGCTAAGGGCGATCGAGGCTCTTTGCCCTGCCTTTGATTGGAATTACAGATATGTCAGTACCCATAACACCTAACCAAGGCATAAACTCAGTTGGCTATGCGTGGTAGAAATGGCTCAATGATGAACCACTCGTGGTAGAGAATGGCTAGGTAGAAATCTTGGTTTGGGATGCGATCGCACACTGCCATATACCCGCTCATAAACCAGTCGTCGCCGTAGGTGGTGTCTTTCAAAAATAGCGTTAGGGAGTTGCCATCGGCGCTCCAGATGGTACGGAGGATGGTGATGTTGTCATGATGCGATCGCTCCACAGGCAGCAAAACCGCCCGCCCCTCAATCATCATAAATTCTGGGTCATACCACTCCAGCACAGAGGCCCAGTTCTCTGGCCCCTCGTGCTTCTCAATAATGCGATCCCATCGAAGGGTTTTGATGAAAGCCAAGCAGTCTGGATTGAGATCTGAAAGTTGCATCGATTAATCTCCCAAGAGCACCCGCATGGCCTTTAGTGCTGGGCGCTTCTTCCCATTACTCACCTTGCCAAACCAGTAATGGGCCTCCTCATTACTCATCGCCGCAATGCCCTCCGTCACATTGGCAATCCGTTCCGGCTTCGACAACGGCTGCAACGCCTGAAACAGCAGCGCCAAATTCACCCCTGACGCCTCGCTGAGTACATAGGGAGCCTGCCGCTTGTAGCTCAGCGTCTTGGGGTCATAGTTATTCGCCTTTAGCGCCTGGTAAATCGCCTGCCGAGCCTGCACCAGCGGCTTGCCCTTCAGCCGCCCCACCCGCTTAGCCGCCGGACGCTTCTTTTCCCCCGCCTTTTTGTAGGCGCACTGGTACAGCTCCAGGGCAAAGTCATTGTTGCTCAGGGGTACAACGCGAAGCTGGAACTCTTGCATGGTGTCGTGAATCCCACAAACAGGGAAGAAGACGTCAGGTCTAGTATTCTACTCTGACTCTCAGATTCATCCTATCGACTGGGTTCCGGGTCAGCGCCTGCTGAAGCCCCTGGATCTCCGGCCCCTGGGGAGCCATGGGGGCATTTAGCTTGAGCCTCACGGTCAGCGTCAGGCTAGCCTGGGTCTCAGGCAGGTTCAGCATGCCATTTAGCGTGCTAAAAAAGCTCTGGAACCCCCGCACATCCCCCTGGTACTCTAGCCGCACAAACTGCTGCCCCGTTTGCACCGTCACAAACTGCTCAATGTCAAACTGGTAGCGGGCCAGCAGGGGCAGGGTCGTGCCTAGCTTGCGGTAGTCCGTCACATCGCTCACCGAAAAGTCCAGAGCTGCGATCGCCTTCGGCTGATAATCCCTCAGCCAATCCGCCAAATCGTTGAAGACCTTGGTAGGACTACCCTCTAGCTGCTGCTCCGTCGGCTTCTCTAAGATGGTGCCTTGGTTGTAATCCCCAGTGCCATCGCCACCATTAATGGGCTTGGTTCCTCCCAGCGGGTAAAGCATCACATCCTTCACAGCCTCGGCAATCTCACCCGTTCCATAATCGGCCACCACCTTGAACTGGGTTGTCTTGGCGATCTGGCCCTGGTACTCATCCGAGGGCAAAAACTGGTCACCCACCAGACTGCCATCCTGATACAGGCTGACCTTCAACGCCTCTTTGGCCCGCCAGCGCACCTGCACCGTCCGCTCATCGCTCCCTCCGGCCAACAGTTGGGCACTCAGCTCCACCACCTTCGGTTCAGGCGGCTTCAGCAGCCCCCGTCGGTAAAGCTCCGCCCGGTCAGAAAACTCAATCGTGGTGGGCATCCCCACCGCCGTCCCATCGGTTTTGATGTAGAGCTGCTCTCCCACCTTGAGATCCCACTGCCCTTCGCTCAGGCCCTTGCGGATCGTGTCCCGCAGCTTAGACACCTCCGCATCGAGCAGCATGTTCAGAGCCAAGTCCTTAGCAAACTGTTCTCTCAGTTGGCGTGTCGTCCAGTGGTCGAGCCCCGTGGGCCACACCTTTTGTAGCAGGTAAGCCGGGGCGTAGGGGGCCGCATCTTCCCCCCGCACCTTGCCGCAGTCCTTCAGCGCCTTCAGCACCACATCCTGCTGGTTACGGTTGCCCTTCACGGTGCTGGCATCCTGGGCGGGCAGGGGGTAATGCATCAACCCCTTGGCTGCTTTCACCGGGTCGTTAGCCGGGTAAAACAGGTGGCGGTAGGCGTTGGTTAAGGCTACCCGCACCGCCAGATCCAGCTCCCCCTCCTTTTGCTTGATCTGATCCTGCTGGCTCTGGGAGAGGTCATCCATGCGGTTTTGGCTGCGCAGGATGGCCCGCACCGCCTTAAACTCGCGGGTGATGTCGATCGCCCGGTCTAGCTCCTGGTCGTTGGCCAGCAAAAACAGCAGCCGATTGCGAAAGGTGCGAAACTTGCCCGACTCGCCCGTGTTGTTAAAGATCTGCTCAATCAGCGCTGGCGGGCCGTCGGTGGAGCTGCCGATCTTTGCCTCGTTAAAGTCGATGATGCACAGGGCCAGGGTGTTAGGGTCATCGTCCACATCGTGGGCACCCTCGGGGCCAGCCACCAGCTGAAAGAACTTGGTGGCAAAGATGGTGTCGCGCCGGGTGCGGAGTTCTTCTTTGGCCTCGGTAATGCCGACCTGCTCTTTCTCCTCAGCGATGATCTTGTTGATGGAGGGTTCTTCTTTGAACCGAGCAACGGAGGTGATGGGGTCCACATCCAAATACCAGGCCACACCGCTCAGCCGCTCCAGGGCGCGGTCCACAAAGCTAATATCTACCCCTGGAGTCAGCAGCGACAGGTTCAACTCGGCGCGGCGAATGCCCGATGAAATGCCTTGGGTGAGGGAGTGCAGGAACACCGTGCGGCCTACCCAGGTAGAAAAAGGCGGCTTGCCAGCGGTAATCCATTCCTGGTCTTGCAGTTGGGCGTGGGCCTCGCGACCCGTGGGGTTGTAGATATCAGCGGCGATCGGCAGGCGCATCAGGGGCCGCTGGAGCCGGGAGGTCAGGTCGCTGGTGATTTCTTCTTCTAGCCCCACCGGCAGGTGGTGGGGGTGAATCATCGGCAGGCGCTGTTCGGGGTGCTGCCACAGGTAGCGCACCACCCGCGCAAACAGCCGCAGGGCTCCCCGCGTGCGCTGAAACTCGGGGATAGAGGCAATCTTTTTGGTCAGCAGGTTGAATAGCTCGGGGTGAAATGGGTAGCTGTTGGCGATCGCCCTGGCATAGGTGGCATCTTTACAGCCGTCGGGTAGGTTCACCCGGCTGGCTCGAAACGCCTGGAGGTAGTCTTCTGCCGCTTTCTCCGCCGCCTCGGCGCTAATGCTGGCAAACAACCGCTGCCGCACAATGTTGTAGACCTCAATGTCGGTACTGGGGCTCAGCACCCGCTCCTGACGGGCCGAGGCCCGAATCAGCTCCTGCTGAATCTCCGCCGTTTCCTTGGCAAAGGTGTCAGACTCCGAGGCCAAGGAGTAGACAAACACCAAGTTGTTGCAGGACGCCGCCTGATCCATCAGCGAGAACAAAAAGGCCACCACCTGCTCGGCCAGGTTACTCTGCCCAATGGTTTTGGCCTTAGCGGCCCGCAGGTGACGAGCAATCTCATCAAGAATAATCAGCGTCGGTTCTGGACCAATCAGGCGATCGATTACCGACGTGCCGGGGCTAATGCGGTTTTCGTCTGTCCCCCGCAGCAGTTGGTAGCCATCAATGCCGCCGATTTGGTAGGCAATTTCGCCCCACAGGGTGTAAGTGGTGATGCCCGTTTCTGAGTGGTACACCCCCGCCTCGGGGTCTAGATCTCGTCCATCCACCGCCGCCACCTGAATGGGCCGATCTGGAATCAGCGAAATATCATCTACAAAGCGGTTGAGCCCATCGATCTGTCGCCCTTGCTTGGCCATATGCCACAGGGCAATCTCGTCGTGGGTTTTGCCGCCCCCAAAGCTGGTCTCTAGCCGAATGACTGGGGAGCCAATCAACCGCCCGGTCAGCCGTCCAAAGACTTCGGTAATCAGGGTTTTCAGGCCATCGGTTGGAAATGTGTTGGCTAGAAAAACAGCAGGCTGCTGATAAATCTGGGGAGCTTTGCCTTCTACCACAGGCCGGAGCTTCGCTGCGAACAGATCGAGGGAGAGGTCACCAGAGCGAATCTCGTCCCTGGGGACGCAGGTATCAAAGACAGTTGGCAGCATGGGAAAAGGGCTTTGGCGTGGAACAACGGGAATCAGCCATCTTGTTGAAACTGTGAGGGCAGGCTCTCTTAAGAGCATTCCCATCGAGCTGGCTAACGCAGCCCAAGGAGCAAATTTCTCCGCTTGCTCCTTATTACATCGCTAACGCCTATAGGCCGGAGCAGCCTGATGTAAGTGTTTACATTTTCTATAGGCCAATGTACGGAATGCAGAGAATTCTATAAAGGACTGGGCTCTAGCCCAAGACAACTGATACGGAATTGCTTACCAATCGCACCCAATAGTCTTTTAATCTAACGGGTGGGTTAACCCAGGTCTTTCGCGATGTGGATGAGAGGCTGGTTAAGGTCGGAGCGTGGCTTGGTAGCACTGCTAGAAATGGGAAGGGTTAATGCCTATGGAGCGATCGCAGATCTAACGAGGTACCTTCTTAGGTTAGGCAATCCGCTCAATCTGGCATTCAAAGCCCTCGTTGTAGCCCTTGTACCAGCACTGGAGAATGCCCTCTAAGTCATCCGTAAACCGTACGGTCAGCCGCTCTAAAGTGATCCAATCATAGCCACCCGTGTTCTCTGAGTGTGGTTGTCGCTCTCGGCTCAACACCTGCTCTACCCGTGCCAACGTTGCCCACCCACAATGAGGAGCCCCAGCATAACTCTCAAACACCTCCGACATCAGCGCGATCGCGTCAAGCGAAAGGCTCTGGGGACAGAGCGATTCCGGCAGCCCAATCGCCGTCGTCAACTGCTCATCTGACCACCAGGCCCACCATTCCTCACGGTGCAGCAATTGCACCTCCTCAGCCTGCCGAATCTCTGACCAGGGTGTCTGATCCAAAGCGGCCAGTCGAATGGCCTCAGCCCAGGTCACCGCCACATATCGGCGCGTCATAAATCGAGCCATGATGCCCCTACCCCGCTACCGGCCCGCTCACACCAACAGCAACAAGACGAGGAATATTCCCCACCGCCTTGCCCCCAAAGCGTCCACTCAAAAACCTCTTCATTCCAGCCCAGCGATCCTGAACATAACGATGGTCTGATGATGTGAATGACACCTGTCTGGGGGCAAGCGGGGCACCATAGCACTACCCAAAAAATTGAGTAGCAAATATCACCAGTACATCATCTGTACGGAGTCGCTGCGCTATATCCGGAAGAAAAAGAAAAACTGTGGTGAGGTTTACAAATTCAACTTGGGCGGCCTTCAATATCTGATTCCATCAGCGACACAGCTCGCTCATAAATCCTCAAGCCTAGCAACACCAGACGCACCAGCATTTGATCAGGATTCCGCTGACTCGCCTCCGCCAACTCCACGATCCGCTCTGTTGGAATGTGTTCGTTGAACAGAATCAAGTTGGCCTCCAATTCGTGGAGCAACGGACGGCGGTGCTTTTGAGCACTCTCTCGAAGAGTCTGACCCACGTCACTCGTGAGCAGAAGTTCCAAGATTTCAGCTAGGAAAGGCGATCGCTTTCGATTCCCTTCCACCGCACATTGTGCCTCCAGTGCCTCCAGCAGTTCCGCCGTCATGTAAAACGTAGGACGACATCCTACATCTGAGGAGTCGGATGGCGATTTGTCTTGGGGCACAGAGGACTTGACCATAGGAGTGACAGGGGTGAGACCAACTGCCGCTATCCTAGCCTCCCCATTGAATGAACGAAACATCGTAGTGCCACAGCTTTACAGAAGCCTGAGGTTGACAGATATAAGCTTTCCTCCGCTTTACATCACCTTGAACCAGAAAGCATCGCACTCTGCTTGGTCGCCATCGTTGGTGTCTGAGATGGCCTCGTTGTACCTCAGCCTGCACATTCGTACGTCTTCAAACGACGCAAAGCACTGCTCTCAGGAGGCTTTAGGCATTTTTGGACATTTTTGGTTCTCTTTAGGCATGGCAAATTCCTGTTTGTAAACAAAATCTAAAGCCTGCTTTACTTTTCATAAGTACTACTTCAATATGGGCCATAACACTTTCAACATGAAAGTACAACAAAGATTGAGTCATCAATCTTGAGTTCCTGATGAAGTTCCGTGCTTGACCTGCGGGTGGCGAGACCAACGATCTGCCGCCCATAGCTGAAAATCGTCCTACTCAATCTGTTCAGGGAGCGATCTACCTACGTCCTCATCACTTGGAGTAGGAGATATGAATCTTGTATCTAACCGCCTGGGGCATCTACGGCCTCTAGTTCAGCGCAGCCGTAAGACTCTTTCTAGAGCTGGATATCAGCTCGCCCATTTCAAATTCCGTGGCCTCAGCGGCTGGACGCTGCTGGGCATTGTTACCGGCATCCTGCTATTCATCAGCATCACGAGCCACGCCAATCCAGCCATGGCCCAGCTCTTTGACACTGTTGAAGGTGAGGCTCAGAACATCTTCGGGCAATACCTGGACGGCGACATTATCAGCTTCATGTTCGGTCTCCTGCGCCTGGTGGTGTGGGTGTCAGCCGTCGGTTTTGTGTTCTTTGCGGTCTACCAGGCCCAACGGGGTGAACAGTGGCAACCGCTGCTGCAAAACGCTTTCATCATCATTGCCGCCGTCGTCATTGTCGAAGGCCTGAGCCGATTGTTCTTCGGAGCCTGAGATGAGCGACGACTCGCGCCTGTACTGCCCGGTCAATCCGAGTTTGGGCCGTCAGCCTTCTCTTGGCCCCATTCCCACTAATCTGCTTGCCCCCTCGGGCGGCATCTTCGTTGGCTTCTACATCTTGATTGAAGTCCTACTTGGGCTCGGGTTCGTCCCATTTCTACTGCTCAGTACCTGGGGCATTTCCACGTGGTGGGTAGTGGTCGGCGAAAAGACCTGGCTCTTTACCCACAAGTTTGTGCCTGTGCCCGACTGGAAACGGGGCCATGTGCCCTATCAGCGTCATTTACCCAACCACCATGACTAAACCAAGGCTTGGAACGCAACGCTATCGCTTTCGCCCCTTTGAAGATGAATCGCACCTAGAATGCCTCTGCCGTCTAAACTTGCGCGGGCGCAACGTAGGCGCTTATCTGCTCAAGCACCAGCGGCAATACAGCCTGGTGTTTGGCTTTCGCAGTCGGGGGATTCATACTAAATCCGGATAACATACCCCCGAAAGGATCGGGCTCTTCATGCGGGCCACCAGTGATAGTTGGTCAAGGCTTTAATCTCGGATTGCATTGACAGCAAGGTGCGGCAGCGAGCCTCAAGGACATCTTCGAGATCACTGAGGGCGTCAAAGCAGCGGTTGACCAAGGGTTCATCGGCAAGCCGCCAGAGTCGTTCTGCGGGTTGCAACTCGGGTGAGTAAGGCGGTAACACCTCCAGATGAAGACCATCGGGTATCACCAGGTCTTTACCGACGTGCCATCCGGCTCCATCGACCACCAACAGGATTTGCTTGTGCGGACCCGCCCCGACTTGCTCGGCAAAGGCGGCCAGGGCTTGATTGAACCAAGCGCCATTCGCCTGAGGCAGAATGAGCCATTCGGTATCGCCAGTTGTGGGATGAACAAAGCCGTAGAGGTACGTCCACTCGTAGCGCGGATCAACCAGGGCCAATGGTCGCTGCCCCACTTTGGCCCAAATCTTGCGAATAATCGGTTTCAACCCCAGGCGATGCTCATCAAAGGACCAAGCCTCGACAAGCGCTTCGGGGTATTGCTGCTCGAGTTCAGCCTTGCGTTCCGGGAGTTTTTTTAAACGCCTCTTGGGCCTCCGGATTACCTTTACGATGCCGAGGACGAGGGACTTGCAGCGATTGCTCTAAGCGCTTGAGATAGTCCCATCCCCGTTGGGGCCAGACCTTAGGTACCCCGTGCGTATTTGCATAACTTCGGCACCTAGTTGCATCAACTTCGGCACCCCCTCGATTGGCGAGGGAAAAACAGCATAGCTGGGCAGGTCAGATTCATTATGCAGTCTGTGAATAGATCGTGAGAAT
>NZ_JBNXVS010000084.1:0-12275 GCF_050565655.1 Nodosilinea sp. AN01ver1 | reverse complement strand
GTCGCTCGTAACTTCGCGCTCAATCTCTACCGCTCCAACGCCTTCTCCAATATGGCTCAGGCTGAACGATTCTGTAAATTCGGCCTAGATACACTCAAGACCGTTTTTAGAATGAAATAGCCCTGGTTGTTACCTCTGGCTGAAGAGCAGCGAGTCTGCTTTGCTGCTCTATTGTCAGCTTGCTCCAAGCGGCTCTAATGGCTTGATCGCCGTGTAGCTGATTTGCTCGGCAATAGTCGCCCCAAGTTTGACATTCAAGAAGGGCGAGTTCAGCCGGGTCAACAAACTTTAGACCCTTGATGCCCCTAACATCTTTGGTTCGATAGCTGTCGATGTTAGGGAAGATTTTTTGAAATCGCCGCTTATATTGTTGAGCGCCTTTAACCCAGGGGTCGCCTACTCGAACATCGTCTTCCCACTTTTCCCGCCCGGTATCGCCGTCAATTCTAAGAATGCCTTCTTCGATATACCAAGACCGAAGCTTGGCTTCTAAGTCAACATTAGACACCCAAGAATCAGGGTCTTCGACTAGGCCGCAATCAAGGCTAAAGCGGTAAAGGTGGTTCGCCTCTACTCGGTTTTCTTCCATGCCAGCGTCGAAGACAGAGTAATCAATTCCCTCCTTGAAAATGTTCTGAAATTCTTTAATCAGAATGTTCAGCATGGCGGGGCAGACTTCAGCTTTCACCCAGTCAAGATCATACTTGAAGCGACTGTCGGCTTTAAGTTCGTTTGGCCCTTTGGGGTTGGTCTTGAACGTCTTAGTAAATGGAACAATTGCGTAACGGCTTGCGATGGCTTCAAGGCTCGCTGTTAGGTTGATGGCTCTATCGTTACTGCTGAAGATAGCAACGCAACGGGGCGTAAATTCTTGGCCCTGCTGAAACTTTTCTTCAGTAATAAGCGGGTCGCCTGTGATGAGCTGCTTTAGGCTTTGAATGTCATCGATATTAACCCCCATTCGGTTCTCAGAAGCCCAGTTAATACGGCTCTGAACCAAACTTGCTAGGTTGAACTTTCGCCCTTGGTCGTAGGCATGAAAATCGTCAATCGTGCATGACGTAATACCCGACTTCCCAAAGATGTAGGTGAACGCTTCTCGAAGTGCATCTTTGCCGTTTGCCCCGCTACCGCTGAACAGCAAGCCGCGAACCACCCGCCCCTTGGCTTTGCGTACTGCTTCAAGATCAAGTGCAGCGGCGAACACTCGAAGCACCGCTGTTCTGTAGCCTTGGCCGATCGCCTCAAGTAAGCGGCGGCAATGGGTATCGTCAGCTTCAGGATGGTAAGCCACCTGGGGAGCATAGGTATAGACCCGATCTGGCGAATGATCTAACAACTTGGGAACGGGGCCGCTAGGGCCATACTCGAAGATGAGAACGCCGTTCTTCAAGTTCACCCCTGGCGGGTTAACTTCGTCAGGCTCAATAAACCGGACTTCAGACAGACACCAGCTATAAGCATCATTGCGCTTTGCAGCGGTGGCAAAGGGGCGAGTAGTGAGAACTTCTTTCTCGCCGAATACTTCTTTAACGCAACGCTTTAGAACACCGCTGATCCGTTTCTTCTCGGCTCGCTCATCCTGGCGTTCAAAGTAAGTTCCCACCCACTTATAAAAATCGTCGCCTATGCGAACATAGTCTTCATTTTCATAGAGATATTTGAACGCAATCAGCCCCGGTGTATCCTCGCTGTCGAGTTGAATGTCTTGGTTCTTTTGGCTCGCTTTTTTAGCATCCTTGGCAACCTTGCCCGCTGCTTTGCGTAGGCGATTTTGGCAAGCTTCGAGACCTTGAGCGAAGGCTAGGGCGGGTTCGCATTCCTGGCGGTTGATACCCTTCAAGACTCGCTCTAGCTTGTCTTCTACGCCAGCGGCTTCAGCCACGGCATAGACAACCGAGTCGGCGGAATCTACCGCGATACCTTCAGCCCTGGCGATGTTCTCCCACCCGTACAGCTCACGGGCCACTTTAACCAGGTCATCGCTTTTATCGCCGCTGAACTTGCCTTGGATGATGGCGGCAATCTTTTTAGAAGCAAACGGCTCTAGTCGCAGAACGCCGCCGCCAGGGGCCGAAGTTGCAGGGCGGGGCGGGTCTGGTAGCGGTGTTGGGGCCGGTGGCTCGGTGGTGGTGGCCTTGGTTGACCTGCTAGGGCGAATCCCCAGATCTTCGATTGTCGCCATCTTCAGCGGTTCACCAAACTTCAGTCGCTTATATTCGCCGTGCTCGCCCTTGGTCGGAGCTAAGACGACAAAGCCGCCGCCGTTCAGCAGCTCGCCAGCGTGGGCCACATCGCCGAGACCGAAGTTAGTAAAGTCTGGCTTCTGCTCAGGGGCGATCGCCACTCGATAGCCGCCCCGTTGGGTTCGCTCTACCCACTGGGCCTGTTCAAGAATCGGAGCTGCTACTGAATCAAGATGTTCGGGGCTATTGAAGTTCTTCAGGTCGAAGTCAAGCCAGGCCCCGCCGTTCGTACCCACGCCGACATCAGGATGGCTGAACCATTCCTTCAGCTCGGCGGCGATGGGTAGCTTGCTCCGGTAGCGACTATGGGCCACAGTGCGGGGCTCGCCGTCGCTGTCGATGTAGCTGGGGTTCTTACCGTTGAATAAGGGCTTCGGGGTAACGCCGTCTTCTTCGTAGACGATTTTGCCGTCTTTCTTCAGCGGGTACTTGTGGGGGTCTTGAGCCGGGGCCACGGGCAACGGACTAAAGCCCTGTGCGATCAACTCATCAACCGCCGCTGCTACCGCTGGAGAACAAGATAGGCTAAACTTATGAGTGTCGGGCCGATCAGAATTTGATACAGTTGTCTTGAGTGCACTATTCATTTTTATTCCTAAGTGAGTAGTTGGCCGTCTCGGTGGTGGGCCGCGAAACCTTTAACCACATGAGACAAATAAACGAAACAAGCCCCGCCTAGTTGACAGCTAAGCGGGGCTTTTTACATTTTGGGCAGACTTGGCCAGATCCACGATCGCCCCGGTTCGCAGGGCATCGAATACACAGAGCTTGATTAATCTGTGGCGAGTAAGACCATGTTCTTCGGCAATGGCCTCTACCGTATCGAGCTTTTCTACCGGAAGGCGAAGAGTTGCAGTTCTAGATTTTGAGGTTTTAGGAAGAGCCATTGTCCAAGCCTATTGGGAATTTTTAGGTGAAACATAGTGTCTTTGCCTCTGTTGCTGCCACTCGCTGTCCTGATAATAGCGCACAGGCCATATTTGTAGCATCATTTAGTCGCTAAATCTGGGGGAATCGACCCCTGAAACCGTTGATAGGCTGTATACGCCGCGTATACACTCCCTCGGATATAGCGTGCGCTGCATAGTGTACTACGCCTGTAATCGATCATTTTGGAGTGCAATATTCGGGGATAAAGCATACTTTTCGGGGCCGGAAGACGTAGCGTTTAAGTGTGGTTTATCTCAGATAAATGGCCCCCACTATTGAATCGCAGCGGCGATTTTCTCGCTCAATATTCCCAGGGTGCGATCGCGCCGGTAGTCGGCGGCGGCTCTGGCGGCTTCAGCGAGAATCACCGCCACAGTTGGGATATCTGGCTTTTGCTTCGCCGAGATGAGATAACCCATGCTTCTGCAAAAGCTGTCGGCTAGGTTGCTGGCGGCGAAGACTCGAATAGATGCGCCATCGCCCCGATGGAAGGCTTCAAGGGCGGCGGCATGGGTTTCGGTGGCAGGCTCGCCCAGCTCGGCGAGTATCGCTTCGATGACAGTCTGAACGTCTTCAGCGCTGATAGATGAGGCAGTAGCGGCGGTCATGGTTAAAGGTCTCCTTAGAATTCAGGGTTGATAGTTAGCTGGCTGTCGGCTTCAAGCTGCGAGATATAGCCAGGGTGCCAATACCGATTAAAGTGCCAAAGCATGATTCGGCTTAATGTTTGCGGGATATTCGAACGCTCGACAATTGTCGCCAGGTGCAGGATGGCCGAGTTTCGACCAGAGCACCGGATAGAGCGAAATGATCGCCGCCCCGCCGCCCCGGTTGGTATGTCGGGAATGTCGGCTAGTGGCGATCGCTCGAATGGCGGTTGTGAGTCGGCATAGCGGGGCAGCTCGCCCCAATCCCTTAGCAGCCTATAGTGCTCGCCTTTGTGAGAAGAGAAGCCCCGTGCTAGGGCATCCATCTCGGCGGCTCGCTGGTAGTAAGCCAGCTCCTTAGCGCCGTAACTGTGAAGGAGTTGGGTTAGCAAAGTTTTCTTGTTCCAGCCCAACTCGTTACAGGCTTGGTCGTACTTCTCCCAGGTTTCCGGCGAGCCGTAGACATAACTGACAGACACTTCGCAAAACACAGCGGTCAACCAAACAGGGTCAACAGCTAGGGTACTGCGTATTAGTGCATGTGACGCCAATAGTGGCATGTATGTTACTGCTCGCTTAATCGTGATCCTAGGATAGAGCATAACACTAGTGTTGACATATGTCACTAGTAGTGTTATCACTAGTGATGTCCCTACGTAATTCACTACGAACTCACTATGAACACCACGCCCAAGACCACCACCGCCCGCCATTGGACTCTCTCCGATATTGCAGAATCTCAGAACGTGCTGAAGCGCACCGCCCAAAGCTGGCTCGCCAAGGCTAAGAGGGAGCATGGCGAAGACTTTGGCGAAGTCATTGGCGGGGCTCGCCGTTTCAGCGTTGAAGAGCGCGACATCTTGATCAGCTACGCCGCCCCGCCCCGCCCCGTTAAAGTCGAAGCCGAGCAAGCCGCCGAGCCCCGAATCGTGCAGACCGAAGCCTTCCCCGAATTTGCCGATCGCCCCGCCGAGCCCCGCCCGGTAGAAATCGTGGTGGGCAACCATCGGGCCACAGTCGAAGCCCCGACTATCGGCGGGCAAATCGACTTGGCACGCTTCAGGGGCGATATCGAGACCCGTACTTACCAAGACCCGCTCGGTGGTGCCCATGCGGCGATCGCCCTATTTGATGCCCTGGGTAACGCGATGGACGCCGACTTGGATCAAAGCTTCGCCCAACTCGAAACCACCGCCGCCACCGTTCAGCAGCTCGAAGCCAAAGCCCGCCAGATGGAAGCGAAGTCGCTCGAATACCAAGTCACCCAAAAGATTCTCGCTCGCCTGCAAAACCAGCAAACCGCTAAGCTCGGCGAGCTACTGGGAAAGGCCCAAGAACTCGGCGGTGGTGGTGGGCAGTAATCGCCGCCCTGGCGGTGGTGGCCCTGGCGATCGCCGCTGCTACCGCCCCACCCCGCCCCGTTGACCCACCGCAGACCCACCTAAGGACAATCGCACCATGACCCACCCCAAGCCAGACGGCTCCTTGAGCCTTGCCCGATACACCGACAACGTTAACGCCATCGCCGAGAAGCTAAACGCCCTGCGAGCCCTTGAGACGGCATTACCTACGCCCGACCTTCACAACGCGATCGATAGTCGCCAGATTGATTTGATGGCCGAGACAATCATGGCTCTGCTGCACGAGCACGGCGATGACGTCGAAGACTTTGTTTGGAACGTTCGCAACGTCGCAGCTAATAGACAAAAAGCCTAAACCCGTTGGAGGGGTGGGAAACCCGCAAAAGTAGCCCACCCCCTAGCTCAACCCTTACCGAGATGAACCATGAACGATCCTATCTACAACTGGGATGATTACGACACAGAAGCCGATCCCAGGAATGCCCTACTGAGAGATTCTGACGTTCGATCCGGGCTGTGCAGTCCCAAACCCAGATCCCTAGCTAAGAGGCCAGAGCAAGCCCTAGCGCCGCGCTGGCAGTCTCAGGCGATGCAGACCAAGCCTAGCGATGCCATTGCCCTAGCAACCCTGCTAAAGCTGACCCAGGGGCCACAGAATGGCCAGAACGTGACCATCCATATCACCGATTCATTCAATACGACCGACAGCCATAACCGCCGCTACCGCTACCACCAGCAAGAAGTAGAGCGGTTGGAAGTCCGGGGTCTAGTCAGACCATCAAAGATTATCCCGCCGCTCTTTGCCGGGTTCTGGCTGATGTCGATCATGATTCTGCTGATTTCAGGGGTTAGCAATGACTGAAGAAAGCCGCCTGATCATCCACGACACGCAGCCGGAGCTTAACAACCAGCGGCCCACCATTCAATTCTTGACGCGAGACAAGTTTGGCGGCGAGAACTTTCAAGCGGTAGAGGTGCAGTCGAACCGGCTCAGCAAGCGCCTATTAAGCTCTCTATGGCTTGAGAACCTACTCCTTAGCTCCAATGGTCTAGAGCTACTGTCGAAGGCGATCGCCTGGTTTGCGGCGGGTTCTGGCGTGGCCCTGATGGTTTCCCATAGCTGGGCTTTGGCCTTGGCTACTGTACCCATCATTTTGTTCATTTGCTGGTTACTCTCGGAGACCCAAAAAACCCACCTTGCCGGGTCAACGATTTTTCTCAGTCTGCTATTTCTGTTCGGCTTGATTCTCGCCTTCATTTTCTAAAGCCATGCTCAAAACCTTTGAATCTCAGGCCGAAGCCCATCGGCTCTTCAACACCGCCCTAGCCTCTCTCGGCTTGGCTTCTACGCTGCTGATTTCCTCTTTTTGGATTACCCCCAAGACCTACCGCCTGCTGCCCATCGCGGGGGCTTTAGCGGGGGCAGGGGCGGCGGTGGCTAGTCTGAACAAACGCGATCGCCTACTCGAAGCCCTAAGCGATCTCGAAGACATCGGGGCGAATGGTCGTAAGCAATCTTGGCTGGCCGGTACCCATGACCTTTCTGTTTTGGGTAGCGCTCAACCTGAAGACAAGCCCAAAGAAGAGAAGCTCGATTACCAGGTCTTTGACGAAAACCGATTCAGAACAGACTCTGTTCACCTGGCTATCTTCGCCAGCTCCGGCAGTGGCAAAAGCTTCTTTCTGCGCTGGCTGATGAACTACAAATTCGCTGGCGACCAGTACGCCCTGATAGATCCCCACGCTGACAAGGGGCTAACGATTGAGAGCAAGGAACATGCCCTAAACCTACTCGAAGACTTCGCTATGGGGCGGCTTCAGCGGTTGATAGTCGGGGCCGGTCGTGACTTCGAATCGATCGCTAACTTCTACATGGCCCTTGAAGACCACATCACCTGGCGATTTGCCAACGGCGGCGAGTCGGCGGGGTTCCCCATCCTGAACCTGATTGTCGAAGAGCTACCCGCGATCGTTAAACACACGAACGACATCGAGAAGGACTTAGTACCATCGACAAATCAAAGCCTACTGACTGAGGCGAGAAAGGTCGGCTTAAGGATTATCGCTGTCACCCAGGGCGACCAAGTCTCGCTACTTGGCCTTAAGGGAATGAGTAGCCTTCGGAGTGCTTACCGTTTCGTTCGCCTGGGCAAGGAAGCCATCAAATATGCTGGGCAAAAAGGGCTAAGTCAGCTTGAACAGCGCCTGACTGATGACCTATTTAAGTCGCTTGACCTGCACAAGAAAACCAAGTCGAAGGCGATGTTCAAGGGCACCTGTTTCATGGTCGATGAATCAGAATACATGCCCTTCCGAGACCTCAGAATTTGGGGCACTGAACCCCTAGAGTCTGACCTGTACGACCAGGCATATACCCAGGATGACCCACCGAACCCACCGATCGAGGGGCACCCTACCCCGCCCATCGATCATGCTGATTCTCAAAAAAATACCCCCGATTTCGTTGGGACTGGGGGCACCGCCCTACCTACCCACCACGCCGAGCCGGAAGCCCAAAAGCCCCGCCCCGGCTGGGGTGGACTTGCCCTAGTACCCTGCACACCGCCGCCCTCCTACTACCGCCGAGCAGGGGGCACCCCACCGACCGCCCTACCCCTAGACCCGCCGACCGAGGGGGGCAGCGGGGCGAGTATGCCAGCCGCCAAAAGTAGCCCCGTCGCCGAGCAAAAAGTTAGGGTCGAATATGGCGGTGACTTCTGGGTAGAGAAGTACAACTCTCATCCCAGCTTTGACGCTCTCGAAAACGTTCGCCCCGACTTTTTGAACGATGGCCACTTGGCTAAATACTTTCAGTTAAGGGGGGAAGGGATCGCCCCGTCCAAAGCGGCAAAGTCGATGTTTTCTAAGAACCGATATTCTCAGGCTAATGTCTGGCTTAAAGAAACCTATGGCGCTGTCTGTGCCGAAGGAGCGTGACCGATGGCAGTTTGGAAAGCTGAAGAGAACGAGAACGGCTCGGTCGATCGGGTCGATGGCGCTGGCTTCGATGCCTGGGATATGAATGGGCAATACATCGGGATAGCCTCAACCGTTGCCCAGGCTTGGGCAATGATCCACCAAGCTAACTTCGAGCGCTACGGGGCCGAGACCGGCGAATAGCGATCGCCCTGAATTCTGGCTTCAGCTTCCCTGTAGAATGAGTGCGCTATCTTTGCCTATTCGCTTATTCGGTTATTCAAATGATCGTCACAGTCGCCAGCATGAAGGGCGGTGTAGGGAAGACCACCACGGCGGTTCACCTGGCGGCGTTCTTCGCCGAGCACGGGGCTACCCTGCTAGTTGATGGCGACCTGAACCGAAGCTCGCTGTCTTGGGCTCGGCGTGGCCCTGAGTTCGATTTCTCGGCGTGCGACATGACCGCCGCCGCCAAAGAGAGCCGGGGCAAAGACCACATCATTATCGATACCGGGGCGAATCCCGACCGAGCCACACTGAAGGAGCTGGCGGCGGGCTGCGATTTCTTGGTCATTCCCACCACCCCGACTTCGCTATCGATGGAAGGGTTAATGAGTACAATCAGCGCTCTTCAAGAGTTAAAGTCTTTCGGCGTGGTTTTAACAATGACCGATTCTCGCCGACAGGGGACCACCACCGCCGCCAGAGAGCGACTAGAAAGTTTTGGTATCCCAGTTCTAAACCAAACTATTCGGCGGCTTGCGTGCCATGAGGCCGCCCCTAACGATGGCGTTTTGGTGCGAGACGTTAAAGACCGCATGGCGGCGATCGCCTGGGATGAATACCGCACATTAGGCAGCGAGATTCTAAGCCATGCCGAATGATGCCGAGTCACTGTTCAACCGGATCGACGCCATGCAACCTGGCGGCGAACCCCAAGGCAAAGAACCCCGCCGAGTGAAGGGCGGTAAACGGGGCGGCAAACGTTCACGCGATGACTACACCCAGATCGGGGCATACATTCCAGTAGAGACCCACAAGCAGGTCAAAGCCCGCCTATACGCTGAAGACAAGCAGCTTAGCGAGCTTCTAACCGAACTACTCGAAAAGTGGTTAAGCGAATAAGCGTTAACATTTAATCCCTAAAACCCCTTGCGCAGTTGGGAACGCTAGGCTATACTTGTGAACATAGAGTTCAAGTTCAGCCCATGACCGCACGCCAACAAATCGCCTTCGAAGACCAAGTTACCGCCCTGGCCACCGCCCGCAAGATTCCCCGACTGTACGCCGCCGAGATTCTGGTTAGCAAGGGAATCACCGCCGAGACTATGCCCGCTCAATAGTCAAAAAATAGGGGCGGTGGTGTAGACCGCCCCTTATAGAGTTCAAGCCTTTAGGATACCGCCATGAACACCGTACCCACGCCCACCGAATACATCAAACTGCTGAAGGCTTGCCGCCGTCCTGAAGATATCGAAGCGGTAGCCAGTGACCTTTACAACTCCCTAAATACTGGCGTTGCCGAGCGCACCTTGGCCAATAAACTAACGCCCTACAACAAAGCGGTTCGAGCCGAGTTCACCGCCGAAAATTTGCAAGTTGGGCAGAATGCCTACATCAAGCAAAAAGCCGACAGCTCAAACATTGTTCAGCATCTCCATTTCAAGTTCACAACCGATCTGATCGACTTCGAGAAGCACAACCAAAAGAGCACCGCCGCCCTAGATACTCGGATGGACAACCCCGCCGTGGTTCATGCTGGCAAGTTTCTAGACTGCATGATTGAGTGTCTAGAATCCCAGGATGAATATGAACTGTCGGCGGGGCTAATTGCCGCCAGCGGTCGCCGTGCGATCGAAGTGTGGCGGCTCGGCGAGTTCACCAAGACCACCGATCCCTATAGCGTTACCTTCAAGGGCCAAGCCAAACGCCGCGATTACGGCGTTCCCAAGGATGAGCGAGCATCCTACGAGATTCGCTTGTTAATCCCCGCTGAAGCGTTCCTAAAGCTTTGGCGACAGTTCAAACAGTCCGAAGGCTATAAGAGCTGCCAAGCCGAACTGAAAGCATTTGAAACCACCCTGAAAAGCAAGCCCGCCGAGTCCAGAGAAGCCGAGCTTCGCCAGAAGTTTCACTCGCTGCGGGGCCGCTCAATCGACCGAGCTATCAAGCGTACCTTCGGCGAGTCAGAGGCTCTAGAGAATCTCGATTCAATTAGCAAGGGCCACCAAGCATCAAGCCACGTTCTACGCCACGCCGCCGTTAACCTGCTAGTTCAGCGAGACGTTAAATCAAGCTCGACCGGCAAAGCGCTAAAGTTCACCGCCGAACAGCTTGGTCACTACATCAGCGGCGAAGACAGTATTCGTTCTTTTCTCGCCAGCTTTGGCTATATCAACTTCGAAGTTATGGGCGAAGTTGTCACCCTAGACAATGCCTTCAAAACCGCCACCGTTCGACTGAACCATGCAGACCTTGAGCGGTTCAACGCCCTGGCGGCTCACCTGAACGCCCGCAATCAGCAGCAAGCTTTTCACTGGCTACTCAACCAAGGCGATCGGGTTATCGAACTAGAGAAAGAACTCGCCGAGCTTCGCCGCCAGGTTGCCGAACCCAAACCCGCCGCCGAGACCACCACCACTGAGCCCGTTAAGGAGCCTGAAGCCATGCCAGAACAAAACGTCGAATCATTAATTGATAACAAGATCGCCGCGCTTGAAGAACGTCTTCTCGCCGCCCTGGCGGGTCAGCAGCAAGCCACACCCAAGACCGCCCCTACCCAGGGCACCTATACAGCCGAGCCCGCCACCATAGTCCCGGTAGCCACCGAAGAGCCCAAGACCGAAGAGAAATATCAACTAAAGCGAGCTATCGACTCACGGGGCGAAGCCGCATTAGAGAAGGTTGCCGCTGCCTACTGGGCGATCGCCGAGCACAACGAAAAACAGCTAACCGACTCCGATCGATGGTATATCGGGCCAAGGCTACTCAAAGACCTATCAGGGGTGAATTACAACGTAGTCAAGCGGTGGGTTGCCGAGCACGAGACCGAGATCGAAGAACATAACCAGCGCTTCGAGCTGGGCTCTAGCCACAACCGCCAGCATGGCCGCAAGGGATTGACCATCGACAAAGTAGTCAAACTCTAATCGCTTAAGCGTTCCCAACAAACTTGAGAACATGGGTTGACAGTTAGGAACGCTTAAGGCATACTGTTTTACATAAGGCGGTTGTCACGCACCAAGCCCTACAGGGGCGAAGCCGAACAGGCTAGGGCAGTCGCAGGGAAGGAACCCCTAAGCAGTCGGGGGCTAACTTCCACCACACCGCCCCATCGCTACAGGGGCCACCACCAAACAGCATTCGGAGAAAACCCATGTTCGCTACATTCCTTTTCCTGGTTATTTTTGCCGCGCTTTGCCTTCTCTTCGGCGAGCCCGAAACCACCGCCAAGACCACGGCCGAGACCGCCAGGGCTACACTGCCCCATCGCACCGATACCGAAGGGCGAGACGTTACCGAAACCCCTGGGCTATGGGATGAGACCGACACCCTAGAGCCCGTCGGAATCGCCGCTAGAGCCGCCGCGATCGCCCCGCCGATGGCCAAGACCACCATTCCCACCGAGACCACTACAGCCGCCGCCGAGATACCAGCTAAGACCGTCAAAGAGCTACGCCAGCTATGCACCGACAGCGGGGTTAAGTGGCGCAACGCCAAGGGCAAGAACCGCCACTTGAGCAAAGCTGAGATGATAGCCGCCCTTCCCTAGATATCCTCAGGTCTGCCAGCATCGGCTGGCAGACCTGCCTTGACCACATAGGTTGGGGGGTTGCATTCGCCCGCTGGCGAAGTATCGATAGGCCAAAAGCGTAGAAACATTGAAACCCAGTGAGGAAGAGCCACCACAAGGAGAGAAGCTAGCGCCCAGGCTGTTGGTCGAGATGAAAGTTGAGAACTCATATTTAACCTAAAATCAATACTTTTAACTTTCACAGATAGGCAAGGCGTGAAAGTGGTCAAATAGCTACTTGCTCTAAACTCACCCCCCCCCCGCCCCGCCAGCCCTGCCTGTAGCGGGGCTTCTTATTGCCCTCCCCACGCCGCCACGCCACGCCACGCCACGCGGCCACGCCGCCACGCCACGCCCCACGCCGCCGAGACCATGCAGCCGC
>NZ_JBNXVS010000083.1:0-13793 GCF_050565655.1 Nodosilinea sp. AN01ver1 | reverse complement strand
GTATCGAGATCCACCGATGGGGTAGTCATGACCTGCCGAAGTTCATGCGATTCAGGTGCCGAGGTTCATGCGATTCACCTGCCGAAGTTGGCGCGATTCAGGTGCCGAAGTTCGTGCGATTTTGCACCCCGGTGACCTCGGCGATGACGCGCGCCACCTTGGGCCCACTCCAAACCCCGTCATCGTCTGGGGGCGACTGCAATCGAGCCTCTAAGTCTTCGAGCTGCTTGGGGTTGAGCAGGCTACGAGACTGCTGGGGCCGCTGGTCTTTGCGGCGATTGCGCAGACCAGCCGCGCCCTCACGGTTATAGTCTTTCACGACAGCTCGGGCATAGTCGTAATTCAGTCCAACGGCTTTAGCCGCATCCGTCAGGGTCGTTTGCGTGTGAACCAGCCACAGCAGATGCCACCGTCGTGACTCGACCGGGTCACCGCTTGCGCGATACCGCGCTTTAAGCTCGTCGGCTGAAAAATGAGGTTCGAGATGGAGGGGTCTAGGCATTCCCTAATCCTACACCATTTCAGGGGTAGCCAAGTCGGATTTAGTATCACACCCAACTCCAACCGGGGCAGGCAGAACCGACATTGAAACGGCTCGAAGATGGACTGAAGGGGTTTCGACCGGGCGATCGACTGCGGATTCACTGGCGATCGTTTGCCGATGACCAGGAGCGCCAACAATCGCTCGAAACCCTGATTCAAACCACCGCCACCCTGGAAAGCCAGTTCCTGCTGCTAGCGCAACAACGCGCCACCCGCGATTTAACGACCGAAAAGCAACGCCAGCCCAAGCAGCTCTACCTCTTTGCTACTTACCCCCTCGTGTCAGGGCAAGAGCAAAGCGCCGACCACGTTGAAAAATTACTGGCCTGGGTGGTGGCCCAGTACGACACCTTCAAAGGGCTGAAGGAGCAGAATCAGCAACAATCCTACGTGCAGCTTCTGACCCAGGGCTTTACTGACGGCTATCTGCACTGGGAACAGCAGCTCAACGCCCGCATGGGTCTTCAAGTTATCCCGATGGGAACCGAAGATCTGTGGCAGTACCTCTGGGCTCAGTTCAATTCAACTTATCTACCGGAGGTACCCCAGTGTTTAGAGCTGAGTGATGCTGACGGCAATACCAAGCTCAACGAACTGATCCACGACCCGCTGCACACTACCTCCCGCCTGATTCGGGGGGAGAATGGCCAACCCAGTCATCCCAAAGCGGATCGCCAGTGGGTGCAGGTAAAAGGAAAGTTTGTCGGAGCCGTAGTGCTGGAATCTAAACCCGCCGGATTCACCACTCCCGAGCACCAGCTCTATTACCTGTGGCAAGCGCTAGCTCAATTCCCTGATTGCGAATGCGTTTGCGAACTCGCCGCCGCCGACCGCATGATGACCCGCGTCACTCTGCAACGGCTGACTAAGCAAAGCGTCACTGCGACGTTCCGTGCCAACCTACTGCGCGATGTGGATGTGGCCTCTCAAATGCGGATGAAGCAGGGAGTGGAAGCCCAGGAGCGGATCTATGAGGGTGCCCTGCCCATCTGGATCAGCAGTCTGGTGCTGCTCCATCGAGATAGTCCCGAGTCTTTGGCCGAAGCCTGCCAAAAACTCACTAATGCCTTCCATCAGGGGGACTTCATTCGCGAGACCGAGATCGCCTGGCAGTTATGGCTCAGGTCGCTGCCGGTTGTGGGCGACAGGCTGATCGACGATGGCCGCAGACAGATGTATCTCACCAACGAAGCCCCAGGGCTGATGCCCGTGTCCTGCCCTCGCACTATCGACAAGCAGGGCATTGAGCTGATCACCCGCGACGGCCAGATGCCGGTTTACCTGGACTTTGTCAATCAGCATCGGGGGATGCTGGTGTTCGGCGAGACTCGCAGTGGCAAATCGGTGCTGGCGGCGGAGATCTTCGTGTGGGCGATCGCCAACGGGATGAACGTCATCTCCCTCGACTACCCCAAACCCGATGGCACCACCACCTACACTGACCTGGTCAAGTTCTTCGGTGACCAGGGCGCTTACTTCGATATCGGTTCCGAGAGCAACAACCTGTTTCAGATTCCTGATCTTAAAGGCTTGCCCGATAACCAGCGGCAAGAGCGTTTAGACGACTACAAGGAGTTTTTGGTCAAAGCCCTCGACACCATGGTGATGGGCACCGAGACCGACAACCAGCTGGGCAAGCGAGTTCATACGGTACTCTGGCAGGCGCTGTCCACGTTCTTCGAGACTCCTCAGATCCTTACCCGCTATGAAGCGGCGTTTGAGGATGGGTTTGGAAGCCCAGCCTGGCAGCAGATGCCGACCCTGGCGGACTTTGTCGGGACGGTGGCTCATCTAGATCTAGAAGTAGAATCCGCTCTGCTCAACGAAGCCGTCGCCACCATCCTACTGGAGCTGCGAGGATGGCTCTCCAGTAGGGTCGGCAAAGCCATCTCCCAACCCTCCACCATTCGCACCGATGCCCGGCTCACCGTCTTTGCCCTCCGCAACGTCGGCGACAATATCGAAGCAGCGGTGCTGGCCCTCTCCGCCCAATCCATGGCCTTCCGCCGAGCCCTGGAAGTCTCCGACTCCCTGTTCGCCATTGATGAAAGTCCGATTCTGTTCAAGTACAACGGCATCGCCCAGATCATCGGCCAGGTCTGCGCCAACGGGGCCAAATCCGGCATTCGCCCCCTGATCATTGGCCAAGACCCTGACACCATTGCCCAATCCGTCGCCGGGTCGCAGATCCTGCAAAACCTCAACACTCGTCTGGTCGGGGCCATTCAGCCCAACGCCCTGCCCTCCTACCAGAGACTGTTTGGCTATGACCCCACCCTGCTGCGGCCCAATACCGAAGAATCCTTCCGCATCAGCCCCGGTCGGCTCTGCTCCCACTGGCTGCTCGATGCCGATGCCCGCCTCACCCCCTGTGCCCACTATCCCTCTCCCGAACTGCTGGGGGCGGTGGCTAATAATCCCAAAGAACAACGCGCCCGCCAGCGGGTGCTAGCCCAGCACCCCAACAAGTTTGCCGGGTATGCCGCCTTTGCCAAGGCCTATGTACAAGCGCTGCGCAGTGGTCAATCCCTCGACACCATCGCGGCGAGTACCCCTCGGTTTGAACTGATCCACTCAGCGGCTGAACTGGCTGCAAACGGCCATCAGCCGAAATCGTCAACCCCTCGGAGGTCGTTATGACAACTCAATCAAAACGCCAACGCATCCGGTATCGCCTTATTCTTGGCACCAGCATTAGCGTGGGCCTTCTGGGTATCAGCACCGCTCGTGCTTCCCTCCAGCCCGGTGGCTGGGGCCAGCAGTGGCAGGACTGGGCGATAGAGAACCTGTCTAATCCTTTAGAAGACATCCTGGCTCAAATCGAGGAAACCACAGCCCTAGCCGAAGAGACACTCCAGAATGTCTTGGGCGACCAGTGGGAAGCACTGAAATCCGCTTTAGGTAGCAACCTGCCCGACCCGACCCAAGTACGGTTGGACGAGGCGGTGCCAATTCAAAGCATCCTTGGTACAGATCGGGCTACTCAACAGCGAGATCTGGCCAACCGCTACGACCAGGAGGTAGCCCGCTCGATGGCATCGCCCTGGCTGGGCGACCAGGGCCAAGCCCGACTCTCCACCCAGGCTGAACAAACCACGACTCTTTTAGAACATAGTCAGGCCCGCACTCAGCAGGCGCAGTCCATGGCGGAAGCCGCCCAGGGCATGAACGTCACCCAGGACGTCATGAAGCAAAACGCCCAGATTCAGGCGTCCGTGGCAGCCCTGCTCCACGAACAAACCCAACTTACCGCCGAAAACAATACGACCCTGACGCAGCTCCACCAGCTTCAAGGGATGCTCACTCAGCTTGCAGCGAACACCAGCGAAGGCGTCGATGAGGCCAACCGCCGCGAGCGAGTGGAACGCCAAATTTCTATCTCCGGCTCCGCCCAGGCTCCGATCTACATCCCCGGTGCCCTGGGTACCAGTTCTTCTGGAAACTAATGAGCCATGCTCAATGCTCTCCTACCATCATGGGTTTTCCTCCCCGCTCAGGTCACGGGCGGGGTGGGCATCATCGACGACAGCGTACAGCAACTCGAAGCGGTGCAGCAGGCCTGGGATGCCCGCTGGGAAGACATCTTCGCTACCAGCAGCGGGCTATACCTGGGAATAAACCAGTTTGCCTCTATCATCCTGGTCGGAGCTTTTCTGTTTTTCGCCGTGGGCTGGGTGAAAGAAGCCATCGAACGGGGCATTTTCCCCGCTCTGCCCAACGTGCTCTGGGTGCTGACCATTGCCGTACTGCTCTTTAACAATGGAGCCCTGCTGGGGTCTGCCACCCTCGGTATCCGCAACCTGATCAACGCCCAAACCCAAACGGTGCTCCAGGTGCAGGTGGGCGAAGTGTCGATGCTCGAAGCCCTTAACGACGTGATTTTGTCCCAGCAGGCCAAGGCCGTCATTCAGCAGGAGTATGCCGCCTGTGATGCCCAGACCGGGCAGGCCCAGGTGGACTGTTTTGTTCGTGCCGGAGAACGTGCCCAGCAGCGGCTGGAGCAGGAATACCGTTCCCGAGGCTTCTGGAGTGCTGGCCTGCAACGGCTCTGGAGTCGAGTGCAGCAGATCAGCCAGCAGGTAGAGCAGGTCTACCAGTCTGGCGAGGCTCCCGTAGGTGGAAATCCCCTAGCTGACATCCTGGTCGGAACCGTGCTTCAAACCAGTAGTCAAGCCCTGGCAGAGCAGTTCCTCAAGGGCTGGCAGTGGGCCTTTGCCAATCTGCTAGAAATGGCGATGCTGTTGACCGGCTTGATTGGCCCGATTGCGGTCGCAGGTTCTGTCGTACCGCTTCAAGGTCGTCCGCTGTGGTCATGGCTGGTGGGCTTTTTCAGCCTGGGCATGGCCAAGTTTTCCTACAACGTCATCGTCGGTTTGGCGGCCACAGTAGTGGTTGCAGCCGATGCTCAGACTTCCAGTGACTTTGGCTTTCTGCTGCTGATCAGCATCTTGGCCCCTGTCCTGGCTCTGGCCATTGCTGGAGGTGCCGGGATGGCGGTCTTTCGTGGCGTGTCTGGTGGGGTGACGCGACTGATTGCGGTCGGCACCTCTGCAATTCCCATTCCGAGGTAAGTGATGGAACTGCTTGAACTCAGCCGTAAGGTGAAACGACCCCGTATTCATTCCAGCGACATCTTGCCCCTGGCCTTTGCGGGGCTGTCAGTCGGTGTGCTGGTCTTCGCGCTTTCTCTTTTGTGGCTCGCGGTCTCGGTATCACGGCTGGCGAATCAAAAGCCGCCGACTCTAGTGCAGCAGGTCGATGGTCGCGCCTTCTCGGTGCGCCCTGCCGACTACCGCTACCGGGAACCGGAGGTGATCCGCCAGGTGGTCTCGACCTGGGCGGTGATGACCTTCACCTGGGGCAAACTGCCGGGAGAGGGCGAGAAAGCCGTTGATGAGGGCGTTCAGGTCTCTGGGCGAGACCGAGTGTCTAAAGCCGCCTGGGAAGCATCGTTTCTGCTGGCCCCCGACTTCCGTGATGCCTTTCTCCAAACCCTGGCTACCGAGGTGATTCCTGAAGGCGCTTTTGACGGGCAGGTGTCAGCGGTCTTAATTCCTCAACATATCTCACCGCCGCAAGCGATTGGCGAAGGGCGCTGGCAGGTGGATCTGGTGGCCACCCGAGTGGTGTTTGAAGCTAGCAACCCGGCTGGGACAACGTTGACTTTTAACCGACGTATCACGGTAAGAGCGGTCGAGCCCACGGGTAAACCGCTGATTCCCGATGCTTCGGAGTACCAGACGGTAGCCTACCGCCTACTGGAAAGCGGGGTGCAGATTGAAGCGATTCGACCCATTCAACCGGAGGATATCAGCCGATGAGTTCCCTCCCAGAACCCAACCTGGAGATGCTGCGCACCATGATGGGCGCACCGGATTTCGCAGAACCGCTGGTGGCTGACGAAGCCTTCTCAGAGCCGGTGCAGTCTGAGCGTCCCTTCTGGAAGCTGCCAGTGCCGAAGCTCGTGTTGATTGGTTCGGCACTGGTGCCCGTCTTTGCCCTGGCCGGAGTCTTCATCGCGGGCAGCCGTCAGGGCGATGCGCCGGGTACGACGACAACTACACCAGAAGCCAATCAAACGGAAGCCCAGCCTCAGACGGTGGAAACTGAATTGGAGCAGGCTAAAGCGGAGATTGCGGCCCTCAAAGCCCAGATGGCATTGGAGGATCAGGGGGTGGTGCAAACAACGGCCTCAGGCGCACCACCTCGTCCGGCTACGACGCCTGCACCACCCTCTCCCAAGTCTGTTGCAACGCCATCCAGGCCAACACCTCAACCCGTCGTATCGACTCCGCCACCCACCATTTCAGCACGACCCGCATCCCCGGTTGTCAGTTACCCAGCCCCGACGCCTCGCCTGCAACCAGCGGCGACAACGACACCTGTTGTTTCTCGTCCGTCAGCAGTTCCTGCCGGATCAACCCCAGCGGCAGAACCTGCGATTGATCCGGCAGAACGCTGGCAGCAGCTGGCTCAGGTCGGGAGTTATGGGAGTTTGCCGCTGCCCGAAGAGTCCGCTGAACCTGCCTCGGAACCTGAGCCTGTAGCTCAAGCGCAATTTGCCTACGCCACGACTCTCCCTCCGGCACCCGCTCCCGTCAGTCCGCCAGAATCCACAACGACAGGGGGAATGCCAGAGTTTTCAACGGCTGAACCTCCTGACCTCCAGCCTATAGAAGCATTGGATGAAGGCTCAGTGGCAGCCATTGATGATGAAGCACCCACTTACCCAGACATCCTGGCAGCTGAAGAAGCTCGGATTCTCCAGCCAGCCCCGCCATCATCTTTAGTAGCAGGGACTCAATCCAGTGGCTCTCTGGTAACACCCGTCATCCTCGATAGCACCGCTGAGGGCAACAATCTATTGGTCGTGCTTTCAGAACCGTTGGTCGATAGCCAGGGCCAGGTAGCCATTCCAGCTGGGGGCGAACTGGTCGTACAGGTGGAGGCTGTTTCTGACAACGGCCTGGTACAGCTCTCAGCTACCCAGGCGATCTGGAACGACCAGGGCCAGGCTCGTGAACTGATGCTGCCCCAAGGGGTGATCCAGATTCGCGGTCAGGGTGGGACACCGCTCCAGGCCGAAGCCCATGACGACATTGGCCCCGGCATTGCGGCGATGGACGCTGGACAGTTTGCCCTGGGCTCAATTCGAAGAGCCAGCGAACTTTACACCCGACCCAATACTCGGGTTGAAACCGGTAATGGCACTACCGTTGCGACCACCGAAAATCCGGCTCCAAATGTGTTGGCTGGAGTATTGGAGGGAGGCACCGACGCCATCCTCGACACCATTACTGAGCGCAACCAGCGGGCCATTGAGGAGTTAGAGCAGCGTCCCCGCATTGCCTATATTGAGGCCGGTCGGCCTGTGCAGGTGTTTGTCAATCAATCAATGCAGATGCCGATTTGAGGGTAGCCCAGTGATTCGATTCTGGAAAGTACTATTTTTATCCTTGGCTTTGGTGACAGTCGCTCACCCAACCTGGGCACAGGCGACCCGCACTATTTCTAATCAAGCGGCCAGAGGTGATCATGCTCCGGTCACAGTTGAGCTTCATCCAGGTCACGGGGTCACGCTCAACTTTCGCCCTGTAGGAGTGGTTGTCCGTCGGGCCTGGCTCGATGATCCGTCTCAAGTGACGCTGGATTTTGACGATACCCGCTGCGCAGCGGTTGCCGCACCGGGGGAGTGCGCTGCCACGGTGATTCACCTGCGGCGGATTCAGCCTCTGGCCATTCCGGGGTTACCTGCCACAGCGACGACTACGCTGACGGTCGTAACTGATCGCGACCTCTACACCTTTCAACTGGCTTTTCCGAATTCCGGCGCACCCGCCTACAGCATCCTGGCGATTCAACCCGATGCTCCTTCACCCTACGCCAGTGCCATTTTGACGACACAGATCGCGAGCCCGGCTGGTGTGCGGTGGGTCGAGCGAGGGCTGCTCGAAGCTCAACGCCGCAATCTGGTGGTCACTGGAGATCCGCTCTGGGAACGCATTCAAACTCTGCTAGAGCAACTTAGGC
The DNA here is from genome assembly GCF_050565655.1 of Nodosilinea sp. AN01ver1. Lineage (NCBI taxonomy): Bacteria > Bacillati > Cyanobacteriota > Cyanophyceae > Nodosilineales > Nodosilineaceae > Nodosilinea > Nodosilinea sp. AN01ver1. Next base: position 5,720 of record NZ_JBNXVS010000083.1, on the reverse strand, counting down.
AGGGCCGATCTTTGAGGGAAGCCGCGCAAACCGCTGGAGTATCCGAAGCGCTGGTGGTGCGACTGGCGGAACTGGGCCGATCTGACTCTGGAATCACCCAAGGGAGATAACCCATGAACAAACGATTTCGACGACACCTTCAACGCCTAGGACTGGTGACTCTGGGCCTGCTCACAGCAGGTCTGGTCTGGTTGAGACCTGCCCCGCAAGCGGCGACGGAACCCTGGATTCCAACGGTGCCAGTGCAGTGGGATAAGCAGTATGCGCGGGTACCGGACTGGTCGCAACTCACCTTTGCCAATTTGCCGCCGCTGCTCTCTGGCGGCGCTGTTGATATTCCCAGCAATCTGATTGCCAGCCTCGGCTACGACCCGTCTCGCATGTGGCAGGCCGGGCAATCGGTAGCCGAGGTGCTGAAGCTGGGCGATTTTCAGACCAGTCTGTATCCTCAACTGTTTAACCTCCAGACTCTGGCTCAGTTTGCTCATCTTGATCTGAACCAGATGGCGTTAGGTGCCCTGGAATTGGTGGGCTGGCAGCGGGTTGAGGATCTGGTCTCGGCGATTCCGGGCCTAGGCAACCTGCGGCTAGATCAAGTGCCGCCCCTGGAAGCCCTCATTTCTGAAGCACTGCCGGTGTTGAGTCTCCAGGGACTCAACGGGAATGACCTGACCCTTTCCAGCCTGCTGGAGGAGTTTCCAGACCTGGGCCAACTGAGCCTGGGGCAATTGGGCGAGCAGCTCAATGCGTTCGCCCTGACCGATATTCCGGGACTCACCGGCATTTCCTTGCAAAACTTTCGTGACTGGGGCAACAGCACCATTGGCGGGGTGCCGGGGCTAGTGTCAGTGCCGTTGGATCAGATGCCCAATCCGCTCTCGGGGGCTGGGGCCATTGGCCAGATTGATATGGTCTACGGACAGGCGGAAACCCAGCGGCAGGCCACGATTTCGGGCAGCAAACAGGCGGGTTTTCAGGTGCCTTGTGAGGAGTCCTGCGCCCATGTGGAGTTTGCAGGCACCCCAGGACTGCACGGCAAGCAGTGGATTTCGGGGCAGGTGCAGCAGGTGCCAGGGGGCGAAGGGTTTCTGTCATTTGTGAATGGCGGGCAGGAGCCCACTGGACGGCATCCTTTTGGTGATGCATTCAAGGTGGCGCTCTGGGATGTAGATGAGTCCTCGGGCACGGTCAGCACCGCCCTGTTTTTCCGCATGTGTCAGCGGGGGGGCTTCTTGACCCCGGATTTGGGCTGTACGCCCTACTTTATTGGCCCAGTGCCCTTTATGACCTATCGGGAAACCGATTTCATGCTGGTAGGCGCTGTAGATGGTGAAAGTGGTGATCAGACGGCTTCGAGTCTGCCCATGGTATCGGCATCACCTAGAGGGTTGAGCCAGCCAGCTTCGCTGAGAGCGCAACCACAAGCAGCTGATCTAACAGATTTACAACCCTGTGGGGCTAGCGATGGCGAGCTTGATCTGGGGGCACTCTCAACCGCCATTGCCACCCTCAACCGTTATCCCACCGCCATTGGTCCCTATGGCTGTAATGCCGAGGGCCACTGTGGTCGTCGGTTAGGCCAGTACCCCCTAATGAGTTATCAGCCGGAGGTGCAGGCGATGATTGCGGCTCAGCCTGGGGGGCAGGAGTTTCTCAAGCGAGTCGAGTCTGGGGCTGAGGTCAGCGCCGATGAAGTAGAGCGATTCTTGCCCGCAGCGACTCAAACCCATTTGGTGAAGGAATCCTTACAGGCTATTGCTGAACAGGCCCAAGTCGAGAGGCTATCCGATACCGCTTTGGTTGAACGCATTGGCCAGCATTACTTTGGTGGCCCAGGGGTGCCGGTTGAGGGCATAGTAGCTGACATTCAAGGCCAGGTCTTTCTCAACCCTCAATCCGCTTCGCTGAGTCAGACCTATGGCCAGGTCAAGGGCTGTTTGGCTCAAGGAGGTAGCCGAGGATGAAGCGCATCTTGCCTGTCAAACCCCTTTTAGTCTGCCTGGTAATGCTTCTGGCTCTAGGGATCTGGCTCTGGCCTCGGCCATCTCAGACCGGCTGGCAGTTAGCCCAGGAGGTTGCCCCACTGCCGCTCTTGAGCCAGATGATGCAGGACAACCTGAGCCCTACTTTTCCGGTCGATCCAGGTCAGATGCAGATGTGGAAGGTGCAGGTTGCAGGTCAACGTCAGCCGCTGTATCTGGTCGATTCTCGGGTCAAAGAAAGCGAGACGCAGCCGCTTTGTGGGGCCATTGGTTGTGCTTTCTTCGGCTATAGCCCCCACGAAGGTGGCTTTCAACGGGTGCTGGCCACCTATCTCAATCCCCACGTACCGCCAGGCCGGAGCCTAATTGAGCCGACGACAACCGTAGAGCATGGCTTGCCTCGACTAGTGGTGAACCAGTTGAGTTCTGAAGGCTTTCAGCAATACACCCTGGGCTTTAACGGTCAGGTTTATGAGATTCAGCAAATTGACACCTGGGCAAGATCATGACGACATCCTCTCAACCCCAACGCCCCATGGATTTCAGCATTCTGCGGGACACTGCTCAACCCTTTCTGGACTCCGGCATGGGTACTCTACTGCTTGGGCTGGTGGTGTTGTGGGTGGGGATGAGTCTGTTTGGCAACAGCACCAATAAGAGCAAGCTAGCAACGGGGCGCTTTGCGGGGAAGGCCGAACGGCGGCGGGCGAAAGCTCTGGGGCGAAAGCAGCAGAAGCAGCGGCATCCGGCCAAAGTACCGCTCAAAGCTGGAGATCTCGATATCCCCCAGGCTCAGCAGAGCATCGTGGTGGCGGGAGCCCCGGACTCGGGGAAGACCTACAGCATCATTGATCCGGCGATTCGTTCAGCCATTGCCCAGGGGTTTTCTATCGTGGTCTACGATTTCAAGGGCAGTCAGCTGGCGGCCCATGCCGCATGGGCGGCGAGTCAGGGCTATCAGGTGGATGTCTTTGCGCCGGGTCAGCCCTACACCGGCATCTGCAACCCCCTCGATTTCCTTGAAGACGAAACCGACGCTCTGATGGCCTCACAGCTCGCGGCGGTGCTGCAAAAGAATACCCAGCGGGACGGTGGCTATCGGGATAATGACTTCTTCAATAGTGCCGGTACCAACCTGGTTGAGGCGGTGATGCTGCTGGCCAAGCGCACCCCCTACCCCGACCTGCTGATGGCGAACAAGATTTTGAACCTTTCCAACTTGCCGGGGCGCATCCGGCAGGCAGGTGAGTCGGGATGGATTCCGCCCTGGACGATGGAGAGCTTTAGTCAGCTGATTGCGTCTGAGGAGGCCGATAAACAGATCGCGGGGATTGTCGCCACTGCCCAGCGGACATTCAAAACCTTCACGGGCAAGCAGTTGGTCTCCAGTTTCTGTGGCAAGACCACCATTCCACTCGATATGACCGGCAAGCGCATTCTATTTTTGCAGGTGGATATCCAGAAGCGCGATGCTGTGAGCCCGCTGCTGGCGGCTATCCTGCACCTGATCGTCACCCGCAACTTTGCTCGGCCTCGATCTGAACCGCTGGTGATCGCCCTCGATGAGTTGCCGACGCTCTACCTGCCGGATCTGCCCAAGTGGATTAACGAGTTTCGCTCCTACGGTTTTGTGGGATTGCTGGGCTACCAGAACTTTGCTCAGCTCCAGCACATCTATGGGCGCGATCTGTCCAGGGCACTCTTTGCCGCCTGTGGCACCAAGGTGTTCTTTAACCCCAAAGACCGGGAGACCGCTCAGGAGTTTTCCGGCTATCTGGGTGAAAAGGACGTTCGGATTTACACCCGTTCTCGTAGCCAGGGGCGCTATGGCAGCAACAGTCGTTCGGAGCAGTGCCAGCGGGTGCCGCTGATGACGGCGGATCAGATCCTGAAGCTAGATCAGGGGGAATGCGTGTTCATCAACCCGGCCTATCGGGGTGGGGGTGAAGCCTCGGTGCCGCTGCGGGTGCGGGTGAAGGTGTCTAAGCAGGAACAGAAGATCCAGGAGCGCAGTGAAGCGCTGTGGCACAGTACGGTGCAGCCAAAACTGATTGCCCGCTGCCAACAGCAGCAGATGATGAGCGATCTGAACACTGAGAACCAGTCACGTAAGGCGATGGCTGAAAGACTGTTTCCAGTACCGCTCAATCAAGAGAAAGCCTTTTCAGGGTCATTTGCCGATTCCGACATTACCGACGAAGAATTTGATGAGGCGTATCGACAATGAATCATGACTTAACGACCTGGCATTTATCTCCAAAAACAGCTATTTACCTGGAACAGCATCCTGAACAGCTCCCAGCTCTAGCTGAGGCTAAATCCCTACCGCCTTTGCCCCCAGGCTACGTACCACAGGTGATAGAGGTCTTGTTTGACGATGTGCCCTATCTCCGATCAGTCGGCGGAGTGTTGATCTTCTCCAGAGACTGCCTGCCCGACTACCAGCCCGGCTGCGTGGAATATCGATTCGATGACCAGCTGGCCTTTTTCCAAGTCGGTGGTGAAGTAGTGGTTGATCGCTTGGGTGGTCTGGCACTGGTGCAGGGGAGGGTAGCATGAATCCCTTTGTGATTAGTCCCCAGGAAGCTCAGGCGATTCAGGAAGATGAGGTGCAGCTGGTGATGGCCCTGACCCAAGTGAGTCAGCGGCTAGCGATGACCTTCCAGCAGTCTCCGACACTTCCCCAAGCGGGTCAGGATGACCTGCGGATTCAGATAGGCCAGCGGGTGGTTTATGGTCAACTGGCCGATGGCACGATTCGGCGAGAGCTGAACCCCAATAACTTGAAGGTGATTCTCGATGCGATTCAGCAGCCGGTTACCCCAGAGGTTGACCCGGACATGTATCGGGGCAAAGTCCCCGCGATTGAGATTCGAGATCGCGGGACAGTGCTATTTCGCGAGGAGCGGGACGGGGTCATTACCGTTAACCAGATCCAGATGCAGATTGGGGAGGCTGCCGAGCAAGCCCAGGCTGCTACTCCCAGCCCAGCCCTGAATGGCCGCAACGGGAAAACTCCCGAGGCCCCATCGCCAGATCCGACAGGTGACCCAGAGGCGATCGCGCAGATCGCAGCTCGGCTGATTAACCCGCTCCACGAGGCCCAGCCCATTTATGATGCCGTAGCCGTTGGTGACTACCACATCAAACAGCGTGGTCACCATCTGAGCATCAGTCGCGATGACCAGATGCTTTTGGTGGTTCGCGACGGGGCAGTAGTGTCCAATCAATTGCAGGACACTGATCGGGCCGCATTCCTGGAGCTGGAGACTCGGCTCTCCCCAGCCGTGGCAGCAGAATCGGCGCAGCCAGAACTATCCCGCAATGGTTCAACCCCGCCAGCGATCGCCGTCCTGAACCGGGAAGTGGAGCGATCGGAAAATAATCCGACTAAGACCCTGCTGAAGGCGACTACAGAGAACTGGCAACCACCAGCTCTCGATGTCCGCGTCACCCAGTGGCTCAGTCAACACCTGGAGAACCGGCGCGATCGGCAAATGGCGCGGGCGGTGGTGGAGCTGTTTCAGCGAGGACACGAGCGTACCGGAGAAAACCTGTATCAGATTGGGGAGTACAGCCTCAGCCACAAAGGGGCGGGCGACTACAGCCTGCGCGACCAGCAGGGAGAACTGATGCAGGTGCGGGTGAGCAAGTCTACCGGGCTGGGCCGGGGCATTGAGGTGGTATCGGTAGCCGAGCGGGTCAGCGACTTTCAGCGGCAGGAGATACAAAACTTGC
>NZ_JBNXVS010000082.1:0-14012 GCF_050565655.1 Nodosilinea sp. AN01ver1 | reverse complement strand
TTGGCGCAAATCCAGCTCTGGTAACTGCCAATGAGCTAAATCCAGATCGCTGGGCTGAACTCCAAACCCGAGGCTTTCGCCAGCTCACTCAGGCCGACGCCCTGACTTACAAACCTGAGGCCCAGGTCGATGTCGTCATCTGCAATCCGCCTTTTGGGGTGGTCAAAGATGCGCAGCGCCACACCCGCCGATTTCCTATTGCCGACACCTGGACAACCCAGATCGATCAGGTGATTGCCTTAAAGGCGTTAACGGTGATGAAGGATGGCGGTCGAGCCGTACTGATTTTAGGAGGCAAGCAAGGCCGTGAAAACGAACACCGCTCTGAACGCTACAACAGCCGTGAGAGTCGCGCCTTTTACTATCTGCTTTATACGAATTACCGGGTCACCCAGCACCTCTCGATTTGGGGTGACCTGTACCGCAAACAGGGCGCTGGGTTTCCCATCGACGTGATTGTGATTGAGGGGCGAGGGAAGTCGGATCGCCCCCTGCCTGCCGCTGAAGTGCCAACTATCTACACATCGTTTACTGAACTCAAGGAGTTAATTCCCGTTGAACCTATCCACCAGACCCGTTTCTCCCTGGACGTACCCATTCATGACCAGCCAATATTCCAGCTTTCCCAACCTCTGGACGCTGGAGGGCCTGGGAACACTGTTCATCGTCAAAGTGCCGCCCGAACTGGAGCAACTGAGCGAAGCCACTTACCTGCAACTGATGCAAACCCGGCTGGACAGAATGATTCAGGACTCCGTCTCGGAAACCTCTCAGATCGAGACGCAGCAACAGTTAGCGAGCACCCTCAGCGAGTTGGACCCGGTTCAGCATACGCCCATACTGGAGCCGGACGACAATCCGGACTTCGCCCTGGAGTACTGGCGACAACAGTGGGCGGAGACCTTGATTCGGAGCAACTGGCGGTTTCAGGAACGATTGCGCCACTACGGGGGAAGCTTTCCGGTAACGTCCGTCACGCCCAGCTATCCGGACTATCTGGACTGGCTGAGTCTCCACGACGAGACCACGCTAGAGGCGTGGCTGGCCGAACTAAGCCTGTAGCCCTTCACCCGGAAATTACCATGAATACATCTCTTTCAACCGGCGAGGCTGTGGCCCCGTCGGCAGACACGTATGATGTCCAGCCCAGGCAGGTAGCCTATGTGCCCAAGAGCAAAGGCTTTTCGACCCAGACCCTGATTCCCTTCAACATGGCCAGTGCCGCTCAACAGGCGTTGGAGCGCTTTGAGCAGCATCATGGCGACATTGATACATACCTGGCCACCCGCCTGGGCTATGGGTCTGTGGCAGAGTTGCATCAGTACTTTAGCGCTGAGCAGGTGGATGCCTCAGCTTTAGCGATCAGCAACATCGAGCGAGGCGCTGGGTTTATCACGGGAGACCAGACTGGCATTGGCAAGGGGCGCATCTGTGCCAGCATCATGCGCTACGCCCAGCAGCAGGGAAAGATTGCGCTGTTCATTACCAAGGACAAACCGCTCTACGCCGACATGATGCGCGATGTGGGGGACATTGGGATGCGGCGGTTTTCGCCCTTCATTACCGATAGCGGTACCGAAATTCCCTTGGCCAATGGGACGTCGTTGAAGACGGCTGGGGCGGCTAAACAGCAGGCGGAAATGCAGGCGATGATTCAGCGGGGCAACCTGGGCCGCTACAGTGCGGTGTTTACCACCTATAGCCAGCTTCAGACCGTCGGGAAGAAGGAACCGCTACGGCGAAACTTTTTACGCAAAATGGCTCCTAATGCGATCTTGATTCTCGATGAGGCTCACCAGGCGGGGGGGAGCAAGGGCGGGTGGAAGGAAGCCGGGCCACCGGATCGGGCGGACTTTGTGCGGGAGTTGATCGACCTGTCATCGGGGGTGTTCTATTCCTCGGCTACCTACGCCAAACGGGCTGATGTGATGGATCTCTATGCCCGACGCACGGATTTGCGGCTGGGGGTCAGTAGCATGACGGCACTGGAGAACATCCTGACCCGTGGCGGGGTGCCGCTCCAGCAGATTGTCGCCAGCAAGTTTGTGGCCTCGGGGCAGATGCTCAGGCGGGAGCGGTCTTATGAGGGGATTTCGTTTCAGGCCAAGACCGTATCAGTGGATCGGGAGGTGGCCGATGACTTCTCGGCGGCGATGCGGGCGATTAAGGATTTTGACCGGGCCAAGCAGAAGGCAATTAAGGCGATTGGTAATGAGGCGAAGGCGGAGGCAAAAGCCTTAGGAGAAGATGGGGCGATTGGCGAGGTGGGAGCCAGGAGTACCAACTTCACGTCGCTGATGCACAACTGCATTGAGCAGGGGCTGCTGGCCCAAAAGGCAGACGCTACAGTGCAGGAGGCGATTGCGGCCCTGAATCGGGGTGAAAAGCCCGTGATTACGGTGGCCAACACCATGGGCAGCTTCATTGAGGCCTATGCCGAGTCTCAGAATTTGAGCCCTGGGGATGCCATGAGCCTTTCCTTTGGGGATCTGCTGGAACGGTATCTGGAGCGATCTAGGGACGTGGTGGTGACCGACTACCGGGGCCACTCTACTCGGCTGCGCCTCAGCGATGAGCAGCTAGGGGGCGATGCCGTTCTGGCCTACGAGGAAGCCCTGGACTGTATTCGCGAGTCCGACTTTAGCAGCATTCCCATCAGCCCGATTGACTACATCGAGCAGCAGTTGGAGCGCTCTGGCTACCGGGTGACTGAAGTTACCGGGCGGAAGTCGGGCATTGAATACGGGGCCGATGGCTCCATGGCCTACAAAGTACGGTTGGAGGAGGAGACTACCGCTAAGGGCAAGATCGATGCCGTGGCCCGGTTCAATGCGGGTGATGCCGATGTCATCTTGCTCAACTGCTCGGGCTCAACCGGGATTTCGTTGCATGCCTCGGAGAAATTTGCTGACCAGCGGCCTCGGCACATGATTGTGGCTCAGGCGGAGCGGGACATTAACGTGTTCATGCAGATGCTGGGCCGGGTGCATCGAACTGGGCAGGTGGCGCTACCGAACTACACCTTATTGATGGGGGATCTCCCGGCTGAAAAGCGACCGGGGGCAATTCTTTGTCGCAAGATGGCGAGTCTGAATGCCAACACGACGGCGGCACGGGAGACCGATATCTCGCTGAACACCGTCGTAGATTTCATGAACCCCTACGGCGAGCAGGTGGTGACGGAGCTGTTGGCGGACGACCCAGAACTCAATGCCAAACTGGATTTTCCCGCTGCTCAGGGGGATAGCGGTGCCTCAGATATTGCCTTGATTAAAAAGGTGACGGGTCGGATTCCCTTGCTGCCGATCGCAGAACAAGAAGCGGTCTACAGCCTGATTGAGTCGGAGTACCGCGACCTGGTGGATCAGGCCAGGGCGATGGGGGAGAACATTCTGGAGGCGGATCAGCTGGATTTGGACGCTCGACCCCTGGCGCGGATGGAGGTGATGGCCGATGACAGTGAGACCGCCAGCGAGTTCACGGGGCCAGTGTACCTGGATCTGGTGGAGGCTAAGAGTGAGAGCAAACCGCTGACCCAGCTTCAGGCGATCAATGCAGTGCGGGAGTCGGTGGGGTTGGCGGAGGTAGCGTCGATCGAGGCCCATGACTCGGATACTCTGGCTGCAACAGCGCGTCAGCAGGTGACGGCGACAATTACCGAGTTGGAAGCGCAGACGAACCGCTACCGGCAGGCGGCGATCGCCCAAAAGCAAGACAGCAAGGCGATTGAAAAACTGAACGATCGCATTGAGCAGCAGCTCATGCATGTCTCTGGTGTATTAGAGCAGTTCGTGCCAGGGACACCGCTGCGGTTGGTGACGCCTGCCAGCAAGACCATTCTCTATGGCGTAGTGGCGGGGGCCGATGCCAAAAAACGCTCGGGGAGCCCAGCAGCACCCAACCGCTGGAAGCTGAGGGTTTTGGTGGCGGATTCCGCTCGGCAGATTACGGTGCCGTTGTCGAAGCTCAACACGGGGCGGGCAGGGGCGATCGAGGCCACAGTGCAAACTGAAGATTGGTTTGGCAATAGCGTCTATTCCCTTTTCGACATGCAGCAGGAGGCGGGGCGGGTCAACCGGCAGATCTTCACTGGCAACCTGATCAAGGCGTTTGAGAAATACTCAAACGGCAAGCTGGTGAACTACACCGACTATCGGGGCGAGGTGTGCCAGGGGCTGATCATGCCCAAGGGCTTTGATATTGAGTCGGAGCTGACCAAGGAGCCGGTGGCCTTTAAGGAGCCGCAGCAGGTGTTTCGGTTCCTCACAGATCTGACCAACCGGCAGGGGACGGTGAAGACCCTCGATGAGTTGTTGCTGCTGAAGCCGCAGCAGGCGGGAGATGGGTTCGTTCTACAAGCGCCTAAATCGAAGGAGTCGGGTGGTCGGTATTACCTGGATGAGGACTTGATTGCGGCGGCGGGGTCGGATTTTTATTCGGTGGCCGATCGCATGGAAGTGGTCATTCCCCCAGAACGGCTGGAGCGGGTGCTGGGGGTGGTGATGCACCAGCGGAACTATACCCTGGCGGCGTTTGAGTTTAAGGAAGTGGCAAGGCAGTTGATGGGGGTGTCGTTGCCCACGTTGGAGAAGGTGGAGGTGGAAGCGGTTAAGCCGCCAGTTGCGCCTGCGATCGCAAATCAGCCGCGCCCAGAACCAGCAGTAGAAAGCCCTGTGGCTGAAGCTCCAGTGTCCCCATCCGTACCCAATCTGCCCCCGATGGGTCAGCTCGAAAAGAGGATTCTACGGTTTTTGAGAAATGCGGGGATTGAGCAGGAGGTGATGACCTCCCAGGAGTTTCACCTGCGGATTGAGAATGAGCCGTTTATTCCGCTCGTGGTGGAGCGGCAGGGGGATGAGCTATATCTGACCCACTACCTGACCCAGAACGGGGATATGTTCATCGACTCGGAGATGGTGTTTCGGGTGCAGGGAGAGGAGCACATCGAGTTTAAGGAGACGGCGGTGCAAAATCTCCGGGGTGGGGAGTCGCGGTTGCCAGACCGTGCCTTTGCCCAGATTTTCTCCAAAAACATTGTGCAGCAAGGGTTTGCTGAGGCGACTCAGGCCCAGCTTCAGGCCCAGGCGGAGCCTGAAGTGTCCCCCCAAGAACCGGAGGATGGGCGATCGCGGATGCCGAGTGATATGCGGCAATATCTGGCGGTGAAAGACCAGTATCCCGATGCAATCGTGCTGGTGCAGTCGCCGGATCAGCGGTTCTATGAGTCGTTTTTTGACGGGGCTCGGCCCTTGATCGAGCATCTGGAGATGATTGGCACCAGTATGGAGTCTGGGGTGAAGGAACTCGGACGGGTACGAGTGGCAGGGTTCCCGGTGGAGAGTTTGCACAAGTATTTGGACAGGTTGACCCAGCAGGGGGAGGTGGTGATTGTTGATGGGGAGGGGGCGATCGCCATCCACCCCCATCAACCGCCTGCCCTCTTTGTGGAGGAACAACCGCAGCCTGAACCCGAAACTGTAGTCACTGCTCCAGCCACTGAAGAGCCTGAATTTCAGGTGCAGAGCTTGTTTGACGTGGAACCGTTTCAGACAGGGCGCTCCACTAGCCGAGGGTCACAATCTGACCCAGATCCACTGTGGCAGCAGGAGCCAACAACAGCAGCGCCCGTGCCATCTCAGAGTCAGCCCTCGGCTAACCCTGCAAAACCTGTGCAGGGGCCAACGCTGCAAGAGGTTGCCGATGAGGTGCGGGGGACAGATCTGGAGGATGTAGCCGCGCACTTGGGGTTAGAGCCAGACCGCCACGACAAGCACAAGTGGCGCAATGGCGACCACATCATCAGCATCAGCGGGCCACTGTTTATGGATTGGCTGGCGGATGCTGGGGGCCGAGGGGCGATTGACCTGGTGATGCATGTGAAGGGGGTGGAATTTAAAGAAGCGGTGGAGTGGCTGTCGGGGCGGGATTTGTCTCAACGACCTGCTCACTTGACGACCTATCCCAAAACGGAAGAGCGAGAACCCAGAGTGTTGGAGGTGCCCGCCGCGAATGAACACCGCTGGGCGTGCGTGCGTGAGTATCTGGCGGAAGTCCGCAAGCTACCGACGGTGCTGGTGGATCGACTCCATGAACGGGGCTTGATCTTTGCCGATGATCATCAGAATGCCGTATTTTTGCGCCACCAGTTGCAGGCCCAAACCTGGAGTCGGGGCGAGGTCATTGGGGCCAGTTTGCGAGGCACCTGGGGAGAAGAGAACCATTTCCATGGGTTAGCGCCGGGTTCCGCTAGAGATCAGGGATGGTTTTGGATTGGTACGGGGCAGGGGCCGGTGAATCGGGTGCTGCTAGTGGAGTCGCCGATTGATGCGATGTCGCTGGCAGTGCTGGATCGGGCGCAGCGGGGGTCGGAGGGGGTGTCGATTTACCTCTCGACGGATGGCTCAGGAGGGGTGCCAACGGAAGCGTTGAAGACGGTGCTGCGGAGTGGGGGAATGGTGGCGGCAGCGTTTGATGCCGATGTGGCAGGAGAGACGATGGCCTGGCGGGTGGCGCAGCAGGTGCCGGGGGTTGAGCGGCTGACGCCGAATCAGGGCAAGGACTGGAATGAGGTGTTGGTCAATCCAGAGGGGGGTGGTAATGGGTGGCAGCAGAGCCGCCCAGAGCTGGCTCAACTGTGGCGCTGGCATGGGGTAGCAGTGGCGTTAGGGAGACCAGAGGGGTATTTGAGCCGAATAACCGAGGTGGCAAGGGATGTTATGAAGGGGAATGGGCTATCTGACAAAGCTAAGGTAGCAATGCAGAGGGATATAAAGACTGACCAAGGAACGATTGTGCAACATCGTTCAGAAGCCGGATTATAAACATGTGAGAGTCAACAGGTGTAGCGTTGGTATTCAATTTCCCATATTTTTTAGCTCGCTGTTGTGCGCTCTAAGCTCATTGGAGGTTTGTTATCACTAAAGCAAAAGCCGCATTAGGGGATAGACTAACTCCCCCTAAGCGGCTGTAAAGTTAAGAGGTAAGGTCATTCCAAGACTCTCAATGGGCTTTGAGCTTGGGTAGTTTTACCATGCCTCGATGGAGGCCTACAACAGCGCTGCTTGTCCCCAACAAGAGCACAACAATACCTCCAGCTACAATACTTCCTGGGGATACAGCACCCTCAACATCTTTATTGATGGCCGCTTGGGTTTTGCTCAAATAGCTCTGTACGTAGGGATAGCTGGGGTTGAGCTCACTGACCTGGCGAAAGCTGGCCAGGGCACGCTTGAACTGGCCCCGCTCAAATTGGCTCACTGCCGTTTGGTAGAGCTGAGAAATGCCGCTGGGAGCAGGTTCTACATTGGCCTGGGTCAAAAATTCATTGACGACGCTGATCGGCACTACAAAATTAGCGCCCTGCACCTGGCTGCCAGTGGAGGGGTCAACCTTGGCAAAGGTAGCAATGCCGATCGCCTCGCCGTCCTCGTTAAACACCGGGCCACCACTGTTGCCGCTGCTCATGGCAGCATCGGTTTGGAGAATATCCCAGCCATCGGCCATAGTTTTGCGGGCGCTGACCAGCCCGGCGGTGAGGGAGGCCTCGACGGCTTCTTGTTCGTCGATGACGCCAGCTCCGGGGTAGCCGAGGATGAACATGCGATCGCCTGCTGCCAATGTTTGGTCGTCTCCCAAGGCGACCGTGGGCATATGGGTGGCCTCAATTTTTAGAATTGCCACATCTTTACCGGGGGCGGGTTCGCCGATGGCTTTGACGGTGGCTTTGTGGCCCTGCTCAACGATCTGGTCGCGGGCGGTGGCCCCCATAGCCGCATAAATTTTGGTGTCTAGTGCATCGAGCGACATGTAATGGGCAAAGTACTCGGCGTGAGCTTGCAGGCAGAGTTGCACAAATTCTTGGGTGCCCATCAGCGCCCCGATCGCCTCCTGATAGTAACCGCCGCCCAGGTCATTCCACAGCGATTGGCAACTAGAAACCGCCACTTCCTCCAGGGCACTGTCAGCCAGCAGCTGTTTAATGTCATCTTGCTCGGAGGAAACCACATGGGCGTTCGTCACCAGGTAGCCGTCTTCGGTGACCGCCAGGGCCGAGCCGGTGGTGCTGACTTCAGCCTGCTCTTGTACCCGCTGGGACATGGGGGTGAAGTAGGCCAGGGGGGCGGCCAGCACCGTTTGAATGATGGCCACAAACACCTGTTGCTCGGAGGTGTATTCGCCGCTGGACACTTTTTGCCCCAAAGCCTTGGAAAGCTGGTTCAGCTTATCTTCGTTGAGGTCGTAGTTAGGTACCGAAAACTCGGCTTTGTGGACGGTTTGAATGATCAGCGTGCCGGGTTTGTTTTGCTCGGCCAGCTGGCTGGGGGTGAGGGCGGTGGTTTTGCCACAGCCAGTGATGGCCAGGGTGAGAAGGCCGACTGCGATCACTAGGGGCTTAAGCAAGATCTTCATAGGGATGTCCTTAGGGGTGTAGGTCGAGAAGCCATAAAGGCGATTACTGCTCGCGTTCATCCCCACCTATGTGTGCTAACGGATAAGTTATGCACCAACGCTGATCCAACTGCGCTCCTGGCATTGAATAAGTTTTCTAGGCGCAGAGATAGGTTGTAATGTTGCCCCTGCGATACTGGTTTGCCCTTGGCGACTGAGCCAGTAACCATCTGGCACGTCTGTCGTTTTAAGTTCAGCAAGATTTATCCTCATGATCATGTTCAGAGAACCTGCAATTTTGTTGGTGTTTTATATCTGCCTACCGATTAAGACAGGCTACTTTAGCGCTTTGGTTGCTCAAGTTCTTTTAAACCAAATTAGAGCGATTCAAATCGCCCGACAGGCCGAGAAACAGCTAGAGCAAGCCCTTGAACTCGACGATGATGACCAACCGTTTAACTGCGATCCCCTACATGAATTGCTAACGGCGCGTTGGGTTGATCCCAGTAATGTTATGGCTCAGGCCTACTGTGGACTGTTCATGGGTAGTCAAGACCCTGCTGAGCTACAGCCCCAGAGTAGGTCAACCTCATAATTACTCGTTAGCTATTCTAAGAGTTGACAGATAGCAGATCAGTGCCACAAGGAGATATGATGCCATGAACAAAACTCTTCAAATTGCAATTGAGAGCAATCAGACTATTGTGACTATTGATCCAACTAATTCAATCTCAATTAATCAATTTATCGATGGTTATCCAACAACAGTTTTTCCACCAAGAACCTATCGTCATCTTTCCTTTGAAATAGTCTTTAATTACCAAAACGATGCTTGCTATGACGACTATTCAAGCTGGTCTAACCTTTGGTTCATAAATAACTCTATTGTGCTTTCGATTGATGACGAAAAGTATACTATTGAAAACCTGCCCTTTAACCAGGGATACAGAACTAGTCTCAGGCTGAATAGGTGGCTCGGCTTGGCGATCAAAATGAGGCACCGAGTTGCCTGGGCGATAAATGATGGCTCATACAATATCGATGACTTTAAATCTGTGGAGAAACGAGTGAACTTGTACTACGCAATCAGGCAAGACGTGCGCTATCGTGGCCGCCATCTTTCGTTTGAATATGCAGATCCATTTGGCAGGAAATATGGCCGTTACTTTGGTGACTCAGATTATAAGGTTCGAGCTAATTATTCCATCTCAATTAGCCAAGAAGAAGGCCCAGAAATCAGTGACTACTACCATGTGAGCCCCAGTGGTCAGATAACCTATAAATCACCTCCTCAGAAGAACTCTTCTGGTCAGATAATTAATCCTGGGAGAGCTTATCCATACTCTCCCCAGCTAGACAGTGAGATCAGTCTGTCGGAGGCCGATAGAATATGGTGACGCTGTTAGTTGCTGTTAGGAGTAGCCATGGGAATTGTTTTGCCAATACCCGTACTCACAACCCATTGCCAATCAAAATGAAGGGTGCCCAATAGTAGGGGTGATCGAGGTTATTGCTAACCGCAGCAGGCAGCCCTGTACGGGCGGTCACTAGATCAAAATCGGCCCTATCGCCCTGACCCTCCACCTCAAACTCCCCAGAAATGAGGGCCTGCTGGGCCAGTTGCAGCGCTTCGGCTTTGGTGTGGCCCGCCTGCAAGGCCGCGTAGAAAGCATTCATTAGCACCCGGGTGCCGCCATCGCTGACCTGCCAGAGCGATGCGATCGCCGCCTTAGCCCCGGCCCCCTGCATCTGGTAGCCAAAGCCCAAAATCTCAACCCCGCTGCCTAGTTGCGCCTCACCTACGGCGGTTTCGCAGGCGCTGAGCACCACCAGGTCAGCATCTAGATTCCAGGATTGCATGTCGCGCAGTGACACTGAGTTGCCGTCGCCTGTGACAATGAATGACTCGCTTCCCTGGCCCTGCAAAAACTTGGCGTGGGTGGCCAGGTGCACCACCGAAAAACGCCGCATCAGAGTGCCCAACTTGTCGGCATTAAACGCTTCGTTGAGCCGTAGCTCGGTGTTGGGAATTTGTGCTGCCAGGGTTTCAACTTCCACGCCCGCATGGGGCAGGTCGGCAAAGCGGTAGCCATTGATATTCTCAAAGCTGCACTGCACGCAGGCGGCGGCCAGCAGATTTAGATTGTCAGGGCGATAGCTGGGGCGGGCGGTAAAGTCGATTAGCGAGGCTGCGGTGATGTGGCTAACGGCAAAGCGCTCGGCCAACCACTGATCACCGTCGTGCAATGCCGTCAGGGGGATGTAGCGCAGCGCCCCATCGGGGGCATAGATAATAGTTTCGGCGTTGGCAGCCGCCAGGTCATTGGCCAGTGGGGCGATCAACCATTCGTAGAGCCTCTGGGCTGGAACCTGAGCATCGAGCTGAGGATTTTTGAGTGCCTGACCCAGTTCGACAATGGCGCGGTTGAGGTCAGCGGCACTGACGGGCACAGGTCGCCGAATCGGGGCACCGTTTGGGGTAATCAGCACTAGCTCTAGGCGATTGTCGAGAATTAGCGGGTAGAGCAGCACGGCGTTGGTGTCGAGGCTGGCCAGGCTGTTTTGCAATTGGTTAAAGTGGCTCAGTTCGATATTTTGGCCGTCGGTGCTGGTGCGCAATTGAGCGATCGCCTCGCGCACATCCTGACGTTCCCTGAATTGGCGAAAGGCCCCCCGCAGCTCATCCTGGCGGGCCAGCAGTTCGTCGCGGCGCTGGGTTTCGGCAGCGGTAAGCGAGGGTTTGGCCTCTAGGGCGGCCAGCTCGGCTCCTTCTTGGATGGTCTGGTCGTAGAGAGCGAGAATGCGCTGCTCAGGCTCCCACAGGTCTAACCCGGTGGCGGTTTGCTCGGTGCCGCGCACGTTGTGCAGGTAGTCGTCTAGCTCTTGCACCTTCAGCAGATCGAGCACCCGCTGGGCTTCGAGTACGCGGTTCTGCTGTAGCAGCAGGTCGGCGAGTTCGCGGTAGCCCTCGGCAATACTGTCGGTGTAGGACTGCTGCAAGCCTGGCTCTAGGCCCTGAATCTCGCCCCGAATGGCCTCGGTGAGGTTGATCGATTGTTTGTAAAACACGATCGCCAGCTCGGGTTGCCCCTGGTCGGCCAGGGTGCGCCCCAGGTTGCGGAGAGTGGCACTGGTTCGATCGCGCGCGCCCAGCGATTCCAATACCGCTAGCGCCTGCTGATTATACTCTAAGGCTTGAGAGTAGTCGTTGAGCCGCCGATGGGTGTCGCCCATGGCCGAGAGAATTACCCCTTCGCTGTAACGATCGCCTACCTCCTGAATAATCGTCAGAGCGTGTTGATAGGCATCCAATGCCTCGCTATAGCTCCCCTGTTCTCTGTGGATGCTGCCAATGTTGGCCCAGGCTCTCCCTGCACTGGGGCGATCGCTAATGTCTTCAAAAATCGCCAATGCCTGCTGCAAATAGTCGAGGCTGAGGGAATAGTCTTTGAGCTCAAAATGGGTTACGGCAATCGCATTGAGGGAAGCACCTTCTCCCCGACGATCGCCGATATCCTGTCGAATAGCTAGTGCTTGCTGGTAGTACTTTAGCGCCTCAGCATAATTGCCCAGGCTGTCATAAACGGTTCCTATAGAACCGAGAGTGTTGGCTTCACTACTGCGATTGCCAATTGCCTGATTCACAGTTAACGCCTGCTGATAATAGTTCAAGGCTTGAGAATAATAACTTTGGCTTTCATATGCACTGCCAAAGTTATTAATCAACGTGGCTACGCCTTGCCGATTGCCTAGCTCTTCAAAAATAGGCAGCGCCTGTTGGTAATAGCTTAAAGCTTTGAGATAGTCACCTTGATCGTTGTAAACAACGCCAATATTATTCAAGGAGATTGCTATGCCCTCACGATCTCCAGTAGCTTGGCGAATATCTAAAGCCTGTTGGTGATAGTCAACTGCCAGGCCATAGTCACCGAAGACTGAATGTATGCTGCCAAGATTACCAAGAACGGTTGCTTCTTCAACACGATTGCCAAGCGCTTGATGAATGTCTAGCGACTGTTGATAGTAGTTTAGAGCCTGAGGATAGTCACCTAAATCAAAGTGATGAGTGCCAATATTAGATAGGGTTACAGCCTCTCCAGCGCGATCGCCGATATCTCGTCGAATGGTTAAGGATTGTTGAAAGTAGTCTAGTGCTAGGGGATAGTCCCCAAAGCTTGAGTAAACTCTACCAATATTATTAAGAATGTTAGCAGCACCGCTGCGATCGCCCATCGCTTGCCGAATATTCAAACTCTGTTGATAATAGTTTAAGGCTTGCTCATAGTCACTCATGCGACTGTAAACGCCCGCAATATTGTTTAAATCAGTTGCTTCGCCATCGCGATCACTACCCTCTCGCCTTATTTGCAAATTTTGCTGATAAATCTCAAGGGCTTTAGAATAGTTTCCCTGGACTTCGTAAATGGTGGCCATGTTATTCAAAACGGCAGCCTCACCCTCTGCATCGCCAGCATTTTTGAAAAGCCCTAGAGCTTGGCTGTAATACTCTAATGCTTCGGCATACTGGCTTTGTTCTTGATAAACCAGGCCAATACTATTTAGCGAAAATGCCTGACCATGCTCATCGCCAATGTCCTCGCGAATGTTCAACGATTCTTGGTAGAGTTCAAGTGCTTTTGGGTAATCGCCTAACCGGTAATAAATGCTTCCCATATTGTTAAGAGCCGTCGCTTCGTTGTAGCGATCGCCAATTTCCCGCTGAATGTCTAACGCCTGGTGATAAGCCTCAAGCGCCTCAGCGTAGCGACTGAGATTTCGATACACCAGCCCTAAGTCACTGAGAGAAATCGCTTCACCTCGGCGATCGCCCACCTTTCGCCACAGCACGATGGCCTGGTTCAACAGTTCCAATGCTGCCTCATACTCCCCGGTGCGTGATAGCTCCGTGGCTTGACGTTTTAGCCGTCTGGCTTCAGCCTGTTGCAGAGCGGCCTCACTAAACACGGGTACCTCACCCGGCAGCACCGTCAGGGTATAGGCTCCCCCCTCGGTTTCGTAGGCATTGGCCCTCATCCGGTAGGTGCCATCCACCGGCAGCGTCAGGGTAATGACGGCGTTGTAGTTGCCTGCCTCAAAATCGTCGTTTTCGGCCAGCTTCTGCCCATCGGGGCCGTACAAAAACAGGTAGGCATCCAGCGCCAGGCTTTCCATCACTATGGTGACGGTCTGCCCTGCTTGCCCCTCGAAGGTATGTTCGGTATAGGGAGTGCCATCTCCAGAGAGGAGCGGGCTATCTGAGGTCAAGGCCCCCTCTATCTGCAACAGCGGCGTGGGAGCATGTGCTTCTACTTGGGCAAGGGCAGCCAGTGGCGACCAAAGAGCACTGGCCGATAGCAGCATAGGGGCGGCCAACCAGCCGACTAAATACTGATGCAGACGCATGGGTGAATATCCTCATAAGAAGCGCCACGAAGTTGTGTCGCGTAAAAGTGATGGTCTGTATGAATCTCGTTTTGGCGACAACCTAGACCCAATCGCCTGGTTGACTGACAAAAGCTGAGTCCAGGTCGCTGGGTGCCCTACTGTGCGGTAGTTTCGGAGATTGGAAGGGAGAAGGGGGAGCCAGCGTTCTAAGCTTAGATACCACTCAAAACCATGAACGC
>NZ_JBNXVS010000081.1:0-14818 GCF_050565655.1 Nodosilinea sp. AN01ver1 | reverse complement strand
GATCTTTTCCCGGAAGTCAAGTGAGTAGGCTTTCATCACACTCTCCTAAAGGAAAACCAAGACTGTAGCGTGCGCAGTATTTCCTCTACTTTGATCGTACCTCGCCCATTCAGGAACCGCTATAAAGGTATTTGAGACCCTCAAGGCTTTCTTGAATACAAGAGTGGCTTTCAATCAGGCTTAAGGAATCTCGACATATCTGAAGGGCTGATCTGAAGAGACTTTCGGCATGTTCGTTAATGTCTTGATATTTGTATAATCGAGCCAAGCTAAGCTGATAACGAATAGTGATTAGATGACTGTGGCCTAGAATTTCTTGATAAAGCGCCAGGAGTTGTTCTGTTAGCTGTATAGCCTGCTCTTTTTGATCTGTCGCAAATCGCACTGATTGAAGCTGGCGATCGAGGCCTTCAGCAATTCTTAGCTTTATCTGATGAACAGCCGGGAGCGATGTCGGCACTTGCTCCATCTGCTGGTACAGTTCGTCGAGAAATGCAAGGCTACTAGTGATATCTGAGTGATTTTCATCAAGGTTTTGCATCTGCGATACCAGAGCTTGGCGACCCAGCAATGCAGCTTGGGTGTACATAGATGGCTGCTGTTGCTCGTGGGCCTGGTGATAGAGACGTGTTGCTTCAGCCAGCAAATCGGCAGGTTCTATCTCGGGTCGGGTCTGCGCTTCCGTCTGTTGGGATATTAGGGGCAATGCTTGCACTATCATCACTGGGTTACTGACCAACACCAACCCAGTGACCACAGCTAACCTGAGGAACTGAGTAAACTGAGTAAACTGATTCAGCCAGTACACCGTAATCACCCACCGCCCCCAGTTGTGCTGCATGACGATTCTCCCGGTAGAGTTAACCCGTTACTGATCTATATCGCTGGGTTCATAGAGCTTATTCACATTTGCCCCAAGAGTTTTTAGCAATGGTTTTGCCGGGTGACCGATCTGGCCGATGGCCTGGTGGTTGGACTGGTTTCGGTTGGCACCAGCGGAGCCGTAAAGTAAATCGGCTGCTGGGCATCGTCTGCCCTGGCAGTAACCAGAACTGGAGTTTGCACAATTCGGTTTTCTCTGGCCAGTGCCTCGGTGGCGGGTATCACCGCCGCCATCGCCTCCGCAAACGACTCAGTGCCAGACTGCTGCCACAGATGCTGGGTCAGCGTGTGGGTAAACGCCCCAGCATACCTCTCCTCCAAGCGAACTTCCGCCGACAATTGATCCACCGTTGACGCCGCCAGCAGCACCCCCTTAAAAAACGATCTCTCCTGGGCAAAGCCGCTGCCATTGCTGGCAAAGCTGCCGCCGTACAACACATCCAACACCATTGTCAGATTGTTTGTCGCCAGGGGGCTGAGGGCAGCTTCCAGGTCTGATCGAGTAATAGCGCTGGGTGGGAATTCCTCTCCCCAAAGCTCAGCGTCGGTGGGCAGCAGTGCCCCGATCCAGCAATCGCCAGACTTGCAGTTGCCATCGGCAATAACATCTCGGGTAGTATGGCCCGAAAAATGCAGCACCACCACATCCCCCATCTGGGACTGCTGTACCAGGTGCTGCGCGATCGCCCCCAAGATCGCCTCTCGCGTAGCCTCGCCATTGGTGAGAGTGAGAATGTCGGTGTCGGCAAAGCCGTAGCGATCGCGCAATAGCCGCCGCTGCAACTCTACATCGGTCACACAGCCCCGCAGAGGGCGAATTTGGGGATTGGTATATTCATCAATGCCAATCAGCAGCGCCAGCTTGCGGGGAGCAGCCTGGGCGTAGCTGGGCCGGGTTGCTGGGGTCAAAGAGCCAAGGCCCACTGCCAACCCGATCGCACTGGCAAACTGCAAAAATCGACGGCGTTGAAAACGAGTCATAGATAGTTCCTGATTGAGGATTGCAAACATGAACACTGGATTGCCGGGTGCAGCTACTCGCCACCACCACCGCCATACTCTGAGAACGATGGAGTCCGTTGAACTTCGGTGGCGGCATAGTCGCAGCTTGTGCAACAAGTCTCAACCTGCCGCCGACCTGGGGTGCTATTAGTCGCCTCTTCCAAAGTCGTTATGGTGCGCTTTAGAGAGAATTGATAGCATTTCGGACAACGCCGACTGAGAATGCTAGCTGCTCCCTGCCAGAGCAAAGTCAGAGGCACAATCACCGACCACGGCAGCCAGTTGCGAAAGAGCCTTCCAAACCAGCCAGCATCTGTTTGTGCTTCTGGTTCAAGGTCGTCAAGAACGTTTGACTCAGAACGAGCTGGGCTAGCCGCAACCCATCCTCGATCAATATGGGTAGAGCCTCTGTGAACAGAAGCATGGGCCAGGGAGCCAGGCGCGACCGCAAAAGACTGAGTCTTTGGGGCGATCGCCAGCCCCAGACCGAGACATAGAGCCAGAGCAAACAAAACTGCCCGTTTGAACCGACCAAAAAATCGTTTGAACATAAGGGTTACTAAGAACGCATCTGTTCTTACCTATGTCTGGGCTGAGGGAAGTTATTCAGCCTGGTCAGACTCTTTAGACTCTTCGGAGCAAAACCTTTCGACCACTTCAGCCTGCCGTTGCTGTATAGCTGGAGAAGGATCAGCCACAGCAAACAGCTCTTGCAGCGCATCAGAGGCCAAATTGCGCTCAGCAAAAAAGGACATTCGCGCTAAGGCAATGGTCTCAGCGTCGGCATTCTCAGCCGCTAGAGAAGCCTCTAGAGTTTCTAGCTCGGCGGCAATTTGCTTGTAGGTGTCGTCATCCATCACCTCAAAAGAATTCCAGGCCGCATGCTGAGACGGCACTATAAAAAACAGCCATTCGTAGCGCCCAGGTTCTAGGGCTTCTGTTGGACGGTAGGACTGATAGAGTTCTCTCTCATCCTCCTTGAGTACCACGGTTGTCGCAGTTTCTTGCCAAAGGATGTCTTGATGGGGCTGTCGCAGGCCAATACTACTGGCACCCTGCCAGACAAAGAGCGGCGTGCGGTTCCAGACGGTTTCCTCTCCCGGCGTAATGCTGCACAAAGGGCCTCTGGGGCTACCATCGCGACCGGCTCGGCGATCGTCGGCTTCGCGACGAAAGAAATCCCACACCGAGGCAAACTCTGGGGCGAGTGCTTCTGGCGTTTGGGCCGCAACGGGCTGGGGTAGGCTACCGCTGTTAAGCGTTGCAGCACCAACCAGAGCCAGGGTCAACGAAAACGGGTTGTACCAGGTCATTGTGCTTTCTCTTTAGTAAAGGGCAAAAGGAGCAAACCGGTGGTCAAAAGGGGCAGCGACCAGGGTAAGAGCACTAGGCCGCTGACATAGAGTTGCAGGCAGAGCCAGCCATAGCCTGTGACTCCACCGGCAAAGATCCAGCGCGATCTTATCGGGTGTCGTCGAATGCGCTGACCGAACCCGAGGGCGATCGCCTTGCTCCCCACCGCCGCCGCCAGCACCATCCACAGGTCGGGAATGGGCATGACCAGGTGGTCGGTCAAATAGTGGTGGGTCATGTAGGCATGGGCTTGCCCTCCAGTGAGAATACCGCTCTGCCCGTGCCAGTGGACCAATGCGGCAGGCAGGGGCCAGTTGTCGTCACTCACCTCGTCGTAGCCTCCCGCTATAACCATTACCACCTGCCCGTCCAGGGTAGACAGGCCAATGTCTTGAAGTCCCTGGTTGGGGTTTTGCAACAGCTGCCAGGCCGGAATCGTCTGGTATACCCGGTCAGGGGGGAGGGAAAAATCCAGGATGGGGTGCAGCCAGCGCTGGTAGAGGTAGCGAGATAGATTGGCCGGTATCGAGAGATTGGCCCGCTGCGAAATCGGGGCTCGCCCGCTGTAGGCTTCCTGCCAATAGCCTTCGACGATGGCCTCTAGGGAGGTTTGGCTTTGCAGGTCGGGGCGAGGTCCTTCTGGGGTAGCATTTTGGCTGAGGTGGTGGGCGATCGCCAGTTGGTAGCTAAAAGGCAAAGGTCGCCCTGACCTACCCCGCAGGCTGACGTGCCACCAGGGCACCCGGCTGTCTCCCTCCAGGCTCCAGTTGAACGAGGCCATGGTGGGGTGGGTGGTGAGCCAGTCTGCACCGGGGTTTCGGTTGCGTTTGGTCACCAGCACAAACCAGCGCTGGGCTTGTTCAACCCCTTGTTCTAACGCCTGTCTTAACTCGGCTTCGGCCTCGGCATCAATGGGGCGATCGAGCAGATAGTCAATGCCCACCACCGGGGCATCGAGGTCGCCGAGCTGGGTGACAACATCGGCCAGCAACCCGCGATCGATGGGGGAGGGGTCACGAATACCGCGCTCTTGGATGGTGCGATCGTCAATACTGACCAGCACAATTGGGCTGGCCTGGCCCAATTGTCCAGTGACCCGGCGGTACACCGCCTGGGCCCACACCCGCTGGCTCAACAGAGAGTCTTGGACGATGGGCAGCAGGCTCAGCAGGCCGATCGCGCCAACCACCGTTGCTTCCCAGGGGGTAGGCCGCCAGCGGTGCAGGGTTGTCTGCCACTTGGTGGGCTGAATTTGATAGGGCACCGACTCGGGATGACGGTAGAGGGAGGGTACCAGGTAAGCCGAGGGGTAGGTGAGGTTTTGCTCTAGCTTTAAGAACTGACAGGTGCCGAGCAAGGCCGTCTGCACATCTTCGTAGCGGGCTAAGCGCTGCACCAGCTGCTCTAAAAAAACCTGGGCCACCTCGTTGTGGATCGGTTCGCGCATCACCGCCACCTGGCTGAGCCCTAGGTTAACCAGCCCTTGGGCAATATCGAGGCCGCTACACGAGTTAAACAGAGCAAATTGCAACCCCCGCTGCTGGGCTTTGCGCAGGTAAGGGCTGAGTTCTTTGATAGCAATGGCGGTGTGGGGAGCAATGGAAATCTGCCCATCCAGCAGCGCCGCTTCGTTGCTGTGCCCAGCAAAAAACAGCACATCCCAGCCCTGGGGGTCGGCGATTGCCTCGCAGATTCGGGTCTTCAGGGCGGCAGTATTTTCTCCCGGTTGCCAGCCCACATAGTGAATATCCAGCAGCCGACGCTGGGCGTTGAGGGCGTGGCGCTCCTGGGCAAAATCTAGCCCAGTGTCATCCCCTAAGATTGCTAGCACCCTCGCCTTACCTCGCCGAAACTCTTTGCGATTGGCAGTGGCAGAGCGGACAGTGGCAGGCGATCGCACCATCGGCACCTGGGCACCAAACTCCCAGGTTTCCCAGGGCAACCGGGCCAGATCCAGAGGCGTACAGGTCAAAAATAGCGCCTGATTCTGAGTATCTTCAGCCATCCGCCGCAGCTCTTCGCGCAGATCAAACAGGTCAGCGTGCTTCAGCCAGGTGTGAAACTCCGACAGCAGCCGCGCTTCGGCCTGCACCAGTTGGCTGTGCCAATCGGTCGCTGGGGCAGCCACCTGCCCCGCGACCCCAGGACGCCCCCGCAGTGACGATGGCGGTGGCGGTGGCGGCGGCGGGAGCTGCAATGACTGCTTGTAGTAACCCAGGTAGGCCCGTCGCCAGGTTTCGTACAGGCTAAGCAACCCCGTCGGAAACGCTAGGCTGGCGGTCAGGCGCTGCCCCTTGCCCCAGGCCAGCTCAAACAGGCAGCTCTGGTCAATTTTGTGAATCGTGAGGTGGTAGGTCATGATTGGGAAATCTCTGGCTGAAACACAAACGGAGGCCAGTTGAGGGTATTGCCGTTGGGCAGCTCGACGGTGGCGGTAAAAGCTTCATGCCAGGTGCCGATCGCCTGGGCGTAGAGAAAGCCGCTTTCGTTGCCCTGGGCTAGGGTTTGCTCCACCAAGATCGTGGTGGCATCGCGCACAATCAACCGCGTACCGGGGGGCAATTGTTCGCCGGGGGCGGGGCCGAGGAATAAAAATAGCGTCCATTCTGGAGGGCGAGGCTCAACCAGAGTCCAGGTCAGCGCGTAGAGGCGAAAGGGTAGCCCCACAGTTTGCTGTAGGTCGGTGTAAGCCCCGCGCGCGGTGGAGGGAATGATTACGCCTGCAGGCTGCAACTCTCGCAAAATATCTTCCAGCTGCTCCACGGGGCTTCTTATGGAGCGAATGGCGTTGGCAGGGGCCAACGGTGGCATCAGCGTCCAGGCTAGGTTGTCGGCTACGGCGTCGAGCTGGTTGAGCAGCCAGCGACCGACGTTGATCGGGGCGCGGGTTTGTACAGGCTGAGGGCGGGTTTGAGAGACTGCGATCGGGGCTGTCGCTGTCTCTGCACCGCTGGCCTGGGAGCCGCTAATTTGAGCCGGATTGAGGCAGGTGAGATAGAGCAGCACGTCTTCCGGAGTCGTGTCGAAGCAGTGGATGGGGATGCGGTAGGTACCGTCGGTTTGGGGAGTAAGGCCCAGAGTTTGCTGCTGAGCCAGCAGGCGATCGCGCCGCAGCCCGGCCAAAATCGTCACCTGGTCAACTTCTTCTTGCACCTCGGCCAAAATATAGAGGTGGGCAAAGTTGGTCTCGTCTTGCACTGTGGCGGCTGGAATCGTTACCTCATCGTCGCTGAGGCTGCCCTGGGCCACCAGGCAGAGACGATAGCCGCCCACCCGACCGTTGATGCCGGGAGTAGGGGGCTGGTGGCGATCGTAGTAAAGGGCCAAATCTAGGGCACCGCCCTCTAGCCACTGCTGTAACCCTTGCAGCGCCATGGCTCGCAGGAAGATAGACCACTGCTGGCTAGGGTCAGCTACTTGCTGAGAGACTTGCACAGCCCAATCCACGGATGGCTGCGGGAGCGTGACGGTGGTGGCCCGCAGTGGGTCAAACTCAAAATCGATGGGGTCGAGGGAATCACTCATGGCGTTTAAGTTAGCGGGTGAATGGAAGGTAGGGAAAGTCATGGTCTTACTCCGAGTCGGGCATAAATTGGTGAATGGTGGCGCAGAGCTGCTGGGCAAATAGGCTGGTGGGGCCAGAGCGGTTGGGGCTTTGGGCAGCGGCGGCGTCTTCGGCCAGCAGGCCGTCGATGTGCTCGGCCAAAACAGCCTCTAGGGTTTGATCGAGCCGATGGAGCTGCTCGGGGGAACTGTAGTCAACGGCCTCCTGCCGCACTTGTTCGTACAGGGTGGGGAGCAGCCGATGGCGCACATCGGCGCGCAGACGTTGGAGGTCTAGCAGCCGTCGGGCACGGGCAAAGTTGCCCAGGCTCAGCTCCGTCGCCAGAGCGCCTATGGTTTGCCCCAGACAGTAATAGCGATTTAACCCCTTGATGTAGACGTCATCCTGAGGGGTTTTCTTCTGGCTAAGCCGATGACTGTTGGCGGCGATGACCTGGGCGATCGCCCCTGCCAAACCCTGCTTAACCGCCTGCCGAAACGCCTCTAAAAATTCCTCTTGCTCATCGGGTACGGGAGTCGAGTCGGGCACTTGCTCCCAGTCAGGGACTTCGAGCCGATAGGGGCCGCCGGAACCACCCCTTACATGGATCCGATACTGGCGCAATAGTTCGGCCAAATGTTTGAGCTGCTCAAGGGTCGCGTTCATTTCCCGCAGATGCTCGGGCGTGGGGGGCTGGCAACGGCGGGGGCCACCAGCCTGGCGCTGAGCCAGGCGATCGCGGCAATACACCCGCTTATACTGCTCCAGCAGTGCTCTCCCCGCCTTTACCTCGTACTCGCTGCACAGGTGAAAAGTGCGCAAGATTTTCTCCACCTGCTCCAGGCTGGTGTCGTTCAAAATCGCCCAAGGGCTGGCCCGATAAAGCCCTTTTTCCAGCAGCAGCTGGTTTAGCTCCGGGTGGTTGCAGGTCAGCTGATTGCTCCAGGTGCTCAGGGCGGCTTTGGCCGGGTCGTAGCTCTCTAAAATTTGCTGGGTAAAGGGGCGATAGGTCGAGGGCGATCGCCCGTCGTCATCGAGCACTACCGCCAGCAGTTCGGCGGTGGTGAAGCCGTAATCTTTGCCAAACTTTTGAGTCAGGCGATCGCAGGCATCGCGAATTTGGTGACTGACAAAGCAGCGCAGACTGAGCAACGCCAAGTCTGCCTGGGCGGCCTTTGAATGCCAGCGATCGAGCAAAGCTTTCTGGAAATCAGTCATTTGCGTATCGGCGCGGTTCACCGAGTCGGCAAACGCCTGCTGAAGCCACTCCTGTACCTGGGTCAGCAGGTGCGCCTGATACTTGCCTGAACTGGTGATGCGAATGAGTTGCCAGTATCGAAATATCGTCATAATTCCGGGGGCTGGGTTGCGACTAGTTTTGCATGAACAACCAAAGATCCAACGCGCTATCTTGACCTATGGCTGGGTCAGAGGAACTTATTCATCTCCGGCTAGCAGCGACTCAACGATCATCGTCATGACTCCCAAACAGAGCATTAGCGCCACCCCCCGCCAAAGCAGAGCGGGCACAATCGCCGCAATGGCCTCCACGAGAAAGCCCACGCCCAACACAGAGGCCACTAAACAGGCCACCGTGCCGCTAGCGACACTCAGCAAAAAGTATTTCAGCAGGTGGCCATAAAGCACCAGCATGCAGTGGTTAGCGTGGGGCTGTCTCATCGTGAGTTCTCCCGATAGGTAAGTAAGGGGCGAGCGGGCGCACAGTGTTAGCCAAAGCCTTAGCCTATCCATGCGCCACTAACGTAGATCTCTTGGGTCAATTAGGCGGCCACAAAATCTAGAGCTGGAACTACGTTAGTCGTACCAGCCACCACACCAATCAGATCGCTGCCCGCAAAAATTAGCGTGTCTAGAGTATTGGTAGAGGTAAACGGCTGAAACGACAACGAGTAATTGCTGGCGCTACCAAAAACCTGAATCAGATCGCCCTCAAAGGGGTTGAAGTCATCAATAATGGCGTAGCCTGACCCTAAATAATAGGAGCCAAGAGCATCTCCTAGTACGAAGAGATCACTACCTTCACCACCAACTAAAATATCCACCTCACCGCTGGTAAAGCCATATCCATTTAGCACATCATTGCCCGATCCGCCAATCAAATTATCGCTGCCCGACCCGCCAACCAGCAGGTCATTTCCACTATCCCCAAAGATGAAATCATCACCGCCACCACCAATGAGAATATTGTCTTGACTATCGCCAAAAATTACATCGGCCTGGCTGGTGCCAATCACATCGGTAAAATTGACAACGGTTCTAGAAAGACTATCTCTCCCTGGGATACCATTAACGGTCAAGCTGTTGAGGGCCAAATCTACCACAATTGACACGGGAGAATTAGAGGGTGTTGAAGCATCAATGAGATTAAACTGGCCAGCAGGTGCAACGATCGCTTCGATAGAGGACATCTGATCAGTGCCAGCCAAACCTTTGTTGACAACTCCAGTCGCTTCTAAGGAAATTGGTGTATTTAATGAGCTGTAGTCCAGAACATCAAAGCCAGCACCGCCATCGATAGTGTCAAATCCAGTGCTGCCAAAAATATAGTCGTCTCCGGCTCCAGCATAAACGCTGCTGTTGTCTGGAGAAACGAAGATTGTATCGCCAAAGTCGCTGCCAAAAATAACGGTCATGGTAAAGCTCCTAGCTATAAATAACGGCCCGGTTGCGGCGCGTTACCTATAGCTATGTCTGGTGTTAGAGAGCTTATTCACGGACGAGGGCGATACATTAGAATTACCCTCCTCGCGGGCGAGAGCTAGGTGTTGACCCTGACAACATTGAGCTATGACGCTTGGGGCTAATGCTGGCATAGGCAGGCACTGAATCGTTGAACCAGTGAATAAGTCCCTAAGACTGAGCCATAGGTAAGGTCGGAGAGACCCAAGGGCCTCTTTGCTATTACCTCAGAGGGCTTCCCCATGACTGTTGTATCTACTACGCTCCGACCGACCCAGCGTCTGCGACAGGTCGCGGCCTTAATTGGGCTGTGTGGTTTAGCGGCAGCGTTACCTTCTCTAACATCCAATCCACAACGCATCCGCTTCACCCCAATGGCTACCTCTCTGGAAGACATCGCCACCCTGCCTATGCTGCGGCTGCCGGTTTCGCTACTCACCGGTACCCAGATTACGCCCCCCGTGGGCAGCGGCTACAGCCAGCTCACGGTCATGAACGGCAACCCCGTCGATGCGGTTTTTAAGCTGGTGGATGTTGACTCGGGCAATACCTTACGGTTTATGTACGTACGGGCCAACGATAATCTCACGAGTTATGTTGATTTCTGGTGTATGGAGGGAAAAGAAGGAAGGGCGTATCCTGCTGGATGAAGCAAGGTAACCAGCGAAGGAATACACCATGAATGACGACAATCTTATTGCATTGCCCGCGAGCGAGACAACGGAGAGTTTCAGCGACGCGCTGAGCGATCTGATTCGACGGGGAGCCCGACAGATCATCGCCCAAGCCGTCGAAGCGGAATTGCAAGACTTTCTAGCAGAGTATCGAGACCGTCGCGATGAGCAAGGACGGCAGGTTGTTGTGCGTAACGGCTACCTGCCGGAGCGCACGATTACGACTGGAGTCGGGGAGGTGGAGATTCAAGTGCCGAAGGTGCGAGACCGCAGTGGCAGCGGGATAAAGTTCACCTCTGCCCTGCTGCCGCCGTATCTGAAACGCGCCCGCAGCGTAGAGGACTTACTTCCGTGGTTGTACCTTAAAGGGGTGTCTAGCGGGGACTTTAGTGAGGCGCTGTCGTCGCTGTTGGGCTCAGACACAAAAGGGCTCTCTTCGGCGACCATTGGCCGTCTGAAAGCCAAGTGGAGCACTGAGCACCAGCGGTGGCAGCAGCGGTCGCTACGGCAGCATCACTATGTGTATATCTGGGCTGATGGCATCTACTTCAATATCCGCGCCGACGAACGGCAGTGCATTCTGGTCATCATCGGGGTCACGGACAAAGGCCATAAAGAGCTCCTGGGCTTGGAGGCGGGGTATCGGGAATCGGAGTTGAGTTGGAAATCACTGTTGCTGCGGCTCAAAGACCAGGGGCTCGCCCAAGCGCCCCATTTAGCCATTGGTGATGGGGCCTTAGGCTTCTGGAAAGCCCTGCCTCAGGTGTTTCCCACCACGAAGAAACAGCGCTGCTGGGTGCAT
Source organism: Nodosilinea sp. AN01ver1 (assembly GCF_050565655.1). Classification (NCBI taxonomy): domain Bacteria; kingdom Bacillati; phylum Cyanobacteriota; class Cyanophyceae; order Nodosilineales; family Nodosilineaceae; genus Nodosilinea; species Nodosilinea sp. AN01ver1. Next base: position 3,861 of record NZ_JBNXVS010000081.1, on the reverse strand, counting down.
AAGACCGCTAACGTGCTCAACAAACTCCCCAAACGTCAGCAAAGCGAGGCCAAACGCGCAATCTGGGAGATTTATCGAGCAGACAGCAAAACCGAGGCCAGCCAAGCCTTTAATCGCTTTATCCAAACCTACCAGGCCAAGTATCCCGAGGCCACCCGGTGTCTAGCCAAAGACCGGGATGTCTTGCTGACCTTCTTCGACTTCCCCGCTGAGCATTGGGCGCACATTCGCACCACCAACCCTATTGAATCGACCTTTGCTACCGTACGCCTCAGAACCGACAAGACCCGTGGCTGTGTCTCCAAGGACACTATCCTGGCCCTGGTCTTCAAGCTGGTCGAGAGTGCTCAAAAAAGCTGGCTCAGAATTCGAGGCTTTAAGCACCTTGCTGACGTGATTAAAGGAGTCCCGTTCAAAGATGGATACCGGATTGATGACAACACCAACTTGACCCAGATGCAGGACGCCGCCTAGATCCTAGCCATACACCAGATTTGACAATATCTCTAATCTCACGGTAGACGATCTGGGCACCTGCACCTGCGATTTACGCTTTGCCACCGGCATCGATTGGGATACTGACCAGCAGAAGTTTCGTCGCAATATGGCGTTGTCTACCTTTAGCGACCCTACAGAGTTTGTGGTGGAGCGCGAAGGCAACAAGGAATATTGGACGACCATTGAAGTCACCCTGCACCCGGTTGTGGGCGGCAATGCCCAGACAGAAGCCCTGAGCGGAGATGAGTTTTAGCAGCAAGGGCTCAGAGATAGGAAAAGCAATCGTTGATCCTTCACACGTTATTGAGCAATGGGTTGTGGTTAGCAGCTACAGCCCGTTGCCGATCAAAATAAAGGGTGCCCAGTAGTAGGGATGGTTAAGGGTGTTATTGGGTGCCTCTGAACCGGCGGTAATCAGCTCAAAGTCGGCGCGAATGCCTTCACCCAGGATGGAAAGGTCGCCTTCAATTAAGGCCTGCTGGGCCAGACGCAGAGCTACCGTTGGGCTGTAGCCGTTTTGCAGTGCCGTGTAAAACGCATTCATCAACACCTGGGTACCGCCATCGTTGACGTACCAGAGCGATGCGATCGCAGCCCTGGCCCCGGTGCGCTGAATCTGGTAGCCAAAGCCGAGAATTTCTTCCCCCTGCCCCAGTTCGCTGCTGACGGCTGTTTGGCAGGCGCTCAGCACCACCAGGTCTACACCGGGCAGCGACCACTGGGCGATGTCGGGCAGGGTAATGCGATCGCCGTTACCAAACAAAATAAACGACTCGTGGGGTGCCCCAGCCACAAATTCGGCATGGGTGGCAAAGTGAACAATCGAGTGCTCTGCCAGCTCGTGCTCCACAGCGGCACGGCTAAAGTCCTGGTTGAAATAGGCCTGGGTAGCAGGAATATCGGCGGCGATGCGCTCAACTTCTAGACCTGCGTAGGGTAGGCCGCTGTAGTCCAGCAGTTTGTCGCCCACTTTGACCCGGTAGTTGCCTTCTGAAAATGCCCCGGCCAGCACGGAGAGGTTGGTGCTCTGCGATCGCCCCCAGTCAGTCAACGAAGCCGCCGTAATCAGATTCACGCTAAACCGCTGCGCCAACCACTGTTCGCCATCGTGCAACGCCGCCAACGGAATGTAGCGCAACTGCCCATCGGCGGCGTAGAGAATGGTCTCGGTATCGTCCAGGTAAGGGGCTAACGGACGAATGAGCAGGTCGTAGAGTTGCTGAGCCGACTGCTCTACCTCGGGTTTGCGTCCGGTAATGTCGGTGCGAAAGGTGGCAATTAACTGGTTGAGCTGCACGCGATCGATCGCAGCCGTTTCGCGCTTCAGCCCGTCGGGAGTGACCAGCACCAGCTCCAGGCGGTCGTCCAAAATCAGCGGATACAGCAAAACGGCATTGTCTAACTGCTTGAGGTCATTCTGAAGCCGCACCAGGGTTTCAGGGTTGAGGTTTTGCCCCCGTGCATTGCGCTGGAGCTGCTGGGTGAATGCCTGCACCTCAGAACGGTTGAGAAAGGCTTCAAAGCCCTGCCCGGCTTCTACCATCTCCATGTAAATTGTCAAGAGCTGACGTTCTGCTTCCCACAGGTCTAGCCCTTCGGCAGTCTGGACATTGCCTCGCATGTCGCGCAGGTACTCGTCAATTTCTTGCACCCGCAGTAGTTCTAAAACCTGCTGGGCCTCTAGCACACGGTCTTGCTCTAGCAGCAACCGCACCAGTTCCCGGTAGCTCTCTGAAATCGACTCGGTGTACGACGCCTGGAGGGTTTCGGGCAGTTCTTGGAGATCTGCACGGATGCTTTCGCGGAGGTTGACGGAGGCTTTGTAGAATGCGATCGCTAGTTCAGGCTGATTTTGGGCGGCTAGCACCGCTCCAAAGTTGCTCAGCAAAAGACTCTCTCCTGAGCGGTTTTCGATGGCTTGGTACAGCGGCAGGGCTTGCTCGTAATAGGCGATCGCCCCTTGATAGTTGCTCAATAACTCATAAGTAAAGCCTAGAACCATCAGCACCCTGGCTTGCCCTTGTCGGTTTTCGATGGCTTGGTACAGCGGCAGGGCTTGCTCAAAGTAGGCGATCGCCCCTCGATAGTCGCTCAATAACAAGTAGACAAAACCCATATTATCCAGCGCATTGGCTTGCCCCTGCCGGTCTTCAATGGCTTGAAATAGCGGCAAGGCTTGCTCATAGTAGGCGATCGCCCCTTGGTAGTCACTCAATGATGAGTTGGTACTACCCAGACCCATCAGCGCCCTGGCTTGCCCGTACCGGTCTTCGATCGCTTGGTACAGCAGCAGGGCTTGCTCGTAGTAGGCGATCGCTCCTTGATAGTCGCTCAATGCCTCGTAGGCACGAACTAAACTATTCAGCACCCTGGCTTGCCCCTGCTGGTTTTCGATGACTTGGTACAGCGGCAGGGCTTGCTCAAAGTAGGCGATCGCTCCTTGATAGTCGCTCAATACCTCGTAGGCAAAACCCAGACCCATAAGCACACTGGCTTGTCCGTACCGGTCTTCGATCGCTTGGTACAGCAGCAGGGCTTGCTCGTAGTAGGCGATCGCCTCTTGGTAGTCGCTCAATGACTGGTAGGCACTACCAAAATTATCCAGCACCTTGGCTTGCCCCTGCTGGTCTTCAATCGTTTGGTACAGCGGCAGGGCTTGCTTAAAGTAGGCGATCGCCTCTTGATAGTCGTTCAATGACTGGTAGACACTACCCAAATTATTCAGCACATCGGCTTGCCCCTGCCGATCTTTGATGGCTTGGTACAGTGGCAGGGCTTGCTCATAGTAAGCGATTGCCTTTCGGTAGTCGCTCAATAACCTGTAGGCATTACCCAAATTATCCAGCGCATTGGCTTGCCCCTGCTGGTCTTCAATAGCTTGGAACAGCGGTAGGGCTTGCTCAAGGTAGACGATCTCCTCTCGGTAGTCGTTCAATAACCCGTAGACAAGACCCAAAATATTCAGCACCTTGGCTTGCCCCTGCTGGTCTTCAATAGCTTGGTACAGCAGCAGGGCTTGCTCGAAGTAGGCGACCGCCTCTTGATAGTCGCTCAATGACAAGTAGGCATTACCCAAATTACTCAGCGCATTAGCTTGTCCCTGTTGGTCTTCGATCGTTTGGAACAGCGGCAGGGCTTGCTCGTGGTAGGCGATCGCCTCTCGGTAGTCGTTCAATGACCAGTAGGCACTACCCAAACTACTCAGTGTTTGGGCTTGCCCCTGCTGGTCCTCAATCGAGATATTGTCAAATCTGGTGTATGGCTAGGATCTAGGCGGCATCCTGCATCTGGGTCATATCGGCGTTGTCATCAGCCCGGTATCCATCTTTGAACGGAACTCCTTCAATTACGTCGGCGAGGTGT
>NZ_JBNXVS010000080.1:0-15154 GCF_050565655.1 Nodosilinea sp. AN01ver1 | reverse complement strand
GTCGCTCGTAACTTCGCGCTCAATCTCTACCGCTCCAACGCCTTCTCCAATATGGCTCAGGCTGAACGATTCTGTAAATTCGGCCTAGATACACTCAAGACCGTTTTTAGAATGAAATAGCCCTGGTCTATAAGCCCAGCTCTAAGCTTAAAAAATTGCTTGCTAGTGCAGGAGAAATTGACTTAAATGGATCTGTTGCAGGATGAAGATAGTAAACAGTTGCATGACTTTACCAAGTCATTGGTTCTATCTGTAGGATGTGGTAAACGCGACCCTGAACCAGGGGTTGTTAGGCTTGATGTATCTAAAGACGTTTCGCCAGACTATGTCTGGGATTTAGAAAATACTCCTTATCCATTTGAGGATAAGATATTTTCAAAAATTGAATGCTTCGATGTTATTGAACATCTCACTAATATTCCTAAGACACTTGAAGAATTTCATCGGATTTTGAAAACTGGAGGTGTCTTAATTATCACAACACCTCACTTTAGTTGTGCAAATTCATACATTGATCCAACTCACAAATATCATTTAAGCTATTTTTCCTTTGACTATTTTTGTAATGGTCATGAACTAGCTTATTACTCTAATGCACGATTTGAACTTCAATATCGCTTTTTGATGTTTCAAGGGGGGCGATTTAATCGGTCAATTGTTTCCCGATTGGCAAATCGTTTTCCTAAATCCTATGAAGAACGATGGGCTTGGATTGTTCCGGCCTGGTTTCTCTATTTTGAGCTGAAATCTATTGCGAAGGTTGATTGATGCGTGTTGCTCATATTACCCCCACTTATTTTGACAACGATTCAGTCATTGGCGGTGGAGAGCGATACCCAACTGAATTAGCTACATGGATGGCAAAACGTATCCCCGCTACACTAGTCAGTTTTGCTTCCAGTCGCCAGACACACTATGTTGGTAGTCTCCGAGTTGAAACTTATCCGGTTAAGCACTTTATTTACGGAAACCGCATTAACCCTATCAGTCTTCGCTACCTTACGTCAGTGATTAACGCTGATATTGTCCATATTCACAACATCAATACCGTTGTATCAGATGTGGCTTGTTTAGTAGGTCGGTTACTTGGCAAAAAGATGTTTGTAACTGACTACGGGGGCGGTGGTAATTTAGTGCTCAACCGCAAACTTCCAGTATTTCAGGGATACCGAGCAGCCATAGCCTACTCCCAGTTTGGAATTGGCTTTATTCCTGAATCACTGCGACAAAAAGCGATCTTAATCAAAGGCGGCATTGACATCGATAAGTTTTGCCCCGATCCTTCCCTACCGGCGGAAGACAAAATTCTCTACGTAGGACGTCTATTGCCTCACAAGGGCATTAATTACCTAGTCGATGCCATGCGCTCACTGCAAGAAACGGGTTATCGCCTAGTCATCATCGGCAGAGCTTATCATGATCAGTTCTACAGCGACTTGAAAGAGCAGGCTAAGGGATTACCTATTGAGTTTGTTCATGATGCTGATGATCAGCGCCTTATCAACGAATATCGGACGGCAAAGGTAACTGTATTGCCTTCTGTATATACTAGTTGTTATGGCAACTATACTCGCTTACCAGAACTTATGGGCTTTACGCTGCTAGAGTCACAAGCCTGTGGAACTCCAGCTATTTGCACCGATGCGGGGGCAATGCGGGAGTTTGTAGAGCATGGGCAGACTGGATGGGTAGTTGAGCAAAACTCAGGAGAGGCGATCGCTCAAGCTATCCGCAAAATCATTAATTTATCTCTAGAAGAGTATGAGCATTGGCAAACCCATTCTCGTCAATGGGTAACAACTCTGAACTGGGAGAGCGTTGTCGAGCAGCATCTAGAGCTTTATGCAAAATCCTAGTTTGCAGCAGGAAATGACCAAAAAAATTGAAGAACGATCTCTCCGGATTTTGATAGCAACCCATGCACCATTATTCCCTGAGTATGGAGCTGCCCAGATGGCAATTAACCTGGGCCAAGCCTTTAAAGACCTAGGGCATAGCATTACTCTCTGGTCTCCACCACCAATTCCAACTTCAGTTCGTAGTTGGAATCGATATTCTTACATGCAAAAAAGTTTGCAGACTTACCTTAAAACGCAATCAGACTTTGATATAATTGATTGCCCACCTATTTTAATTACTAGTTTAATTAGAAGTAAAGCACTGATTGTCTGCCGCGATGTACAGCCCGATCTACTTTACTTACTCAGTGGTCTAAGCATAGATATAGAGCAGGGTTGGAGAAACTTGCTACGGTTTCCTATCCGTTGTTTAAATGCTGGCTTACATGCTGTAGATGTCATACGTGGATGGTCAGGTGCTGACCAGATATATTGTCTGGGAACCCATGAACTTAAGTGGATGGAAAAGTGGTTCCCTTTTTGGAAAAAGAAATTAACTGTTTACTACAACGCTATTTCTGCAAGTGATCAAGAAAAGTTAGAGCATATCAGAACAAAGCGTTTTCAACCAGAAGCGAAGCCTATAAAATTTTTATGGATTGGGCGTTGGGTTCATCACAAAGGAACTACTGAGCTCAGCCATTTTATCCAAAATTGGCTTGTTATGAACTCCCAAGATAGTTTTACGATTGCTGGATGTGGCGACTGTCGGTTTTCTAAGTCGCTTTCCAAATTGAGTAAGAATAGTCGCGTTAATATTATTCCAAAGTTTAGTAGAATAGAGCTTTTTGACCTACTAGCTAATCACCACGTGGGACTATTTAGTAGCCGTGTAGAAGGTTGGGGGCTTTGCCTAAATGAAATGTTGGAATCAGGTATGCCCGTTTTTGCAACGACAGCAGGTGGTGTAGAGGACTTGCGCTCCTTGCTGGGCAGTCGATTGCAACCCTTTCCCCCAACATTGGAAACTCTTACTAACAGTTCTGATCTGGCTTCCTGGCCAACCAAGTATTATCAGCACTTCTCCTGGGAAGCGATCGCTGAAAGATATCTAAAGGAATTGGTGATTCAATCTGATTTGGAAGGCTCTTCCAAATCCAAGGTGATAATCGTATAATGAGTTACGCTCATGGATATTGGTGTTATAAATGTCCACATAAATACGTTACTCAATTTTCTAGATGCAACGGTTAAGCAGTGTATTCAGAAAGCTAAAGATGTATTTTTGATACTGCGATTACTCATTGCTGCAGTTAATTATTTTAGCTGTGAGCAATCTAGTAGAGAATTTCACCAGAGTCGATCAGTCTTATTACGTGGTTTATCCATCGTAGAGGAGCTAAATTGCCTGCTTATCAAAGATGAGTCATTGGTAAGTGGGCCTAAAAGAAAGCTGAAGAAATTGCAACTTTCTATATTTATCGCATCAAGATAGCTGCGTAAGAGCTATTTAGTATAGTATTTAACTCTCCCAACAAAACACAACATGGAGATTATATAAGCGCAAAATCAAACAAGTCTAGTACTTGGAAATATAGTCAGGTTTTTCCAAAAGATTACCTTTTGTAAGTTTGTACTACTCATGGAAATACATCATTGTTTGTGAACCAAACTATTATACTTTTCACCCATATACCAAAAACTGGTGGCACATCAATTAAGAAAAGCTTAATTGTAAGTCAAGATATTGAAAGATACAGGTTCACGGGGTTTGCAAGCATTTTCCTAAAGGATATTGGCAATATCAGTTTCTTGGAAGGGCATTATCCTTATGGAGTCCACCATTTTTTGAGGAATAGTAATAGAAAATATTATTTTGTGATCTTAAGAGAACCTCTAGATCGGGCAGTTTCATATTATTACTTCGTGCGGCAATGTGATACACTACACTACCGACATCCTAACCTAGAAGATGTAAAAAGATATTCCATCGGCGAATTTTATAAACACGAAAAGTATAAAAACATACAAACAAAGTTCATTGCAGGGTTTCCATGCAACAAAATTTCAAAAATTTTACCAAGAAAGATCGCGGCAGGAACTATTCTTAAGCATGCCAAAAAAAATCTTGAGTTTCATTACAACTTTTTTGGTTTCTTAGAGAATATAGACTTTTGCCAAGAAATACTGTCAAAGGATTTAAATCTTTCGAACTTTAAAGTTAAAGATCTTTCGAAAGTTACTCAAAATCGGCCCAAATTAGATGATTTAGATCAAAAGAGTAGGGATGTCATTTTAGAGGCAAATTTGCTGGACCTTGAGTTGTATAATCATGCGAAAAAAGTGTTTCGCAAACGCTATAAATCAGGACTCTTTCTCAGCCTAGAAAAAACTTGAACAAGGACTTTTAGTCAAGGAAAACTTTATTCTGACTGTTACTGTTACTGTTACTGTTGATGATCTTGAGAAGTAATAACAAAGATTGATAGATATGGGTTTAGGCTATGTTGCTGTATTAGGATGTCCACGATCAGGAACTACCTTTTTGATGAGCTGCTTGAACGTGCTTCCTTATACCGAATGTTTGTCGGGTATATCTTTTCCGGTTCCTGTTATTCACCTTATTGCCACTCAGGAATTCACCAACATCAGCCAAAAGTGTATGGACTATGCTTTAGAATCTACTCTAAATGTCTATCTTGATGCTTATTCAGGATCTCGAGCAAAAGCAATTCAACATTTTCTTTCTGGCTCTTTAACCTTTAAGGAGTTAAAAGAGATTTTTCAGCGCAATCATCAGATAAAAAGACTTGTTTATAAAGAACCCTTTTTTAGTTTTACCCCTGAATTTGTTTATAGAGCACTTCCCGAATGTAAAATCATTTATTTGATTCGTGATGGCCGAGATTGTGCCAATTCGTTAGTTGAAACCTATGGTTCATTGACTGATGAGAAATTAAGTAGTCATCGTACATCAGAATCACCACTAGGCTACTTTTGCAAAAATCAATACATACCTTGGTGGGTTGAATCAAGTGAAGCTGATGAGTTTATTCAAGCTTCAGAGTATGTGCGGTCAATTTGGATGTGGAAAGAAATGGTCAAACGCTGTGACGATTTCTTTTCTAAAAGGGATGTGACTCTCGGTAGTCGGGTTCTACAGATAAAATATGAAGAGTTGGTAACTCAACCTATAGTCATTGGCCAAAAAATAACCAATTTCTTAGATGTAGATTTTGATAAACGTTTCATCAAAAGGTTGCGAAAAGCATCGTCTAGCTCAATTGGAAAACACAAAAGTCGAGATCAATCGGAACTACACTCAGCAGAAAAACTAGCACATAGTGAATTAAAAATGTATGGTTATATCAATTAGATTGCAGGCGGTTGTAAATGCAAATGCTGAAGGCGCAGAATAAGGCCAAATATTACTCTGCATTCTTATTAATTGGCCTATTCCATCTAATCCTTAAAAACCCTAAATTATAGTGCGACTGGCTAACTCGAGAAAATCATGGCGAGTTATTTCCGTAATTCCACGCCTTCCTCCCTCTATTGATGGGGTAGGTGATTACGCCCTTGCCCTAGCTCGTCAACTTCGGTCGGATTTTAGTGTTGAAACTCATTTTGTGGTAGGAGATCCCACCTGGGTTGGCGATAATCAACTAGATGGGTTTTACACCACCAAGGTTACGGAACGGTCAGCAAAAGTATTATTTGCTCAGTTAGTGCAAGTTCGTTGTGTAAAGACTGTACTGTTGCACTACGTAGGCTATGGCTATGCTAAGCGAGGTTGCCCTAAATGGCTGGTCGATGGTTTGCTCCACTGGAAAGCTAGTTATCCAAAAGCGTGCTTGATCACAATGTTTCATGAGGTAGCAGCATCAGGTCTGCCCTGGACGAGTGCCTTTTGGCTTTCAGGTTCGCAGCATCAATTAGCGAAACGATTGGTTTTGTTGAGCGATCGTATCCTTACTAGCAAGCATTCTTACGCAGAGCTACTTCAGAACTATGCGCCAGAACGGTTTGCGACTATTCCAACACTTCCTGTCTTTTCAACCGTAGGCGAGCTACAAAACCCTTCCAGCTTGTCTGAGCGTGCCTGCCGTCTCGTCGTTTTTGGAGGATGCAGCAAACGCACTAAAGTCTACGAAGATTCATTAGAGCAGTTGCGCCAAATTTGCCAATACCTAGATGTACAAAAGATTCTTGACATTGGCCCTCCCCTTAGCTCACTTCCCGCCAATATAGGTACTGTACCGATTACCGCTATGGGTTGCCTTTCCAGCGAAAAGATTTCTGTCATTCTCTCCGGCTCCATAGCAGGTTTTTTCAACTATAGTCCTACATTTCTTGGTAAATCCACAATTTTCGCAGCGTACTGTGCCCACCGAGTCATACCCATTAGCGCCACTATGTCCGATCTCTATGAAGAGGGATTACAACCTGGTAAGCATTACGCTCTTTCAGCACAATACAACACTGAAAAAAAGGATCTGGCATTGATGCAGTCGATCGCAGATAATGCCTATTCTTGGTATCAGGTCCATAATTTAAGGGCTCAGGCTCAGGCATACAATGCTCTTCTCTACAGTTTAAATGCAATTTAACTATGGATCAATGATCATTAACCCCAACAACCTTACAGTAGCAGAGAAATTTTTAGCTGATTTCAGTGTCGGCATTAGCAATTCAGTTGTCTATGCTCGTTTTGAAAATTTTGCTCAAATAGCATTCCGAATCAGAAGCGGCTCTTGGCTGGGGCAGAACAGGGATTATTAACTCACCGACTGCTAGATTTAAACCTTTTTGAATTTGTCATAGCAGTAGATATCTAAACCAAAGCCGCAACCTCTTGATCCCGCTGTTGTATGGATGCAGCTAGATCTACTAAGCAATTCCTTAGATCTGAAAAACGAAATATTCGACACCATTGTTTTAGCAAAGGTTATTTAACACCTTGAAAATCTTAGGGCTACTGGTCGAGAATGGCTTAGGCTGCTTAAGCCTGGCAGACTCTTAATTTTTAGTACCCCTAACAATGAAAGCTAGCTTTCGATCCTTGCTCTAGTCATCTGTAATTATTTTGCTGATTTTAGTGAATCACCATGCCCTACCCACATCACTGCATTAGTTCGTCAAGATATTTCTCGAATACTTAAAGAATCAAGATTTTATGAACCCCGAATTTTTATTCAAAAATTTAGGGAGAACTCCAAAGTTTCCTCAATATCATTGACAAAAAATTGACCCATTCCGGGGTCGACGATTTAGTGCTAATATTCTAACGATTGTTTGGAAGTCGAGAAATAGTAGCCTATGAATCATGCATTAACTGAATTTACCATGGTTAAAGGACTCCATGAGTTCTTAGCCCTTGCCGTTGAGGCTAAGTTTGACAAGAACTCAAGCATTCTTGATCTTGGTGCGGGTGCAGGTGCCTGGTTAGAGCGATTAGGAAACTCTGGCTATCACAATCTGTACGGTGTAGATAAAGATGTAGAGCGATTCCAGGCATCAAAAGGTAAATTTGTTGTGGCCGATCTTGATTATGGCACTATTGGACTTGAAGGACAAACCTTTGATCTAATTACTTCTATTGAGGTAATTGAGCATCTAGAAAATCCAGGTCGGTTTTTGCGTCATGTCGCCGAGTTTCTTAACCATGACGGCTATCTTCTATTGACGACTCCTAATTTACATTCTGTTCTATGTCGTATACGTTTGCTTTTGACCGGCAATCTGCGACAGTTTGATACTAAGGGTGAACCCACTCACATCTATCCTGTTTTCCTAGAGCCTCTTAAGCGTCTACTAATGTTACATGATCTTGAAATTATTGAATCGTGGACATTTCCGAAGTCTACATCAGTAACGTCACGTCCTAGCCTTAAACTACTTTCATCGTTGGCTACGGTTTTCCTAAAGGATGATTTACCAGGAGATATTTTGTGTCTTTGGATTCGAAGAAAGTCTCAATCTAATGGCTCATGAATATTTTGATTTCGTCTCGTTTTTTCTATCCTAGTTTAGGTGGCAGCGAGACAAATGCTGAGATTCTGGCCCGTGAATTTATTCGACTAGGGCATCAAGTTAAGCTAATCACTCATACTCTCAACGTATCAGAAAATGGTAAGGAAAAGCAGTTTCCTTTTCCAGTTATCCGTCGTCCTAGTCAAACTCAGCTGCTAGCGCTAATACTCTGGTGTGATGTGTGCCTCCAAAACGGCATGCTTCTGAAACAAGCCTGGGCCATCTTATTGACTCAAACCCCTTGGGTCATTCGTCACCAAACCTGGCTCCAACATCCCAGTCAGCAGTCTACCTGGCTGACGAAGTTAAAGCTTTTTATGGTGAAATTTTCCACTTCAATTGCCATCAGTCAGCCTATCGCTGATCATCTCAAACATCCCTCAATCCTGATTCCTAACCCTTACCGAGATAACCTATTTTATTGTCTAACAGATGTATCGCGCACCAAGGAATTAGTTTTTCTAGGGCGTTTGGTCTCCGATAAAGGTTTAGATTTGCTGCTAAGCGCGATCGCAGACCTTAAGAAAAAGGATCTCTTTCCTCGGCTTACGGTCATTGGTACGGGCGAAGATGATATGCTCCTACGGCAGCAGGCTCAAGACCTAGCAATAGACACTCAGGTTACTTTTGTTGGCTCAAAAGTTGGCGATGAGCTAGTTCGCTTACTCAACGAGCACCAAATTTTAGTCGTTCCTTCGCGTTGGCACGAACCTTTTGGTGTGGTGGCGTTAGAAGGCATTGCTTGCGGCTGTGTGGCTGTGGGCTCATCAGGGGGCGGACTTAAGGAGGCTATTGGCAATTGTGGCCCTACGTTTCCTAATGGCGATCAGTCGGCTTTAGCTCAAGCGCTAGAGCAATTGCTAACTCAGCCTGCTTTACTTGCTCGGTATCGAGAAAACGCTTCTAGCCATTTGCGAAAACATCATCAGGCTACCGTAGCTAAAGCCTATCTCCAAGTTTTAGAGGAGGCGCTTTCATGAGCAATGTACTTTTAGCTTCTGTTGCTCTTAGCTTAGTTATCCTACTTGCTGCCCAAGACTGGCGGCGTTCTGTCAAAGCTATTTTAATTTTGGTCGTGCTGGAGGGGGCTCTACGCAAATGGGTACTTCCCCAAGCAAGTCAGTTTATTTACTTCCTTAAAGATTTTGTTTTAATTGGTGCTTACCTACGTTATTTCTTATTTTCTCAAGGTCAAAATCGGGTTTTCACTAAAACCCCAATCGTTCTGATGTTATTAGCTTGTATGGCGGTTTGGGGAAGTCTGCAAGCTTTTAACCCCAGTCTGGGTTCAATAGTCATTGGCCTTTTTGGCCTCAAAAATTATTTTCTCTACATACCTCTCATTTGGCTAGTACCTCAAATATTTGAGACTGAGGAGGAGCTATACCAGTTTATTCGTAACTACTTACTCCTGCTTATTCCAGTGGGCCTATTGGCAATTGCTCAATTCTTTAGCCCGCCAACTAGTCCTTTGAATGTTTACGCTTGGGGCGATGAAGCCCCAGGTATAGCTGTCTCTGGCCTAGGTACTGTCCGGGTAACAGGAACATTCTCTTATCTGTCAGGTTATACAACCTACCTGCTAGCCTGCCTATGTCTATTGTTGCCTATGCTGACCCGCCCTCAACCCCGACTATGGCAACTTCTGACCCTAACCGAGGTAGTCCTACTAGCCATCACTTCTTTTATGACCTTGTCAAGAAGTGTGATCTTTGGATCCATCTTAATGATTTTGGGTTACTTAGGCATTCAAGCACTAACTAACTTCTCTAATTTTTTTCGTAGTGTACGTAAAATATTTTTGCCAACAGTAGTTGGCTTTGTTGTTGTTACTCAAAGCTTTCGGTACGCATTTGATTCGTTTTTCACGCGAGCAACTGAGAATGAGGATGTATCCGGACGAATAACTAATAGTTTTATTCAGCCCTTTACCAACTTTAAGTTCAAAGGATTTGATGGCTATGGATTGGGGGCGACTTTTCAAGGTAACTCTATGCTGCGTAAGATATTTCATCTTTCGGCAGGAGAAGTCATTCCAGTTTACTATGAGAGCGAAATGGGTCGTATTGCCCTAGAAGTCGGGCCGATTGGGTTTTCTCTGTGGTATGGGTTGCGGCTTGTGCTGCTGTATTCCCTTTTTAAGGTTTATCTTAAGCTCAATCACCCATTTTTGCGACAGTTGGCCCTTAGCGCTTTTGTCTATCAAGGTATAACACTCATTTCTCAAATGGTTTATAACCATACTGCTAACGTTTACCACTGGTTTTTCTACGGATTCATCCTCTTGTTTCCCCACCTACAGCGTGTAGACCAATGGCAAAAAGCTCAACAACCAGGTCTTCTCTATGGGTATCCGACGCATATCCCTAGTGCATCACACCAGTAACCCTTTTGCTCGCAATGCTGCGATTGCAATAGCCGAGGCAGACCTGCTGCACGAGGTGATTACAACAATCGCCTACAACCCCAAAGGTCGATTAGCTCAGGCCATTCAACTACTGCCTAGTTCTATAGAGCGATCTCTCAGTCGAGAGCTAGAACGACGTACTTGGGTTGCCCCTGAGCATGCAGTCCTACGGACTCATGCTTGGAAAGAAGCCTTGAGAGTTTCTTTAGTAAAGTCGGGCCTCAGTGCTCACCTGGGCCTAGGGAAACATGGGCCTATAGACTGGGTTTACACCTCCCTAGATCACCATGTAGCAAAGCACCATCTCGATCATGTTGATGTCATTTATGCCTATGAAGATAGTGCAGCCTCTACATTTAAAGTGGCTAAACAGCGAGGTATAACCTGTTTCTATGAATTACCGATTGTGTTTCACCGCACAAGCCGCCAGATTCAACAAGACGAAGCTAATCTTTTTCCAGAACTTGCTTCGTCTTTACAAGCTGTAAATGAACCAGCATGGAAGCTCGAGCGCAAAGATCAAGAAATTGAGTTAGCCGATCATATCTTTGTGCCTTCTTCTATGACGCAGCAGTCGCTCTTGCAGGTGGGAATAGCACCAGAGCGCATCTCAGTGATTCCTTATGGCGCACCAGTTGATTATTTTCGACCTCAGCCCAAGCGCGATACGACGTTTCGCGCACTATTTGTAGGTCGAGTTGGCCCCCGAAAAGGCGTCCACTATTTATTGCAGGCATGGAAAACCCTTCAACTCCGCGATGCTGAACTGAAGTTGGTTGGGGTTAACGAATTTCCCCAAGGGTGGCTAGAGATATATCGAGATCACATTCACTATCTACCCAGCGTTCCCCATGCTAGCCTGAGTAAACATTACTGTAGTGCTAGCGTGTTTGTGTTGCCATCTTTGGTCGAAGGTTTGAGCCTTGTGCAGCTTGAAGCTATGGCCTGTGGAGTTCCTATAATCACTACCCCCAACGCCGCTGGACCTGAGATTATTACTGATGGAGTCGAAGGCTTTATTGTCCCTATTCGTGATGCTGACGCACTTCAGGAAAAGCTGGAGTGGTGTTACCAAAATCCTAAAAAGTTAGCGTCTATGGGGGTTGCTGCCAGACGTCGTGCAGAACGCCTTACTTGGGAGAATTATCGACAGAAATTTTTGGGAAAAGTTTCAGAATTGCTCGATGGTGGATTCTAAAACTCGTTTATCATTTGCTCTTAATCATCTTCTCCATGGATAAACCTGTTCAAGACCATCTGACACCTCTCAATCCTACTTCAAAAGGTATCTTACATCTATGGATACCCAATATGTTTGAGTTTAAGGGCGGTATACAGGTATATTCTGACTTCCTGTTACGGGCTATCCGATCTACTGCGATCTTTAAACATTCCGAGGTCTTTCTCAAGCACGATCGTCAGGTAGCCTTAAGCACTGAAATGTGGCCAAATTTTCGTTTTCATTGTTTTGGAGGTTGGCCTAAGGCTTTGCGAACAGTTGCTTATGCAATTAGCCTCTTGCTCTGGGGATGTTTGAAGCGGCCTCAACTAATTTTCACTACTCACCTTAATTTCATTCCTGTAGCCTACGGACTAAAGCGGTTTCTTGGCATACCCTATTGGACTGTAGCCCATGGAGTAGATGCTTGGAATATTCGAGCCCCTTTGTTGAAAGCATCATTGCGTCATGCCGATCTTATCCTTGCTGTTAGCCATTACACTCGCAGTCGACTTTTAATTGAACAAAACCTGGACGAAAATCAGGTTGTGGTTTTACCCAACACTTTCGAAACAAAGCGATTTAAAATTGCGGCTAAATCACCAGTATTACTAAAGCGTTACCAATTGCATATTGAGCAGCCTGTTATCTTAACGGTATCCCGACTTAGCAGTAGCGAACGTCATAAGGGGTATGATCAAATCATAAAAGCTTTGCCGGAGATCCGTCGGGCTTTGCCCACGATTCACTATATCTTGGTCGGAAAAGGCAGCGATCGCCCACGTATTGAACAGATGATTGCCGAATTAGATCTGCAAGACTGCGTGACATTAGCTGGTTTTGTGTCTGACAATGAGTTATGTGACCACTACAACCTCTGCGACGTCTTTGCTATGCCCAGCAAAAGCGAAGGCTTTGGCATTGTCTACCTTGAAGCCTTAGCTTGCGGCAAGCCTACGGTCGGGGGCAACCAAGATGGCGCTATCGATGCGCTACGTAATGGAGAATTGGGGGTTTTGGTTGATCCTGAAAACGTGAAAGAAATAGCCAGTACTTTGATAGAGATTCTTCAGGGTAAGTCGCCACACCCTATTCTCTATAAGCCAGAGATTTTGCGGGAAAAGGTAGATGCAACTTATGGATTCCCCAGATTTCAGGCTAACTTGTCAGCTTTACTCAAAGAATTTGATCTGGCAGCATCGTAATATGAAAGTTCTTCACGTGCTGCCGTCGCTGAGCTATAAGTTAGGTGGACCAACCCAAGTGGCCCTTAATACGGTTCGTGCCCTGCGAGATTTTGGCATAGACGCTGAAATAGCTACGACCAATGATGATGAAGCTGGTTTGCTGGATGTGCCAACCGGTTGTCAGGTTGACTACAACGGTATCCCGGTTTGGTTTTTCTCTCGATTGGCCCGGTTTAAGGAGTTTATTCCGTCTGTTGAGTTAACTCGGTGGTTTATTGCGCATCTGAGTAAATATGACATCATTCACAACCACTATCTTTTTTGCTTTGCTCCAACTGTAGCGGCAAAGTTAGCCTATCACTACCATATTCCGTACATCACTCGAACTATTGGCCAGCTTTCTCCCTGGGCACTTCAACAAAGCCAGCGCAAGAAACAAATCTACAGTCGATTGATAGAGCGGCCTACCCTAAACCGGGCTGCTGCGATTCATTGCACCACCTCGGCCGAAGCCGAGGATGCTCATCGCTTTGGGGTTCTCGCTCCTACTATAGTCTTACCCTTGGGGGTCAAGGCTGCACCCGTTATCGCCAATGCATCACAACAGTTGCGCGATCACTATCATCTACCACTCGACTGCAAGGTCATTCTATTTTTGTCACGTTTACATGAGAAAAAACGCCCCGATTTTTTGCTAAAGGTCTTTGCCCAACTCAATCCAAAACCTCATAATTATCACCTTTTGCTGGCAGGTGCCGGAGACACCGGGTACTGCGATCGTCTCAAAGCCTTAGCCCGCACCCTAAAAATTTCCAAAAGTGTTACCTTTGCTGGGTTCGCCTCTGGCGTAGCTAAAGATATCTTGCTTCAAGGTTCTGACCTATTTGCGTTACCGTCCTATTCAGAAAACTTTGGCGTTGCTGTAGCTGAAGCTCTCGCGGCTGGCCTACCCGTGGTAATTACCCCAGATATACAAATTTCCCCAGCAATTCAAGCGGCGACTGCTGGTTTAGTTGTGCCAGGATACTCTAGTGATTGGGTTCCTGCCCTAGCTAAATTATTGACATCACCAGATCTGAGGCAGAAAATGGGGCAGAACGCTCAACAACTAGCTCAAGAACAATACAACTGGCCTCACATTTCTCTACAGCTAGCTCAGACTTATCAAGAAATTTTGTCTGGAAAGCCTCTTTCTTTAGAATATTCCAAGACTCAACAAAACAACAAATCTAAAAAATAATCAATCTAATCAGCATTTGGTAGCAGAATTTGCTCACCATACCTCAGATAAGACAAGCAGCCTAGGCTTCTCATCTATCATCAGTCAACTTTTTGTCAAGCGGTACTCGCTCCTCTAAACTTGATAAGATTGCATCGGCTAGTACTTTTTGGCCAGCTTTGTTCATGTGGATTTTATCTCTATAGATGTCAACACCATGGCTGATAGATTCCCGATAGAATGGCTCTAAGGAAATTGCTGAAATGCCCAATTGCTCACATAATTCGGCAATCTTGTAATATCCCTCCTTGATGTGTCCCAATTCCAGTGCCTGTTTTTCTAAGTGCAAAAAAACTATCACTGTTTGAGATTCGGTCCTAGCTAAGGTTAGAAAGTCCCTCAAATCTTGTAACCCTTGCTCAATGTCCTCTGGACTAGCCTCTTGGGTCACGGTTTGGTTTTCATCGTGGTTTTTATTTCTCCTAGCCATCCACTTATTCCAAAACATGGGTAGATAACGGCTTAGAGCTTCTGTGAGTGCAGATTTAGGACGACGGACTGGATGAGTATTCAAGTTGAGAGGGGCAAAGGAAGGATTGTCAGCATAATCATCACTAGATAATACTAACAGGACAATATCGGCATCAAAGAAACCATACTCCTTTGCATAAGCTAACCAATTACCTGGCCCCCAGCTTCCTGCTGATATGTTACCAACGGTTACCCGCCTATTTTGGCTCTGGGCTAACTGTTGCGAAAGCAGCGTTGTCGCTAAATTTTCATGGCCGATTTGACTACCTCCGTTTAAAATTGAGTCCCCAAACACCATAACTCTGATCTCATCAGGACCTGAGTGCTCAGCAGGAAAATCCTCTGATCGCATTCCATACTGGTTAATAAGAATATGATTGCCAAAACGGTAGACATCCTGCCCAGGCTTAAACATGTACTCGATGGTAGGATGCCCAATTGTCAAAGGCGGTGTGCCTAGCCCGAGGCCAAAGCGGGCAAAAAGTTCTATGGCCAAAATTACAGCTAGTGATATGCTAAAAATACGTGTGGTCTTACTAAGTTTTATTGGTATCATAATACTTGCTTTGTTACAGAGCTATGTTTATTGGCCAATATAGCGGTTCCTGAATGGGCGAGGTACGATCAAAGTAGAGGAAATACTGCGCACGCTACAGTCTTGGTTTTCCTTTAGGAGAGTGTGATGAAAGCCTACTCACTTGACTTCCGGGAAAAGATCAT